>NZ_CP077107.1:2159268-2467735 GCF_019263745.1 Methanospirillum hungatei
ATATGGAAAATGGAGATGTTCGTGGGCGATGTGGATTTCATTGCCGGAAATGCCCTGCTTATAAAGAAAATATCCACAGCGATACCGATCGGAGTCGGGTTCATCTGACCTGGAACAAGATTTACGGACTTGATGTTCCTCCAAGTGTCTTGAATTGTGATGGATGTCTGAAACCTGACGATGAGCACCCTGTCAGAATAGGTGGAGATTGTGAGATCCGAAATTGTGTTCTGGAGAAAAATCTCGCTCATTGTGGATTATGTGCTGATTTTCCCTGTGATCTCATGGAAAGACATCTTGCGAGTGTTGAGACCGTGGTCCCTGAGTGCCGGAGTTCATGTTCTCCTGAAGAGTTCAGAGATTTTATCGAGCCTTATTTATGCAGGGAATTTCTTGAATCAGAGAAAAATAAATGAGAATATATCGCGGTTCATTCAAGATTCATATTGAACGATATTCTCGCCAGGAAAAATGGATTCAGGGTTGTGATAGTTTCATCCGTATGCTCCCGGTTGGACACACCAGTGAGCAGAGTGAACAGGTATCACACCGATCAGGATCCAGGATTACCCCTTCCCTGGTAAGGATCAATGCCTGATATCCACCATCACGACATGAGATTACACATTGACCACATATTTTACAGGTTTTCACATCGATGACAGGAATGAGCCTGTTTTTCCGGTCAAGGCTCTCATGACTGGTGAGATGTGGTAAGGCTTTTCCCCTTATCTCATCCGGACTGCGGTACCCTTTTCTTTGCAGATATCCGGACAGACCGGCGAGCATTTCCCTGATGATCCCTGCTCCTCCCCACATGACTGCGGTACAGACCTGAACTGCTGACGCTCCGACCAGGAGGTATTCCGTTGCATCCTCAAAAGAACTGACACCTCCTATTCCTATGACCGGAACATTAGTACTGCGGGCAACTTGTGATACTACCCGAAGCCCAATCGGTTTTACTCCTGGTCCAGAATATCCTCCATAAGTAGAGTATCCGGCAACGGACGGTGCAGGCTCAAATGTCTCGATGTCAACACCCATAAGGCTCTGGACGGTGTTGATAGCTGATATCATATCTGCTCCACCTTCAACTGCAGCCTGTGCTATCGGGACAATATCAGTAACATTCGGGGTGAGTTTTACTATGAGCGGAATTGAAATTGCATCCCTGACATATCCGGTCAGAGTTCTAACAAGATCTGCATCTCCTCCGATTGCAGCCCCAAGTCCCCGTTCCGGCATCCCATGAGGGCAGGAGAAATTAAGTTCGATGGCTTGGACTCCTGCAAATGCCACCTGTGAAGCAAGATGTTGCCATTCTTTCGGATCCATTCCGGCCATGATACTGGCAATCAGGATTTTCTCTGGAAACTCTTTTCTTATCTGTGGGATCTCATCCAGCCAGTATGATACGCTCTTTTTGCTCAGGAGTTCGATATTTTCAAATCCGAGAAGATGTGACTCCTGATCTTTCCAGGCTGCAAACCGAGGGGATACATCCTCGATAACCATCCCGTCTGGTGTGATTGTTTTAATGACCGCACCTCCCCAGCCAAGTGAGAAAGCATGCCGAATTTGATCTGCACTGGCAGTTGGTGGTCCGGATGCAAGAATAAACGGATTTTCAAGTGTTAAAGAGCCAAGGGTCGTCGGCAGGACTGGAACAGGTACCATATCTGATGGTCACTGCGAATCCATAAAAAAGAAATAGGTTTGTTCGTCAGTATGTGATGACCATCTCACCTTTTTTCATCATCAGACCGGCAATGATACTGATAATACCAAATACCAGACAATAAATGCCAAGTAGGATGATGAGAACCAAAGATCCGGCTGTCGGGATAGGTGCAAAGGCAATCAGGATACCAAAGAGTACACCAATGAAGCCGTTAACTCCTAAAAGTGCTCTGAATGGAAGTTCTTTAAAGGAATAGGCGACGAATAGTTCTGTAATACCGGTAATTATCGCCCAGGCAGCAATCAAAATTGTAATTGCAACGACCATTGAGAACGGAGATATAAATGTCAGAATGGCAATTATCACCCCGATGATTGCAAGGATCAGGATAGGCCATCTTCCTGGCTGTCTTGATGACAGGCTCATTCCCCCGGTCATGAGGGATATAATAAGCAGGAATATTCCCACAATATAGGCAATGACTGCTTCCATCGCCATCGGAATGGTAAAACAGAGAATTCCGATAATTACAGCAAAAATACCTCGGGCTAGGAGACTCCCCTTGGTGAGGATTTCTTGTTCCATGAGTTATAATTCAGATAATTATTTATTAAAGATCGCCGGTTCATGGAACCCTTTTACCCAACGATCAGAGGATAAAATTCAGAGGGTAAATTCACCAAGGTCTGTTTTGAGTCGTGCAGACATCTCCTGAACTTCGGATGACTCAGCCATAACCTTTTCAAGTGATTCACTGGTTGTCTCTGCTATTGTGGCTAATCCAGATATCTTCTCTTCGTTATCCATGGCGATTTCACTGATGAGTGATACACCTCCGCTTATCCGTTCAATCTCAACCAGTTGATTCTCATTTGCCCTGGTGATCTCACCAATGCCTGTTGCAGCACTACCAATGTCCCCCACAATCTGTTCAAGGGCATCAACGGTCTGTTTTACACTTCCGATCCCGACAACGATCTCGTCAAATACATTTGTCATGAGTCCGGATGTCTTCTGACTCTGGGATATTATTTCAGATATCACTTGTTCAATATGTTCGGTCGCCCGACGTGATTCTCCTGCAAGGTTCTTGACTTCTCCAGCGACGACTGCAAATCCTCTTCCTGCATCTCCTGCCCTGGCAGCCTCAATTGCAGCATTAAGAGCAAGCAGATTTGTCTGATTTGCAATATCTGCAATAACCTTCACAACCTTTGAGATATCTGTAATTTTTATATTCAGATCTCCGATTTCCTCAACCGCTTTTCGTGAGATTGTCTCAACAGCTTCCATCTTTTTCGAGGCTTCATTCCCCTGCATGAGAGCTGACTGGCCTGACTGTGTGGCAGTATTGGCAAGTGTCATCACCTCCTGAGAAGTGCTGGCTATCTCTTCAAAAGAAGCTGAAAGGCCTTCGATGCTTTGCAGTAATTCAGTTATGGCGACGACCTGTTCTTTCATCTTTGACGCTGTGGTTTCAGCAGTTGATGCTACTTTCTCTGCCCCTTTTGATATCTGAACAGTTTCATTTCCGATCGTCTCCATTGATGATTCAAGCACCTGGACCTGGTCAGTTATGTCTGCAAGAGTTTTTCTGATATTGGATATTGCGTTGTCGAGGTCGGTCTTAACCTCACACAGTGGATCTGAATTATCACATGATACAGAGATCGCAAGATTTTTTCCGGCAATTGTCGCAAGAGTTCCGCCGAGCTCATGAATGCTCCGTTGCAGCATTCGATCTGTATTCCGCTCATTGGTCATGTCTACCATGCAGATGAGAACATCACTCGTGTTGCCTTCTCCATCCACCAGGGGGATTGCAAATAGGGCGAGTTCTTTTTCTCCGGATGGAAACCGATAGATAACCTCCCCGGACTTATTCTTCTGACTTGAAAAGACACCGGCAATGTCCAGGGTACTCTTTGTCACCTGGGTAAAGTCACGGAACGATATGGATTTCAAAGCATCATTGGTATAATTGGTAAGTGACAGGAATGCATCGTTTGTCTGAACTATTTTATATGCTGGATCGATGATGAGCATTGGAATTGGATTTTCACGAACGATACGTTCTGCTCTTGTTTGAAGCTCGACTATCTTTGAGATGTTCTGGACTACTTCCACCTGTCCGATTACCTTACCTTCACGATCATGAAGGAACGCAACATCAATTTTAAAGTGCATCCCATGGTCTTCAAAAAAGGTTTCAGTAATTCCTCTCCGGAGTTTTTCAATGCCTGCAACATTCCCGCACTTTTTACCGACAAGTTTCTGCCGGGTGGTCCGTTTGAATTTTTCAACTGCTGTATTGACATAGGTCCAGATCATCTCTGGATCGGTAACAGATATCGGGAATGGGATGGCGTCAAGAATTGCTTCATACCAGACAGATTTCTGTTTTAACTCCCGGGAAAGATCATCAGCCCGGTTTTTTTCTGCGACTTCTTTTGAGGTATCAATAATCGCGCATATGTGGGTAATTCCTTCGATGTCAGAAGAGGAGATCCTTACCTCTGCAGGAAATAATTCTCCATCACTCTTCTGCAGGTAAATGGTACAGATTTGAGGAGAATTTGGCGTCGTTCTCCATATTGCGTCAGTCCATCGTGAACTTGACGGAGTGCCATCCGGTTGTTTTTCCGGAAAAATTGACGTAATCTTTACTTTATTGAGTGTGTTGATTCCAAGGAGAGACTGGGCCGCAGGATTAGAGAAAGACACTACATCCCCGGAGAGAAGGAGGAAGGGCACCTGGACTGTAGAGAGCAGTGAATGCGTGTATGTCAGATTATTCGATATTTTTTCGGAATTCTGATCAGGGCGAAACTCCATAAAACTCATGGAGGATTTCTCACCATTCCTTATCAATGGATAGGATTTGTGAAAGAATCAAAGAACAGATCTTTTCTCTCTGAAAAGCGACTGTCTCATATGGGTTTTGATGCTGCAAAGTGTGATTTTTCCCGGTGCAAAGGGGAATGCCTGACAAAGTGTCCCTATGTCTCATACAATGAAAAAGAGACAAAAGAGCAGATAAGTGCGTTAATAAAAGGGGAAATGGCTCCAATTCTTAAGGAGTGTATCACCTGTGCTGCCTGTAATGAATACTGTCCACTTGGAGCAAATCCCTGGGACCTGATATTATGGAGACAGGAGCAGACGCAGGTATTAGGGATTCCGAGCAATGCAAAACCCGCTTCTGACTGGCTGGTAAAACCAAAGATTGTCAGACCAGGAAAGCCTGGTGGTGCGTTAATTTCTCTGTGTGGTATCTATGAGGTTGTTCCACAGCAGGAATTTTTAACTGGCATTATGTTTGATGAGACCACACTCATCGGAGGAGGGGATTATTGTTGCGGGTTTACTGAGACTCATCTTGGACGGGGCTCCAGACCTTATGAATTTCTTCCAACCCTGGTCAAAAACCTGGCTGATGCAGCAAAAGAATACGGAGTTTCTGAAATTGTATTCACACATGATGCCTGTTATAATGTTCTGACAACCGTCGCAATCCAGGATCGCATTGAAGTTCCTTTCAAACCGGTTCACATCCTTGAGTATATCAGAAACTGGCTCCGTGATCACAAAGACAAAATTACTCCGCTAAACATGAAGATGGCATATCAGGGAGGGTGTACTACGCGTTATGCAGCAAAGGAGGGTGAGATCTGGAGAGACTGGCTTGAGGAAATACTCAGTCTGATTGGCGTTACCTGTGTTGAAGACAAAAGAAAGTACACCGGAGACAATCGGCTTTGTTGTTGCTGCAGTATCTTTCACACCCAGCATGAACGGGCAATGAAATTCCAGCATATGAACATTCAGGATGCAATAGACGCCGGTGCTGAGGGGTACTGTTTCATCTGCCCTGCGTGTGTTTCAGTAATGCGGATGACCTGTAAAGAGATGAATCTGACACCATATTACATCACACAGCTCGTTAAAATGGCTCTGAAAGAAGATTTAGGAAAAGCCGGAACTGCCGCATTTGGTTACCCGGTTAAGTAAGAGAATAAAATAGTAAACTATTATTCTCTGCATATCCTGTTTTCATATAGAAATGGAGATGGAACATGGTTACATTCACCAATGAGATGAAAGAAGCCTTACGGGTTCCAGGGAAGGGTGGAAGTCTTATTCATATGGCTACCTCCAGCCTTGACGGTAAACCAAATATCGCTGCCATGAGATTTGTTGCAACGCATGGTGATGATAAAATTCTGATTTCAGATATGTTTCTGCTCAAGACTAAGATGAACCTGAAGGAAAATCCTGAGTGTAGTATCGCAATCTGCCATCCGATGGATGCTGGGCGTGACTGGGTTTTCAAAGGGAAAGCAGTTGATATTGAGTATGGGTTCCCCCCGGAATTTGACTGGTACGGAGTTAAGGCCAAGGAAATTTTAGACAAATGGGGAGACTGGGCAACACTTGAACCACCAAAAGAAGTCCCACCAGATATTGTATTTCCAAAACCTGCCCAGCGGGGTGTTGTCGTCCTGCATGTCGAAGAGATTTACTCTATTGAGAAAGGAAAAACCGGAGAGCGTATCCAGTGAGGTGTAAAGGATGTCAATAATTCTGACTGAGCGGATGAAAGGCTGGATTGAGCTGATGGGATGTCACCTGTGTGTTGCCACTCCGGAAGGGGTGCCACTGGTTACCGTTTCACGGTTCGCCAGAGTTACAAAGCCTGATCAGGTCGCGTTTGCGATGGAAAAAGGAGAGATTGGCCTCATTGAGGCTGCTGTTACCAAGAATCCATGGGTCGCGTTTGGGGTATCCAGGCAGGGAGGTATTCGTGCGGCTTACCAGTTTAAAGGAAAGGGGAAAATCCTGAAGTCAGGCCCGGAATTTGAATCACTCAAACAGATGGCCGAAGGAATCGCAACCGATGCAGTTCTGGTTGTAGATCTGGCCGAATTGTATTGTACAAAACCTGGTGCAGAGGCAGGTCAGCGTCTGGATGTCATGGCTCCTGATGCAGTTGATGCATGGGAGAAGGCACGCTGGACTGACATTCCTGGCAAATAGACAGATATAATAATATCTTTTTTCAACCTTTTCCCGGAATGGGAGAAGAAGATACCGGGAAGACACCAAAAAAATTCCCCTGGTTTGAACCCTTTGCTTGTGAGGGCTGCGGAGACTGTGTTTCAGTATGCCCTACCGGTTCAGTTGAACTTCTCGGGAAAGAGGATCAAAAAGTTCCAAAGGCGTGGGTTGTAAGCCCTGACACCTGCATCGGGTGTGGGAAATGCGCCAAAGCCTGTATTGTCGGTGCCGTACAAATGACCAGTTATGTGGACATGGCAAAAAAGCGGTACAAGGAAGAACCCCGCCCTGTCTAAATCTTATCGTATATAGCGTTAAAGGATTCGAGGAGAACCTCCTCGTTTAACCTGCCGAAATGGTATATTTTTCCGGTAGTACAGTCATTAACGGTTAGTTCGGCTGGTGAAAATCCGAGATAGGAACCTATATTGACAAAGTCATAGTTTGCATTTTTAAATAATTCGTAAAATGGTCTTCCGTACATCTCAGAGTTATCTGATGTGATCCTGGAAAACTCGTCAGAGTATAGTCGTGTGGATATCATGACTGATCCATAATAGATATTACAGTCATTAGTAACCCCCATCGCCTGCTCAAAGGTATTTTTTATTGGAGCAACAGGCGACCTTCCGGCAGCATTTACGATATTTGAGAGATCATATCCCATATCCTCGAGTTTATGCATTGCCATCGTGACAATTCTTCCGGATATTTGAATAGATCCTACAATACTCCGGGTAGATGCAACAAGAGCATAGAGATTTTTGGGTTTTACTCCACACTTTTCTGCTATATATGAACATATGTCTTCATCTGGAAGAACACCCGCTTCAAGAGCAATTATTGCAATATCTGAAGTGTCGTGATACTGAATCGCCTGATACGTCCCTTTGGGTTTTAAGGCAAGTGCCCGTGCTGGTCCGGACCCCATCGCAAAAAAGTTATTTCTCCTGATTACCCAGCCTGCTTTCTGAGAACCAAGACAGGCAATAATGGGGTGTTTTACCGTCAGATGAACGAAAGGAAACACCTGGCCGGAAATAGGCTGATGGACAATGGTTGGTTCAATTAATCCTCCGGCGCAGACTTTCAGGAACTGTAGGCCGGCTTCATGACACCCATTCTCTCTCACACCACAGTCGATCACAGTTGTCCCATTTTCAAGGGTGTGGACTTTAATACCCAAAATCTCAGCGTTGCGCATCATATCGAGCACAACGGGAAGGGCATATGTATTAACACTAATCATACAGATCAGGGATATTGTTCTTCCAATCACTGGTTTCTAAAAAATAAAATGGCATCGATTTTCCCTCATATGTATATCCTTCCATTTTCTCTCCTATCTGATCTGATAACCAGACTGAATCTGTCACTCTGTTGTGAAAATTCCACAATTTCTTTATCGTCTCTGCACGATGTGTTGATATGATTCCCGGATTGTGGAGTGACCCTGACAGTCTTATTCTTTTATGCATCGATGCCGTCTCCCGGATCATTGAATTATGTGCCGTTTTAGTAATTTTTGGATCAATTATCGTCGGTTCTGTCAGATATTTTCTCATCAAAAAACCAGGTGTCCTGTCCGGAATTGATCAGATGGTAGGATACCGGCAATACATCGGCCAATGGCTACTTTTAGGATTGGAACTGCTTGTTGCAGCAGACATCATCCGAACCGTGGCTCTTGATCAGACGCTTGAACGGGTTGCAGGGCTTGGGCTTTTGGTATTGGTCCGGACATTTCTGAGTTGGGCCCTTGTAGTTGAGATGGAAGGAAGATGGCCATGGCAATCGGTGAGAGAATAAATGGGAAGTTTCAGATTGTGGTAACGATACATATTGGTTTTTGCATATCAGGGACCTTCAGGCTGAATATTCTGGATTTGATCCCTTTTTCCGGGTGAAAAGAGGAAGAAGGATTTGAGTTCTTTTAATCCACCGTTTTATTCAATGTAATGAGCATCAGAATCTGTTCATATTCATCTGTGGTTATATGTCCGTTTTTCTGAAGTGAGTTGAGTTTTTGAATAAGCAACCTGATTTCTTCTTGTGAATACTCAAGAGATATCTTTTTTTTATGTCTCTCTCTCTCTTCCATGAATCCGGCTGCCATAATGGCTGATGGCAACGCAAGAACAAGGACACCGGTTATTGTTATGATTCCAGCTATCATCTTTCCTGCCGATGTAACCGGTACGATGTCCCCATATCCGACTGTGGTTACGGTCATAACTGCCCACCAGAGCGATGCCGGGATGCTGGAAAATTTATCAGGCTGGGCGGGATTTTCCACGACATACATGATTGTCGATGAAAAGAGGATGATGAACACCAGGAAAAAGAGCATAATCACGAAGATCTCTTTCTTCCTTCTCAAAACCCGTCGAAGTTGGACCAGTGAATCTGAGTACTGGGTAAATCGTCCAAGTTTGAATATTGATGCGAGTCGGAGAAGGCGAAAGAGCATGATGTCCTGGGGGAACAAAAACGGAATAAATACTGGCAGAATAGAGATCAGATCAATGAAGAGGTACACATGAAACGCATATTTTATCCGGTCAGTTATCATATGCACCGGATTTTTCGTATCGGTACATGACCATATCCGGAGGATATATTCACAGACAAATACGAACATGCAGATATTTATGACAATCTTCAAGAAATTGCCGTAATTTTCTGCAATCGGCCGGACGGTGTAAAGTATAATTGCGATGGTGTTCACGAGAATGATGAATCCAAGAGTCAGGTGGATACGTACCGATGCCCGGTCATGCCATGCCGGTTTATCCAGAATGATATGGATACGCTTCTTTACTTCCTTGTAACTCAAAATATCGTCCAAAAGATTAGATGGGTTCTCCCCAGGTTCCTTCGTTGAGTGTTGGGTTTCCAATCCATCTGGTGGATTGTGCTACAATATCCACTTCATCTTCTATCATGGTAAGATTAAATGGTGCAGAGAGATCCCCGTGATAATGCTCAATCTGTTTTGTGGTTGTATTATTTCGGACCGTAAGGATGACAGATGGCATATCCGTGATATCATACCCGATGTAGGTGTTATTCATTTCAAAAAAACCAGCGGCGGTTATGGTATCGGAAAGATTCATGACCAGGGCTGGATCAATATGATCTGTCGCCTCTCCGGTAACTTCAACAAATTGTTTCCCTACCCATTGTACGGTTCCATTTTCGGTAAGAGTTACTGAATATACCGGACATGACCCAAAACACATCCCTCTCTCCAGGGTTATCTCAATTCCCCGGTTCATATCAACAGAAGTCTGATTTGCTGAACAAATTATGCAAATAGTACAAAAGAACAGTATTGGCGCCCAAAATATCCTGTGTTTCATCATACAGAAACATGGGTATGCCAAGTAAAAAAGGAGAGGTATCAGGAGATGTTATGCTGAAGAAGGGACATATGCCGACGATGGAATTACTGTTTCACTGGGTCCGGTTTTTCCAGTTATCTCCTCAAGAAGACGGTATATCTCCTCAAGTTCTTCAGGCTCATTTACACCACCATTCTCATACTGGGAGATTGCCATTTCAAGGGCAGTCTGAGCTTCACTAAACCGGTTTAAATTATACAATACCCTTCCTTTTCCTGCATATGAAGCCCAGTTAGATGATGCGCCTTTTGCATAGGTGATAGCTTTTGCATATGCCTCAAGGGCAGAGAGATATCGTTTCTGACTTTCAAGTGCAATACCTGCTCCATACCAGGCATCAGATGATGTAGATTCAAGTTCAATCGCTTTTTTGAATGAATTGTATGCAGCACGATAGTTCCCACCTTCAAGACCTGCGTACCCTTCTGCAATATATCCTTCAAAGGTCTCTGGGACTTCAGTTGGAATTGGAGTTACTCCCTGGTCAAGCACGGTACTCATGAGGTTTTGATCTATCTGTGCAAGCAGCCAGTTCGGGGCAGATAGAAGACTACCATGTGACCATCCGTCATCGTACTCGCTATCCCCGTATGCTGGATTAAAAGGGTACACCGGATAGTCACTGGATGATGTATCACTGACAAATAATGCACCTGATGGCGTTAATGCAGTGATAAATAGTATTGGTATGAAAGCTGCAGCTGACATACATACATGATCTGATACGAGAAATAAATACGTTCTCTTGATTCAATAAAAAGGGAAAAAATGATTATAATGCTTTTTCAAGAGTATTCTGTGCCGCGTCAATCTCACCAAGCATCTCAAGTGCTTTGGCCAGGTCCTGGTTCATTGATGCGAGTTCATCAGGGAGTTCTTCTCCGGCCTGTTCATACTGACTGATTGCAATTGTCAGAGATTCTTTTGCGTTTTTATACTGCTGAATTGCAATGTATGCTCTTCCCTTTCCTGCATTCGGTCCCCAGCTGGAATCGGGATTTTTGGCATATGAGACGGCCTTGGTATATGCATCAATGGCTGAGAGGTACCGTTTCTGGTTTTCAAGAGCAAGTCCCCTGCCGTACCATGCCTCAGGTGCGGTCCCATTCAGGTTGATTGCCTTTTCAAAGGAGTTCAGTGCATCTTTAAAACTTCCCCCTTCAAGATAACTCCACCCTTCTTTTACATAATCCTCATATGTGGGTGGTTTCGGGGTTGGTGTCTGGAGGTCAGTTCCAAAATAGTCAAGTTTGCTCATCTCTTTTGATTCATCATCAAACTGTGCAAGCAGCCAGTTTGGAGCTGCCAGAAGATTCCCACGCGACCATCCGTCATCAGAGGTATCAAGCCCGAGAACTCCGGCAGGTAGAATCAGCCCAGCCAGTAAGATGGCTGAATACAGGAAATTATAATTCATTCCTCAGAGGTTTAAAAAAATAGAATAAAAACATGTCAGGTGGTTCAGCTCACCAGACAAAATTATACGGATTTTCCGGTTCCGTTCTTCTGCTCTTCTTCAAACCGCTTCATCTCAATCTCACGAAGGTCTTTTCTTTTAATCTTCCCTGAGATGGTTTTTGGCAGTTCTTTTACAAATTCAATCTTCCGGGGATATTTATAGGGGGCTGTAACTGACTTGACATATTCCTGAATATCACGGGCCAGTTTATCAGACGGTTCAAATCCTGCCTTGAGAACTATGAACGCCTTTACAACAAATCCACGAATTATATCCGGAGACCCGATAACTGCTGCTTCCTGGACTGCCTGGTGCTCTATGATTGCACTCTCAACTTCAAATGGGCCGATACGATATCCGGAGGCTTTTATGACATCATCATCACGGCCAACAAACCAGAAGTAACCGTCATTGTCCATCATTGCCCGATCGCCGGTATAGTAAAAACCTCCTCTGAATGAATTCGTGTTTGCTTCTTCATTGCCCCAGTATTCCATGAAAAATCCGATCGGACGGGGATCGGTTTTTATGGCAATTGATCCTTCCTCTCCTGGTTTTACCGGTTTTCCATCCTCATCATGCAGTTCAATGACCCAGCCAGGGGAGGGTTTTCCCATCGATCCATACTTTGGCTCCATGCAGGGGAAGGTACCAACACACAGGACAGTTTCGGTCTGACCATACCCTTCGTATATCTCAAGACCGGTTGCATCCTTCCATGCTTTAATGACCTCCGGATTGATGAGCTCCCCGGCACTGACACAATGACGGAGTTCAGAAAAGTCATACTTCCGAAGGTCGGCCATGATCAGCATCCGGTAGATGGTCGGTGGTGCACAAAATGTTGTAATCCCGTATTTTTCGATGAGAGGGAGGAGCTCAGTGGCATTAAACTTGCTCCGGTAATCATACACAAAGATTGCTGCCCCTTCGACCCATTGACCAAACAGTTTTCCCCATGCAGACTTCGCCCATCCGGTGTCTGATACGGTAAAATGCAGGTCATTGTTTCTGACATCATGCCAGAACCGTGCCGTTACTATATGACCAAGCGGGTATGCCTGTGAATGCAGGACCATCTTGGGATCACCCGTGGTTCCGGATGAAAAGAAAATGACCATGGGATCAGATGACTTGGTCTTTCGCATTCCTTTCAGATTGATGATCCGTGACGACACCGGAGCCGGGTATGTTAATTCTCGCTCATATGAAAGCCAGCCGTCACGTGCACCATCCACTACCATTTTTGTATGAAGAGTCGGACATGAATCCAGAATCTCATCAACCTTATGGGCGTTTTCCATGTCGGTAATGACCATCTTTGCTTCAGATGTATTGACCCGGTAGGCAAGATCCTTTGGTGTGAGCATGGTTGGTGCCGGGATATACACCGCTCCTATCTTGATAAGGGCCACGGTCATAAACCACCATTCAGGCACCCGGTGAAGCATGATGATAACCCGGTCACCTTTTGAGATCTTGTACTTGATCATCATGTTGACGATCTCATTTGATCTCCTGGAGATGTCACGGAATGTAAAAAATTTTTCAGCTCCTTCCTGGTTAGTCCAGACCATTGCTATTTTGTTCCGGTCTTTTTTTGCCCAGGCATCGACTACATCAAACCCGAAATTAAAATACTCCGGGACTTCTATTCGAAAATTCCGGTATGTTTCGTCATAATTTTGCATATTATGACGGTGGGGGGATGGAGAGTCATCGATGATGGGGCTTGACTCACCACAGGGATATATGCCATATCCGGAAAGTTTTCGGAGCTGCCTGGTACATGCCTCATTTATCCAGTCAGAGCGTGAAACCTGTCTGACAACACATTCCTGATCGACCCGGTGAGTCAGATCATCATCCATCGTTATTGAAAACCGAACCATCTGTAATAATCTGGTGCACCAAATTGTAAAAGAGTTGTGAATGGGTGAACCAGTATTTATATCAAAACCTGGCGAACAGACAGGGAATGGGTCTTAATTACCAGTTGTGTTATCTTCCCGCACCATGGTGATGGCTTTTTTCGGGCATTCAGCTGCACAGATGCCGCAGCCCTTGCAGAAGACCAGATCGATCTCATAGTCATCATTGATAACACCATCTGGACAGTACATTGCACACATCCCACAGGAATTACAGATTCCCTTATCAACAACTGGTCTGAATACCCTCCAGGTTCCGGTGTTCCCACAGGCACCTTCACGCGGCTTTGATATAGCAAGTCTATCTCTGGCTACCAATTACATCAACTCCTCATATGCCATCAGGGCAGCTTTCAGATTTCGTTCATCTGAAAACATCTCTTTTATTGCTGCACTTGCGGATTCGCGTGAAAAGAGTCCCATTTTTGCAAGTGCTCCTATTACCGGCGTGTTCAGGATCGGACTTCCGGCGACGATTAAATTTGTTTTAAGAGCAATGCCGGTAAGATCCACATGCTGCACATTATATCCCTCTGCTTTTTTCGGAACCTTCGGAGCATTTATCAGGACCTTTCCTTCAGGTTTGAGTCCTTCAAAGACATTGACAAGATCAAGAATGGAAGGATCAAGCACCACAACCAGGTCCGGATTATGGATCTGGGAATATATCTTGATTGGCTTGTCATCGATTCGGATGAATGAGACAATCGGGGCTCCTCTGCGTTCTGCACCGTAAAACGGAGCGGCGGTTGCATATTTGCCGTCCCGGAACGAGGCAAGTGCCATCAGTTTTGCTGCAGTAACACCACCCTGACCGCCCCGTGAATGAAGTCTGATCTCATACATCAGGCATCAACTCCAAACCAGAACTCTTCCCCGATCCGTCTGTCTCGTACAAATCCTGCGATGTCATTATACGTGACTTCCTGTCCTCCAAGACCGGCAATGACATTAAAGCATTCTTTTCCGGTTTTTGCCCGGATAGATGATGCAAGAATTCCACCAAACCCGAATGAGTAGTTCCGGTCAATGACCACCAGGTCACGGTTCCCGAGATCCAGGTCAGGGAAGGGTCGGATCCATCTGACACGCATTGAACCTGCTTTTACTCCCTCATTCCGAAGGATATCAACAGCAACTTCCGCCTCTTTTCCAAGCGTTCCCATAGCCAGGATCAAAACCTCTGCGTCTTCACACCGGTAATCTTCAGTCCAGGAGTATTTTCTTCCGAATGATGTAGCGAAAGCCTCTTCGGTCTCCCTGATTACCTGCACAGAGTCCCGCATGGACCGTTCGATATCGTACCGGATCTTAAAATAGTCAGCTGATGAGGTCATACACCCGTACCCGGCAGGTGCATCTGTACTGATAGCATGATCCAGAACCAGTGGCGGTATGAAGTCCCCGATCTGGTTTTCTTCAAGTTGCTGTGAGATGTGTGAGAGAGCAAATCCGTCAAGGTTAATCATGACCGGCAGGTAGACTCTCCGGTCCTCTGCGATTCGGAATGCCATGATGGTTGCGTCATATGCTTCCTGTACGGTTGCGACATACACCTGGAGCCACCCGGTATCACGTGCCTGAAGTGCATCAGTATGTTCTGCCCAGACATTCCATCCCGGACCAAGGGCCCGGTTCACGTTTGCCATGACGATAGGAAGGCGTGCACCAGCAGCCCAGTTGACCATCTCATGCATGTATAACAGACCGTGAGAACTGGTTGCAGTAAAAGTCCGCACCCCGGTGATGCTTGCACCAATACAGGCAGCCATGGCGGAGTGTTCACTCTCTACTGGAATATATTTGGATTTGAGGCTGCCGTTTGTCACATAGTTTGCAATCTGCTCAACGATCTCGGTTTGGGGGGTGATCGGGTATGCTGCAACCACAGCAGGATTTGCCTGTCTGACCGCTGCAGCAACGGCATTATTCCCAGTAGATACTGTTAGCATGTTCCCTCCGCTTCAGCTTTTAACAGACGCAAATTCCGTTCCATCTCTCCCCGTATGGCTTTTACTTTCTCATCATTCATCCCGGAGAACCGTCCCTGCATCTTGAGGTATTCTTCAAGCGGAGCAGGCTTTATCATTGCCGCCTTTGTCGGACCGCTTAAGGTAAGCGTATCATATTCACGTTCGTACATTGCCCAGATTCCGGTCTTTACTGCCATCTTCCCAATTTCAATGGTCTGGGATGCATCATACCTCCATCCGGGAGGACAGGGAGCCAGAATATGCATGAACTTTGGTCCCCGGATAGAAAGGGCCTTTTGCACCTTTTTCACCAGATCCTGGGGGTATGCACTGCAAGCGGTTGCCATATATGGCAGGTGATGAGCTGCAATTATTCTGTCAAGATCCTTCTTGGCATGGGTTTTGCCACCTGGGGTCGTGGTAGTCCGTGCACCAAGCGGTGTGGATCCTGACCGCTGCATACCGGTGTTTCCATATGCCTCATTATCATAACAGATGTACAGGAAGTTTGTATCCCGTTCCAATGCTCCTGAAAGTGCCTGGATACCAATATCCACCGTTCCACCATCACCTGCATAGGCGATGACGTTCGTGTTTTTCCCCACTGCTTCAAATGCTGCAGCCATTCCTGATGCAACCGCAGCAGCAGCAGCAAATGCAACATTATACACCGGTATGTTAAACGATGTATTTGGCCAGACCCCCTGCAGAACACTGGTGCAGCAGGCAGGAACTACCAGAACCGTATCTGGTCCGGCTGCCTTGAGCACGTGTCTGAGTATGAGGGACGAGCTGCACCCTGCACATGCAGAGGTACATTTACAGATATATTCGCTCGCAGAAGTCCCTGACATGACAATCTGTACCCGTTTGTCTGTCATGATAAATAATGATAGTTTGATCTATCACTAGTGAAATCATCAGATGATTATGCACAAAAAAATCTGCGGCAATGGTCAGGTCTGAATGAATAAATCGTGCAATGGAATGATTCATCTTCACCAGGCCGGAGAAATGGGCAGGAATCCGGGTACTGTTTCATTCGGTCACTATCCCGAAACCTGACAAGATCCTCTCCTCCAATTCGTGCAAAAAACCGCTGCTTGGTCAGGGTAAAGTGACAAAAATGCTGGGTATCCCCGATACTTCGTTCAACCAGCATATATCGTCTCATGTGCAGGCAGCATTTGCCACACCGGTTACAGGGATCAGCCATTCGCCACCTCATGTCTGGTATACGCGTTTATTGCCTCAAGGAACGGCTGACCATACTGCTCGAGACGGCGTTCACCGACACCATATACATGGCGCAGATCATCAGGATTTCTGGGTCTGACTCTGGCCATCTCCCGTAAGGTCTTATTTGGAAAGATCCTGAATGGAGGCATATCATGCTCATCAGCAAGCAATTTTCTGACATCTCTTAAGATCTCATACAAATTATTCTCCGCAGGAGTCGGCTCGCTTCCCACCGATTCATCAGTAAGCACCGCCTGAAATTCAGGCTCACCAATTCTGACCGGAATTTTTCCAGCAAGAGCATCACGAGTCCGGGGATTTTTTCTGACAACTGGATACCGGGAACCATACCGTGACAGATACCCACAGGAAATGAGTTCTCGAATCCAGTATACCCACATGCCTCTCCGGTGAGGTTTCCCAGACCCGAAACAGGAAGAGGTATCATGCCCTCTACTTATCACCTTGTCATCAATAGTTCCGGAAAGAATGTCAGCAATATATGAGACACCGTAATCATCTCTGAGCTCTTCCATGCAGGTAGAAATGGTTGCCAGGATATCTCTTCCGTCTATTGTTTTCCGCCCGGAATGGCAGGAATCACAGTTCCCGCATGATGGTTTGTCCCACGATTCTCCAAAATATGTCAGCAATACAGCCCGGCGACAGGCCCGTGACTCACAATACCCGACCATTTCGTGAAGTTTTCGAAGACCTACCTGCCGTTCTGTTCCATCTGCCATCTGTTCGATAAGATACTCTATCTTTCTGAAATCTCCCCTCGAGTAAAGAAGAAGACATTCAGCAGGATCTCCATCACGTCCTGCACGTCCGGTCTCCTGGTAATAGTGCTCAAGGTTTTTTGGAAGGTCATAATGAACTACAAACCTGACATCCGGTTTATTAATTCCCATTCCGAATGCGACGGTTGCGACAATTATCCTGACTTCATCCCTGAGAAACCGGTCCTGGGTTTCATGCCTGACAGATTTTGGAAGATCAGCATGGTAGGGAAGTGCTGAAAACCTATTCTTCTGAAGCAGTTTTGCCAGATCAGTCACCTGACGTTTTGAAAAGCAATAGATAATTCCGGATTCGTTTGGGTGACCCTGCAGGAAATGGACAAGTTGCTGTTCACCGTCTTCTTTCTTTTCAATCCGGTAGATCAGGTTCTCACGGTTAAAAGAGCCAATAAAAACCGCCGGGTCAGAAAGACTGAGTTCATTGATAATATCTGTACGGACTGACGGTGTTGCGGTTGCTGTCAGGGCGATTATCGGGACATCTTCAAAGGTTTTTCGAATAATTGAAAGCTGTCGATACTCCGGCCTGAATTCATGACCCCACTGTGATATACAATGGGCTTCATCTATCGCAAAAAGACTGATCTGAATGGATTTGAGGAACTCAAGAAATGCCGGCTGGACCAGACGTTCAGGAGATATATATAATAATTTTAAGGTTCCTGTTCGGATGGCATCTTCAACACTGCGTTTATCTTTGATATCCTGGGTACTGTTTAAAAATGCTGCAGGTATTCCGGACTCAGCAAGACAGTCTACCTGATCTTTCATAAGGGCAATCAGAGGAGATAACACAATTCCGGTTCCCTCCCTGATGAGAGCCGGGATCTGATAGCACAGTGACTTACCTCCACCGGTTGCGATCACCGCAAGGACATCCCTGCCATTGAGTACCTGGGTGATTATCTCCTTTTGACCGGGCCGAAATGTTCGGTACCCGAACCATCTGTGGAGAACATCTTCCGGAAGAGGACCTTTCATTCAGATACAGGTTATATGTGATATCAGAAAACAGCATCTTCTCAGAACCGGTATACTGAACAATTTTCGTCTCATTTTTTCCCTGATCGAGCGAAAAGTTCATCCGTGAGCACCCTGATACGATAACAACTAAGAGGATGCCCGGCATGTCGGATGGATGCCCGGCTATGATATGGGAGATATTATGGGGACATTTCTTGTAGACTATCAAAGCCATGATGAACCAGTGGAAAAAGTACCGGAAATTACAAACCAGGCGGTCAAAAAGATCAGGGCTGGTTCAAAAGGGGTGGGGAATCTTCAGGTTGTCGAATTTATTCTCGGAAATGAATTATTTGCTATAGACCTGTTTGAAACCAGGGAAGTTATCAATTATACTGAAATTACTCCTCTTCCCAATACTCCTTCATTTATCAAAGGAATTATCGATCTGCGTGGAATCATCACAACCATCATCGATCTTAAAGAGATGATGAACATTACCCGGGAGGCAGATGGAAAGAAAAAATCCCGGATTATCGTTCTTGATGCAACAGTTTCGGAGAAGATGATCGGGGTTTTAGTTGATGATGTCCTGGCCGTCTCAACATACACAGAGGAAGATATCGATAAGGATACCCATGCATCAAAGAGCAGTGATCGTGATATCCTTGGTATCATCCGGAAAAAAGTGAAAACCGGTGACCGTGATAAAAGTGATCTGATCATCTGGCTTGATATCAAAACCATGATTCACAAGGTCGAGCAGGATCTGTAACCATCAGGGAACCAGGAGAGAATAGACCTTTCCAAGCAGCAACAGTTCTTCTGCCTGGTTTTGTAATCTTCTCGTTTTGAAACCGGGCACATTCATCTCCTGCCAGTCAAGATCTGTTTTCACATCCCAGAGGATCAATCCATCAGGGGGAGCTGGTTTTATCTTATTTTTGCATGCACCGGAGAGGTACTTCTCTAGACCTGATCGTGATAGGGTGCCTTCTGATACCTGTATTAATGATGAAGCAATGCACCTGACCATATGCCATAAAAAGCTCTGTGCAGTAATCTCAAGCCATAATCCGGATTCATCGTACGATATCTCAACAGCATCGATTGTCTTTTCAGGTGTTTTTCCTGGCTCTATCCGGGCAAAACAGGTAAAATCATGTTTTCCGAGAAAAAGGGGAGCAACATCCTTCATTGCATCAATGTCTGAAGGAACCTGTGAAAAGTAAAACCGGTATGTCCGGTTGATAACATCATACCTCGGATAGAACGTTTCCGGTGCATAACTCCATGATGTCACCCAGATATCCGGAGGGAGCTGACCATTTATAGCCCTGATGGCCCGGTCTGGGTTGGATGTTGACAATGCAAGTATCTGACACCTGGCATGCACTCCCCGGTCTGTTCTCCCAGACAGGGCAAGCCGGGATTCCTGCCGGTTTGTAATTATTCCTGCCCTGATACAGGCCGCTTCAATCTCTCCTTCTATGGTCCGCCTGTCTGGCTGGTATTGTGAACCAAAGAAGGCGGTCCCGATATATCCAATCTGAAATGCCAGCCTTACTTGTGAAGTCTGCCCCGGATCTTCCGCCATGAATTCCGCAATGACTGTTTGGTATAAATTCTGACCGGAGTTTTTCTTCCTGCCGGCTGTGTTTTTCCATCCCTGATTGCATTGAGGATGGATCCGATATCTTTCTCAGCATCTATCAGGGTTCTTCCATACCCGATAAACCTGGCATTATGGGCATCACTACCGGCAACTGCAGGTTTTCCCATCTTGCGTGCAAGCCGCATCGCCCGCTGGTTTGCATGGGGAATGACATACCGGCTGTTGTATACTTCTATTGCATCAGCAGCACCAAATGCTTCAAAACATTTCAGGGCTGCACCATGCCTGTACCGGTGGAATGGATGGGGCAGAATGGTAACTCCACCGGCCTGATGCACTTTTGTTATGGTATCCAGGACTGGCATACCTGGTTCTGGAGCAGTTGTAACTCCAAGCGCTATTAGATGTCCGTCTTTTGTTGACACTTCAACACCAGGAATTACCAGAACCTCAGAAGCGATTTCCCTGGCTATCTGGTACCCGTCCATGGTGTCATGGTCCGTGATTGCGATGACATCTATTCCAACCGCTGCAGCGGTGGCAAGAACCTGTGCTACTGAACTCTCCCCGTCTTTAGAACAGGAAGTATGAATATGGAGATCGGCTGTGAGCATCCCTGACTACACTATTCTTTTTATCTCACCGGTATTAAGGAAAGGGTGATGAGGATCCTACTGCCTACCGGAAGGGTTACGTATACCATGGTATGTGATGCTGCAAAGGGATTTGACGCGGATGTAGTTGTTACCGGTGAACTTGCATCATTTCTCTCTCCGGAAAAACTTCTCTCCATCCTGCGTTCAGGAGAGTCGTATGATATGGTACTCATTTCAGGAATGTGTACTGCATCATTTCTGAGTGTGGAAGATGAAACCGGAATCCCGGTGTATCGTGGGCCGCGGCATGCAGCAGACTTGAGAATGGTCCTCCCGCTCATTGGCAAGATCCCGTTATCAAGAGAGGTTCCGGCTGATGAATTCCTCTCCGGCGAGCGAAAAAAAGAGGCATACAAAAAAATCGCTGCCAGGGAAGTGGAAGGTGAACCTGCCTTCTGTATCCGGGGAGTGAAAATTGGTGGAAAGACCAGGATTAAAGTCCTGGCAGAGATTATGGATGCCCACCGGACACCAGATATCAGGCAGAAAGTGAGTGATTTTTTTGACAGAGGAGCCGATATCGTTGATCTCGGATTTGGATTTGACGCATGCCCGGATGATGTTCGCGCAGTCTTTTCCCAGCTTGCAGACCTTGATAGACCACTTGCCATTGATTCCCAGGATCCTGCCCTCATCGCAGCAGCACTCTTTCGGGCAGACCTCATTCTCTCTCTCCAGGAAGAGAATATGAAAGATATCGGGAGCGATGTTGCAAAAGCAGGATGTGCAGCGGTAATTGTTCCTGGAAATGCTGGCCTTGAGTCAAATATCAGGCAGGCACTGGATTTTGGTATACAGGACATAATCGCAGACCCGGTTCTCCAGCCCTGTGGTTCAGGATTTGTTCAATCACTCTCCCTGTTTCAAAAACCAGGAGTTCCTCTCTTCTTTGGTGCAGGAAATGTCATCGAACTTCTGGATGCCGATTCAGTCGGGATGTGTGCCCTTCTTGCCGGAATGGCGTATGAAACTCATGCATCTGTGATTTTTTGCAGTGAGCACAGTGACAAAACAGCCGGATGCATATCAGAAATGCGGTCTGCCACAAATATGATGGCATTAATAGAAGGAAGGCCCTATCCGAAAGATCTTGGTATTGATCTGTTCTGGATCAAAGAAAAGAGGCGACGAAGAGAACCACCTTTGGAATATAATCGTGTTATTATGGCTGAATCCATGCCCCGGGAAATAGCATATGATCCACGAGGGAACTTTCGGATAGGTGTTGAAGGTGAATACATCGTTGCAGTCAGGAACGGAACGGCAATCAAAGGCTCCAGGTGGCAGGATGTATTATTCACAATAATACAGGAAGACGGGGTCTCTTTGTTTGATCATGCCGGATACCTTGGTGCTGAACTCTACAAGGCTGAGTTATCTCTTCGGTTCAATAGAAGTTTTGAACAGGACGGACCGTTCTGAGCACAATAGCCTTGTATAATCAGAACCGATGAATACGAAGGATTACGAGCAGTAGTATGAATATTTCCGCAATACATAGAAATACCCTTGATCTCCTGCTGGCAATGGGACGTGAATCACATCCACGGGAATTTGCCGCACTGCTCTCTGCAGAGTCAGGTGTCATATCTGAAGTCCACCTGATACCAGGATCAATCGGGGGTGAAGCAAGTGCCCAGGTTCCTTTTGAGATGGTTCCTCTCCATCTAGGAATAACCGGGAGCGCTCATAGTCATCCGAATGGTGCAATATGGCCGTCTGATGCTGATATCCGGTTTTTTTCCGTAAGTGGGAGTTGTCATATCATCGTGGGATACCCGTACGGACCAGATGACTGGCGGTGTTTTTATCCGGATGGAACTCCCGTCACTCTTGAGGTGGTACCATGATCCGGGTGGTTGCAACCGGAACCTTTGACATCTTACATCCCGGCCATCTCTGGTATCTCAAAGAATCAGCACAACTTGGGGATGAACTCTATGTCATTATTGCCCGTGATGCGAACATCAGGCACAAACCAAGGCCGGTCATCCCTGAAGAGCAGCGGCGATGCATGGTAGAAGCACTTCGGCCGGTTACCAAAGCCATCTTAGGGGACCTTACTGATATGTACAGGCCAATCCGGGAATTAAACCCTGATATTATCACCTTAGGGTGTAATCAGCATTTCAACCCGGAAATTCTGGAGCGGACTCTTGAAAAACAGGGAATGCAGACAAAAGTTGTCAGGATATCTGCATTCACGAATTCTCCTTTTACCAGCTCCCGTGACATTGTCCAGGAGGTTATCCGAAGGTCTGACGACATGAAACGGCACATAGAGCCAGGAGATCATTCATCAGGATGTGATGAGTAATGATCCCCTTGCTTTCATACCGGGACAACTCCTGTGATCCCAAAAAATGTACGATGAAAAAACTTGAACGAGCCGGAATGGTCAGACTTTTCTCCAGGCTTTCATCAATTCCCCGAAACAGTCTCATCCTTGACCCGACAGCCGAGCAGGCCCTCTCCCCTGCTGACCGGGAAAAGACAAAGACCATCACCGCTCTTGACTGTTCATGGGAAGTCCTGGATACAGATCAGGTGAGATCATGGAGGTTTAAACGTGCTCTCCCCTATCTTCTGGCTGCAAATCCGGTAAACTTTGGGAGGCCGTTTCGCCTGACTTCTGCAGAAGCGATGGCAGCTGCCCTTGTCATTTTAGGAGAATCATCCCAGGCTGAAATGCTACTCAGCAAGATATCATGGGGTATCAGGTTTTTGGAACTAAACCGTGAGCCACTTGATGCATATGCCCAGGCTGCTGATAGTGCTGAAATAATTCAGATACAGGGTGAATTTTTCTAAAAAAAATTTCAGGTTTTAATATTCCCGAAATATTCTATTTTGATACTGCTATCTTGCCTGCCCGCTCAAAACAGATATTTGCTTCCCTGGTTTCATTCATCAGTTTTAATGCCTTCCCTTTTGCGTACCAGGCAATGGAAGATCCAGGATCTTTATCGATGATCTGATCAAAGTAGGTGATCGCCGTACTTGGTCTGCCTGCATCAACGAGGATGTTTCCTAAAATGTACATTGCTTC
Source organism: Methanospirillum hungatei (assembly GCF_019263745.1). Taxonomy (NCBI): domain Archaea; kingdom Methanobacteriati; phylum Methanobacteriota; class Methanomicrobia; order Methanomicrobiales; family Methanospirillaceae; genus Methanospirillum; species Methanospirillum purgamenti. The sequence goes on from NZ_CP077107.1 coordinate 2,183,103, forward strand.
AGTATATGAGGGATCAATCCGGATGGCCTGAAGAAAACAGTCAATTGCTTCAGTCTCATTACCCATGCTTTTCAGGGTTTTCCCCATCTCAAAATAGGCGTGGGCATTATTTGGATCAATTTCAATTGTTTTCAGCATTGCATTCAAAGAATTCCGGTACCCTCCCATCTTGCGGTATGCAATCGATTTTGAAAACCAGGCTGCAGAATATCGTGGGGCAATTTCCAGAGTCTTATTAAAATATTCAATGGCGGTTTGCGGATCTTTGTCTTTATGCAGACAAATATTTCCCTGCAGAAGATAGGCTTCAGCGATCTGCATCTTGTAGGTTTTGTTATCCGGATTAATCTCTAATGCCTGCTCATATGCTTCAATTGCGTCATCAAACTGCTTTAATACCTTGTATGAGTTCCCAAGAAGGACATATGCATGAGGATCATCACCCCTTTGTTTAATGACCAACTGAAAGCATTTTATCGCAAGGTGGTATGCACCAATCTTCATCAAACAGCGACCTTCAGAGAGCAGAATGTCCGGATCACGAGGACTTTTTTTCAATGCAATTTCATATGCATCAATCGCATCGTGATATTTTCGTTGATCAAAAAAGTATTTTCCTTTTAACTCATAGGGATAATCATAATTTTTATCCAGTTTCAGGGCTTTATCAAAATATTCAATCGCATCATCTCTTTTATTCAATGTCCAGAGTGTCAGCCCTTTGGCATGGAGTGCCGGAACATAATCATGATTCCTGGTCAGCACTTTATTACAGCATTCAATTGCTTCAAAGCACTTTAAGGGCTCTTTTTCCATCAAGGCAAGGTTACGGAGATTTAATGCTTTCCCTATCAGGTAATCATCAATGTCAGGATTTATTTCGAATGCCCGGGTATAGCATTCTTCTGCCTGGGTATATTTTTTCACGCCTGAAAGTGCTTCTCCAAGTCCGTACCAGCAATCTGAATGCCCTTTATCACACTCTATACCACGGTGAAATTGTTGAACAGCCTCTTCGTATCTTTTTTTATTGACGAGTTTCATCCCTTTTTGAAAATATGAATCTGAATCACTTCCTGACATCCATCCCATATTTTTTCACTCCTGATATCCGGAAACCACAGGAAGAAAACGAAGAAGGTGTATTTTTATTATTTTTATTATTTTCATAGATCTCAATCCATTATACTATATGATCTTGTTATTGTATACTATCCTGCAAAACATTCTGGTATATTCGAGAATGTTTTGCAGATATCTATGTAGCGTTTTTGGTGCGCACGTCTTGAAACAATCTCCGTTTTACTACCATTATTCTTAGGACGCTGTGTAGGGCACTATAGTAGATCACCAGATTGTATCATGATATCAAAACCTTGAAGATTTGTGAATATCTTTTGACTTAAATCAGTTGATCTCATCGGATCCAGCTCAAGTGCCTGACGATAACTCTGGATTCCGTCAGAAAATGCCTGGTTTTTATTCAAAACATCATGGACATCATCAGAATCAGCTCGAGAACCTGTCTGTAGTACACTGAGCTGGTTCATCAGCGATGAATTCGCTGTCGCAAGACCAATGTAGGCATCTCCCCGTAATTCCCAGACATCCGGATTATTTGGCTGGTTCTTGAGAATTTCGTCGGTTTTATCAATCGCTTGTTTGTACTGGCCGGATGATATTGAAGACTGGACAATCGTCAGTTGATCTGACACATCAGCTGGCTGAGCATATGCAATTTTCAGCAACAAATCACGTGATTCTTCTGTTCTACCAAGTGTTTTTAGCACATCCGATTTCTTTTTCATCACAGCAAGATTGTTTGGATTCTGTTCCAGTGTTTTTGTATAAACGGTCAGCGCTTCAAGGTGTTTTCCACTGGATGCAAGAATATCTCCTTTTTCTTCCAGGGAATCATAATTGTCAGGTTTTATTGAGAGTGATGTATCATAAGCGAGTGATGCGACATCCTTGATTCCTACCTGGGCAGAAAGGTCTCCAACCTGGTTCAGACTGGAACTTAAAAATTCAGCAGGCTGATTCATTCCTGCAATTTCAGGGAGAAAGATTACCAAAGCACCTGTAATAAGAATGAATATCGCAATGAGTGTAATCACTTTCATTGCATATATCTCTCGGTGAAGTATAATTTAAGAATTATTTAATGAAGTTGAAGGATTTAAAAGGATACTTAAATATCAAATCCAAGTTTGTTTGGCGCAGGGACAACCTGTGGGCCGTTAAACTCAGGGTTCCCATACAGATATTCAACAATTAATTCAGCAAACCGTTTTGCATCACTGGGATCCCGAGCTGTTACAAGTCGGTCTAAAAAGACGAATGGTTTATCTTCAAACTTCACATCCATCTTCATCATCTCCCTGATGGCCATCCCGGATATGACAGTCGCAGGTCTTTTTTTGAGAATGCCTGCCTTTGCCATCACGACCGGACCGGTACTGATACCACCAATTACCTTCCGGTGTATCCGGAAGATCTTGACCAGTTCTAACAGGTCCGGATTATTCCAGAAATGAGCCTGGGCTCCCTGACCGCCAAGAATAGTCAGAGCATCAAATTCCTCTTCGCGTGTTAGTATCACGTCCTCAAAACTGAGTGGAACAAAGACTCTTCCACCAAAAGTTCCTTTTGCCTGGCCTGCTTCCCGTGAGGCAAACTCATACGGGATCTTATTATGATCAAATACTGCCGTAACCTGGGCCAGTTCCTTGTCATGGTACTGGGCAGGAGGGACTGCGATGAGGATCTTCATGGAAAAAAATTTTAATTATCGGTAGAATCTGCTGTTCCGCCACTTAAGTAATCAGCCATATCACCGGTGACAAATCCTAATTCTCCCATCTCCTGGCCGCCCATACTTACTTCACCAAACTCAGGGAACTTGGGGAGTGTACTATTGGTTCCGTTTGGAATGATATCGTCAAAGTGTCCGATTGCCTTTTGTGCCTCGTCATAATATTTCTTTGCGTTATCATAATTTTCCTGACCATTTGAGACAGATGAGACAAAGCTCCGGTCATCAATATATCCTTCGTACCGGTCCTTTGCCTCTGAGATAAGGTAGAAGAATGCATCTATGTAATTAGCCTTGTCATAAAAGTCCTCTGCGATATTCATGCTGACAAGGTCCATATATGTTGTATCTGCCCAGTCAACACCCTCTCCAATCAGGAACCGGTGACCTGGAGACTTTTCTGTCTTGTCATTGAAAGGATCATCGTCCGGCTTATTTGCCTGATCTACATAATCCTCAAACCAACGGACAGTAATTGTTTTGAACTTCTCTGTCAGGTCAGGGCTTGACGGGTCAGGAGTCTTTTGTGTCATTGGGATGGCTATCTCGAGACCTTCAAGGGTGCTGCCCTGCTGCTCCTCTTCTTCCTGAGGAAGTGCTGCTGAAGCATCAGGCAGGGTGTACATCGTCATGTTCGGGAATTTATCTTTAATCTTGTTCCAGAACTCGGCAGAAACCTGGTAGTACTGGTCTACAACAGTATAGTACTCTGATCCATCAGAAGAACGGGAGACTGAATTGAGATATGAATGGTAGTCTTCAAATGTGGAGCCTGCCATCGATGTGTAGTAAAGATAGCCGACAATATTGTTTGCATCTGCAAAGAATTCCGGACTCACGTTCTCCATGATAAGCCGGTAATATGCATCGGTTACTTCACTCAGCTTTGAACCGGTCGGGACCGTGGAGTTCGAAATCTTCTTGATTGCCTTCTCTGCTTCGGTCATGAATGCTTCGTCATTATACGGGCTCGCATCCGAAGACCCTTTCATGCTGAGTGGCATCTGCTGAAAAGTTGGAGCAAATGCTGCGCTACTAACCGCAACAAAGAGCACCAACGCAGCGATGCCGGATATTATATAGAATATGCTGCGTCTCATACTCTCAGTCATCATGTAGGTAACTCAAAAAGGTTTCCTATGTCACATGTTTTAGATGAGTATATTTCCCCACTGCGCCTGATAACTGATATAGTAATATCAAACAAATTATCACACAAACAGGTGGGCGGAGTGCCAGAAGCAGAACAGGTTGAAGCAATAAAAGGAGGAGTCGCTTCATGGAATCAATGGAAAGCGGCAAATCCAAGAAAACGTCCGGATCTGAGGGGGGCTCATCTTACCGGACTATCTCTTGAAGGGATCAATTTAAATGGGGCACGGCTTGCCGAGGTTGATTTTGAATTTTGCAATCTGAAAAAAGCAAATTTTGCCGGGGCAGATCTCAGCCGGGCAAATCTCTCAAACACCGATCTGACTGATGCCGTGTTTCTGAATGCAAATCTTCAGGGTGCTCGTCTGACCGGAGCAACGGTAACCAGGGCGGATTTCAGAGGTGCCAATGTCGCCGGGGCAGACATCAGGCAGATAAAGCGCGGCCTCTGATTCCTGTCCACTTTTTATTGTATTATTTTATAGAGTGTCGTCCGTTCAGCGAGGACTTTCCCAAGATCTGAACAGATATATTCCATTTCATCAGGATCCAGATATTCTCCGGTGGATCCTCCTGCTTCTCCGGTCACATCATCAAGATACATCGTGCCAGCAAGGTCATCTGCACCGGCCAAAAGGGCCATCTGTGTCATCTTTGTCCCAAGTTTCGGCCATGATACCTGGATATGATCAAAGTTATCCAAAAACAGCCGGCATACAGCAGTCGTGACCAGATCATCCCTGCCGGTCGGACCATACCTAACCAGACCCTTTTCGTACAGAGGCGTTTTTTGGTGGATGTACGTGAGGAGAACCATCTCTGTGAATCCTCCGGTATCATCCTGGATCCTTCTGATTCTATCCAGGTGTTCAGCCCTGTCCCGGGGGGTTTCGGTTGATCCATACATGATGGTCGCTGTTGATCGAAGACCAAGACTATGGGCCTCACGGGCAATCCGTTCCCAGACTTCGGTCTTCACCTTTGCCGGACAGATGGTTTTTCTGACCTCATCAACCAGGATTTCTGCAGCAGTTCCCTGCAGGGTTCCAAGACCTCCTGCCATCAGCTGCCTGATAACCTCCGGAGTTGGAAGATTTGCCTTTCGTGCGACGAAGTCTATCTCATCAGGAGAAAATGCATGAATATGAACAGTTGGGTGAATTTCATGCACCCACTTCATAAACTGTAGGTATGTTTCAAGGGTAAAGTCAGGATGAACACCGGAGAGAAAACATATCTCTGTAACATTCCGTTCTTTTGCATACCGTGCCTGTTCCTTTACCTCATCCTCACCAAACAGGTACGCCCCCGGACTCTTTTTGGTCCTGCCAAATCCGCAAAATCCACAGAGGTTTTTACAGATATTGGTGATATGGATATTCTGATTCCTGACAAATGTGACCCTGTTTCCGTTCTTTCTTCTGCAGACCTCATCTGCTGCCCGAAACAGGTCGAATACCTCCTGACCGGATACAGAAAGGAGAAAAGCCGCTTCATCTGGGGTGAGGCGATGTCCTGCCAGGGTATCTGATAAAAGAGTATGGAGATCCATACGCTTACCTGTTCCTCTTTTGGTTTGTTTCTTCTTCCCGTTTTGCACGGCTGCGGAGATAGAGTTCGTGGAGCACCATAATTACAACAACAATGATGATGACCGGGACAATATTTAATGGCAGGTATCCGATGTAGGGAACAGAGTACATCGCTTTCCCGATGATCCACTCCTTCTTAACCGGTTCAATCGGTCCACCAAGGTTACGGTAATTTGACCAGCCAACCTGGTCGATGACCGGATTATTATCTCCTTTGGTGATATATCCTTCATGAGGAGCGGTATATGTCGCAGTTTTCATTCCTGCCTCTAAAGCGATCTCCTCTCCTTCATCAACCCAGAACATGGCCCGATGAATTATCGGATGAAGTTCGGTGTTCCCGTTCGGTCGGTATATTATTACATCACCAGGCATCCCGAACTTTTCATACCCGGATGCATTGCCTTCTTCAAGACTTTGTAACTCACCGTACCGGTCGCCGGCAACCACTAACACCAGGTCACCCACGTTCATGTGTGGTACCATGCTCTCTGATTCGATGGTCACAATTGCCGGCCATGTTCCACAGATCAGCAGAAGTATTGCAACAATGGCACCCACGGTTACCAGAACAGATGCTATCTCCCTGACAGCCGAGGGGAACTGCCCGTCGCTCTTCCAGAATGTGATAATTTTATCCCGTATTGTTTGTTTGGCGTTTTGATCTGCCATGATGTCTGTATATGGTTTTAGATCTGGCCTCTTAAGGGTTCACTTCCTGACATGGTCAGGCGGGTATATTTTCATTCGTGCTGAAGGTACTAGTGCAGAATGCTTGACAGCACCATGATCGTGGAACGGTTTCTGGATACAAAACTCCAGGTTCATCCGGACGTGGTCAGATATATCCGCGAACAGAAAGATGAGCGGCTTATTGACACGATCATCTCCGGCGTTCCTGATGATTGTGTGGTAGTTTCACTCAGGCATATTCCTGGTCTTCTCCCTTCACGAGATGGTGTGCGGTTTTTGTGTGATCCTGAAGTGGAGATCATCTCCGGCCGGATGGGAACCTCGAAGCCGGTGGGGAGGGTAGAGGACTATATCATTTATTTTGCAGACCGGTATGCCAGACTCTCCGGTATGATCCGGGGGAGATGTAATCCGGTTCCCATTGAGGCACTCAAACGAAACAGCCGGTATAAACAGGAGGAGTTTGCTGTCTGTGGCATGGTCATGGAGGTCCGGAGCACCGGTAATGGTCACCGGATGGCAGAGATAGAGGATTCAACCGGATCTGTTATGGCCCTGTTTAATAAAGACCGACCGGATTTTTCAGAGGCAGAGCGAATTGTCCCTGATGAGGTTATCGGGGTTCGTGGCTCACTCTCAAGTGAAGGAAATCTCATCTTTGCCGACCAGATATTCAGGCCTGATATTCCATTTTCTTATGCTCCCTACACGAGTGACCGGAAAGGGGCCGCAGTCCTGATATCTGATGTCCATGTTGGAAGTGATACGTTCCTTGATGATGAATGGAACCGGTTTGCAGACTGGCTGAGCGACAGTGAGGTCTCCTACCTTCTTGTAGCCGGTGACCTAGTAGATGGAATTGGTATTTACCCTGACCAGGACAAAGAACTCGTTATCCCCAATATTTATGAGCAGTATGATGTGCTTGGAACGATGCTCTCAGACCTGCCTTCCCATCTGAAGATAATTCTCGCTCCCGGAAACCATGACGTGGTGCGGGGGGCCGAACCACAACCGGTCATCCCTGAAAAGTTCAGGAAAAATTATTCCAGCAATTGCCTGTTTGTCGAAAATCCCGCTCTCGTCAACCTACAGGGAGTGAGAGTACTGATGTATCATGGGAGATCATTTGACGATCTCATCGGTCTTATGCCGGGGGCGAGCTATGAGAAAGCCTATGACGTCATCCCTGAGATGCTTAAACGCCGTCACCTTGCTCCATGTTATGGTAAAAGAACCCCAATTGCTGCAGATACCGTGGACCGGCTGATTATCGATCCCATCCCTGAGGTGGTACATACCGGCCATGTCCATATTTATGGGATCAGCAGATATCGCAATGTCCTGGGAATCAACTCAGGGACATGGCAGAGTCAGACGGCATTTCAGAAACAGATGAATATTCAGCCGACTCCGGCAGTTGCCATCTCACTTGATCTGACAACACTCCAGCCCCGGGTGCATGATTTCATGAATGATTCCCCCGAGCCACTCGTTTTGTAAGAAGTGGTTTTTTTGCTTCTTCTTCCTGCGTTTTATACCAGGCAAGAAGGATAGCGTCCACTTCCTGTTCCCATGCGATAAGGTCAGGATCTCCGGGCATGAGCCGGATAGTTTTCCTGATTACATGTACTGCCTCTGGATACCGTCCAAGGTCTTTGAGCACCAGAGCATATTTTTTTGCAGCGTCCCCATATGCCGGATCACTCCTGACTGCATGTTGGTATAAATCCTGGGCATCTGCTAGTCGTCCCTGCTGAGCGTATACATCAGCAAGATGGGACAGAACTTCAGCATCATGGGGAAGAAGTAAGTATGCGGATTTCAGGGCTTTTTCAGCTTTGGTGATTTCTCCTTCGGCTGCAAGGATGGTTCCCCAGGTATCCAGAAACGGACCGTTTTTATCGATCTGGCTTCCCAATTTCTCCATTATTCGTCGTGCATTATGTGGATCCCCGGATATTGAGAGGATATATGCCGCTGCATTGTCCAGATCTGTATCATCCGGGTATTTTGCCCGTAAGGCTGTAACCGTTTTGAGTGCCTGGTCATATTTGTTCATCCGGGTATATACAAAGGCAAGAAGGAGGGTACTGTCGTATGAGCGTTCCTCATCCGGAATCAGGAGAAGGAGATCTGCGGCGGTTGAATATTCTCCCCGGTGAGCAAGTCCGGTCGCCAGGTCTTTATAGAGCTGATCCTGGTGCAGCCTGATATCATCCTCTCCAAATGTATATGTCCCGTTTTCAAATACAGTGAGGATTATTTCCTTGTTCTTCTCGGCCAAAAGGGCTGACAGGTTATCACTGGAATTCGTGGCATTACCAAAGGCCGTTACTCCGGGGATAATAAACAGGATGAGGATTATCAGCCGGAAAAACATTGAGATCAAAATGCAGGGGAAAAAGAAATGGCTTGTGGATCGAAAACCGCGTTTTTGAAATGGACGAGTATTCCTAGTGAACCGACATATAAATAGCGCGGTTCCAATTCGTATCGTTATTTACGTATAATCAACGAATGATAACAGATCACCGTCTCGATTCTCAGTTTCTGACTGGACGTGATACGAATGGATATGTTATATATTGTACCGGTTTGTGCCCTTATCGGGCTTATCTTCGCTGGTCTCAGCTACGCCCGGATGAAAAAGGAATCTCCGGGTGATGAACTGATGCAGAAGATTGCCGCAGCCATTCATCTTGGTGCAATGACCTACCTCAAACGGCAGTATACTGCCATTGCGGTCTTCGTCGTTGTTCTTGCGGTAATTCTGTCTCTTGTAATTAACCCTCTCACCGCCGTCTGTTATGTTGTTGGAGCAGGTCTTTCTGCCCTTGCAGGTTTTATTGGCATGTTTTCCGCAACAAAAGCAAACGTCAGAACCGCAAATGCTGCAAAGCAGGGAATGGCATCGGCCTTTAAGGTTTCATTCTCCGCTGGTATGGTCATGGGTCTGACGGTTGTCGGTCTTGGTATGTTGGGTCTGTCTCTGATGTTCTTCCTTATGACTGGAATCACTGGTGTGACAGATCATGCTACTATCAGCATTCTCTCCGGGTTCTCTCTTGGTGCATCATCTATTGCACTGTTTGCCCGTGTTGGTGGTGGTATCTTTACCAAGGCAGCTGATGTCGGTGCAGATTTGGTTGGAAAAGTTGAAGCAGGCATTCCTGAGGATGACCCCCGGAACCCGGCAGTCATTGCAGATAATGTCGGTGACAATGTCGGTGATATCGCCGGTATGGGTGCTGACCTGTATGAGTCATATGTTGGTGCAGTCATTGCTACGATGCTTATCGGAGCAACTGCCGGTATGGCAAGCCAGTTCCCAGGCGTTCCCTCAATGAACCTGATTGCCCTTCCAATGATGATCGCAGGTCTTGGAATTATCGCGTCCGTCATTGGTTCATTCTTTGTCCGGACCAACAAGAACGAAGCACATGCAATTCACAAGGCATTCAACTCAGGAACCTTTGCTGGTCTTCTCCTGACTGTTGCCGCTGTCTACGTTCTTGTTGAGATGCTCGCACCAGGTCAGCTTGGTATCTTCTATGCAACCATCGCTGGCCTTGTCGGTGGATTCCTGATTGGTCTTGTGACTGAATACTACACGTCTTATGATCACAAGCCAACCCAGTCCATTGTCAAGTCTGCAGAGACCGGAGCAGCAACCGATATCATTGCAGGTATTGCAGTCGGTATGGAGTCAACCTTCATCCCGGTGATCATCGTCGCAGCAGCTATCCTGATTGCAAACTACTTTGGTGGCATCTATGGTGTAGCCCTTGCCGGTGTCGGTATGCTTGCAACCCTTGGTATTACCCTCTCCGTTGATGCATACGGCCCAATCGCAGACAATGCAGGTGGTATTGCAGAGATGAGCCACCAGGGTCCAGGCGTTCGTGCCATTACCGATACCCTTGATTCAGTCGGAAACACAACCGCTGCAATCGGTAAGGGATTTGCAATTGGTGGTGCAGCACTGACCGCTCTTGGTCTCTTTGCCGCATACACTCAGGCTGTTAAGCTTGAGATGGTCAACATGCTTGAACCGGTTGTCTTTGTCGGTATCCTCATCGGTGCCATGCTTCCGTTCCTGTTCTCATCCTTTGCCATGAAGGCAGTCGGAAAGGCAGCAGGATATATCGTCGAAGAAGTCCGCCGCCAGTTTAAGGAAATCCCAGGACTTATGGAAGGAAAGAACGATCCGGACTATGCTTCCTGTATTACTATCTCAACCAACGCAGCACTGCGTGAGATGATACTCCCAGGATTAATGGCAATTGCAGCACCGATTATCATTGGTATTGCACTTGGTTCACATGCCCTTGCAGGACTTCTTGTCGGTTCAATCTCCTCTGGTTTCCTCGTTGCTGTTATGATGGCAAATGCCGGTGGAGCATGGGACAACACCAAGAAGTACATCGAACAGGGACACTCCGGTGGAAAAGGTTCCTTTGCTCACAAAGCAGCGGTTACCGGTGACACCGTTGGAGATCCGTTCAAGGATACTGCAGGACCAGCTCTCAACATTCTGCTCAAATTAATGGCAATTGTTGCAGTGGTCTTTGCACCTATCTTCCTGTAAACCCAGGACATCCCTTTTTTTTGTCAGCAGATGAGTTTTCACAAAACTGAAAAATATCCTTCAGCAGGATAACAAAAGATTTACTCAGAAATAACGGTTAATTGAGATTATTTTGCTGATTTTCTCTTGAAATATAATGCCTGGTATATTTCCCATCTTTTACTAACCGAATGCATCCTTCATAAACCAGGTGCCTGACTGTTCGAGTCACCGTCGGGCTTGCAATTCCCAGGCATTCTGCGATATCTCTCCTTGTAATTCCCGGATTGTGTTGTACCAGGGTGAGGATTTTTCCTGTAAGTCCTGATGAAGACCGGGAGAGGAACAATTGCTCCTTCATTGAAAAGGTATTGTGGTTTTCAAAGAAATGGTATGATTTTCCCTGGTCAAATATTGAGATACACTTAGTTTCAGCCAGGCGATCGATGTGGTATCTTAATGTGTTTTCATTACTTTTAGATAAGATAGCAAGTCTTGTCAGATCAATTCCCGGATTATCACAAATAAGGGCAAATATTTTCTTTCTTGTTTCATGTTCCAGAACATTTGTTGCTGTAATTCTTCTGTACCCCGATACCCGTTCCCGGACTATCCTGCTCAATACATCGTTATCTGATAGAAAATCATTCCATATCCAATGAAATGGGTGCCTGCTTTTTTGATGATGTTCAGACCCTGCTGTTTGAGATGGAGATTGTTCTTTTTCAGATTCGTCCAGCAGAGCATTTCTAGGTTCCGGAGCATATCCGTCCAAGGGAATACCCAGAGTGATAAGAAAAAATCCTAATGCAAAACCAATATTGGAGTAATGCATAACGCTATCACATGTTAGTATCCGGGAGAATAAAAATCTCTTCAGGATACATACAATCGAGAATCAGGTAGCTCATCTGACCAGAGTGAGTATGTATTCGTGGAGAGAATTCTGTAATGAAAGGCATCTTCTGGTGCCTCTTCATAATCGGAGGTGATGGTCCAGACGAAATCCTGGTACTTGTTGTCCCCTTTATGCTCTATAAAACCATAGGAAAATACATCCAAAACAAAAAGGTTTCTCCGGTTCATCAGTAAAAATCCAGAATATATATCTGGATCAGATAAACCGGATTTTTTTTAAATTTAATATCCCCGGATCTCTTTTCTGACTTTCTCCAGGTTTTCAATCCGCTTTTCAAGTGCGGGATGAGTTGAAAATAGTGCTGCAAGTGATTTTCCCGAAATTGCAGGGATAATATAGAATGCATTTGCTCCCTCCGCAGCAACCTTTGCCTGGGCTGGAACACGGTCCACCTTCCCACTAATCTTTTGTAATGCAGAGATGAGAGCATCAGGGTCCTGAGTTATAAATGCTGCTCCTCTGTCTGCTGCAAATTCCCGGTATCTGGACAATGCCATCATCAGGAGGGTTGCAATTACCCAGACAACGGCAGCAACTATACCTGCGATAATCCAGGCACCTCCCTGTTCCCTGTTGAATATAGAAGCGAAAAGGAAGTTGTTCATTATCATGGATGCGATCATCGCAACAAAACTTGCAATGGTCATCGTCAGGATGTCACGGTTTTTAATGTGGGAGAGCTCATGAGCCAGGACTGCTTCCAGTTCTGGTTTATTCAGGGTAGCCATAATGGAGTCTGTGACTGCGACCACTGCATGATGAGGACTTCTTCCCGTTGCGAACGCATTTGGCATTGGGGACTGCATCACTGCAATTCTTGGTTTTGGTAAGTCCGCATCAGTACATAATTTCTCAACCATCCGGTGCAGATCCGGGTATTCATCTGCTTCGATAACTCTGGCACCGGTCGTCATCATCACCAGTTTATCAGAGAAGAAATACTGAACAAGGCCCATTCCTACCGCTATGACGATAATAAATCCTGAAGGGAGACCAAGAGCCATAAGGACTCCCATAAAGACTAGATAAACGAATAAGAGCAGAATCCAGGTTAAAAATATTCTACCGGACAGGCCGGTATCTCGTTTCCATTTCATTGATGAATCGGGTCACATGTATGGTTCTCATATAAGAAAGGATTCCTGATTCGATAAGCTACCTGACCTGACATGTGTAGCTTATCATGTGAATTCTGCCGAAATTCTCATGAGCTCATACAACATGATCATGGTATCACCATGATCCCATTGCAGGACCTGGCTCAGTATGGAAAAGACGGATTATCATCAGAATCTGTTCTGGAATCACGAACAAAATATGGGAAAAATGAACTTACTCCCCCAAAACGGATTCCGGTCTGGAAACAATACTTGGAAAAATACCAGGATCCGATAATCCGGATTCTACTTGTTGCCGTTGTCCTTTCTGCAGTTGTTGCTCTCTTGGAAGGCAATAGTCTCATCGACACTATAGGAATCGCACTTGCAGTCATATTAGCAACGACCATAGCATTTTTAACCGAATACCGGAGTAACCGGGAGTTTGACGCATTAAATGCGATGCGGGAGGATACCGCAGTCAAGGTAATCAGAAATAACAGCCCCTCCACCATTCCGATGAGGGATGTTGTTGTTGGTGATGCCATACTCCTGGAAGCAGGCGATATGGTTCCGGCAGACGGGTACCTTCTGGTTGCATCTGACATAGAAACAGATGAATCAGCCTTTACCGGTGAGAGCGAGCCGGTTAAGAAGAATGATCATGATGTTATTCTGAAAGGATCGTATATCACCAACGGCAGAGGAACAATGATTGCAGCGGCTGTCGGTGATTTGACAAAAATGGGGATGATAGCCTCATCGCTGATAGAGGGAACACGACCCGAAACCCCGCTCCAGGTAAAACTGAAAGATTTGGCACACCTGATAAGCAAATTCGGGTATTTCATGGCAGGACTTATCATCGCCCTGGTCCTGGCCCAGGAATTTTTATCCGGTGCCCCTCCGCAAACTCCGCTTGAGATCTTCTCTGTCCTTTTGCATGCCTGTATGTTTGCGGTTGTCATCATCGTTGTCTCGGTTCCGGAAGGTCTCCCGGTCAGTGTTACCGTATCACTTGCCCTTACCATGGGGAAGATGACCAGGGCAAAAAGTCTTGTCAGACGGATGATTGCCTGTGAGACAGTAGGTTCGGTCACGGTTATCTGCACAGACAAAACCGGAACACTCACGATGAACCAGATGGAGGTTGCGGCATCATCCATCGAAGTTCCAGAGGAAATAAAGGGGTATCCATCAGCTCCTGCCGAATGGATTACTCTGAATGCTGCCGTAAACAGCACAGCAGAGCTTGAACACTCCGGTGGAAAAATGATAACCGTCGGAAACTCTACTGAAGCTGCTCTTCTTCGCTGGCTTCATCGGGCAGGAATCGCATATCCGGATATCAGAAAGGCGATACCACCAGTACATCAGGATTTTTTCAACTCAAAGAAAAAACAGATGTCTACCATTGTCCAATTCGGAGATAAACAGGTTATCCTGGTGAAAGGTGCTCCAGAGATCATTGCATCACGGTGCAGCCCTGCCCCGGATCTAAAGAATCTTCACCACCTGGCAGAACGGGCAATGAGAACGCTGGCATTTGCACATGGCACACTCAGCCCGCAAGGAGATGAACCAGGGGCACTCATCTGGGACGGGTATGTCGGTATCAGGGATGAAGTCAGACCCGATGTCCCGGAAGCTGTGAAAACCTGTAATAATGCAGGAATCACGGTAAAAATGGTCACCGGTGACAGCCCTGAGACTGGTGCAGCCATAGCCAGAGAGACCGGTATTCTGACCTCTGGATCCATCATGACCGGGCCAGAGTTCAGGGAATTATCTGAAGAAAAAAGAAGGGAAGTGGTCAGGGATATCCAGGTTCTTGCCAGGTCAGAGCCTCATGACAAATTGCTCTTAGTAAAAGCCCTTCAGTCAAACGGAGATGTTGTCGCTGTTACTGGTGACGGAACAAATGATGCCCCGGCTCTTCGGAATGCTGATGTCGGTCTCGCAATGGGTATTGCAGGAACCGAGGTGGCAAGAGAAGCTAGTGACATTATTCTTCTGGATGATTCTTTCCCGACTATTGAGCGGGCAGTATGGTGGGGGAGAGCATTATTTGAAAATATCCAGCGGTTTTTGATATTCCAGCTGACCATTAACATATCTGCTGCAATCCTGACATTTACCGCTCCACTTCTTGGATTAAAACCACCATTTACGATTATCCAACTTCTCTGGATTAATATCATCATGGATTCGCTTGCAGCTCTGGCTCTCTGCTCTGAGGCACCTCACCCGGCCCTGATGAGCAAAAAACCAATCCCACGAACTGCATCGGTTATCACCCCGTATATGAAACGTGCAATTCTCATAACTGCCGGGATATACATTGTCGCTGGAATTGCCGGATTATGGGCAGGTCTTCCATGTATGGAGACACCTGAACAGCAGGCAACAGCATTCTTTGCAGGATTTGTACTTGCACAGGTCTGGAATGGTATTAACTGCCGGGGGATTAATGGGATCATGCCCCCCTTGTTCAAAGGAAACCCGGTCTTCTATGGGATAATGGGACTTATTGTTGTGATTCAGATAATCATCGTGCAGTTTGGAGGAGAGATATTTGATACCGTGCCATTAAGTCCGGTTCAATGGGTTGTCATTGGCCTTGGGACTATGCCTGTATTATTGATCTGGCCGCTGCTCCGGATAATTACACACAAATCAGTTCGGTCTGAATAAATTACTCCCTTACTTTTTATTCTTCTCCCTTATCGGGAAGAGAGTGGAGTTATCAGGTTCTCATTTAACGAACCCTATTTTTACTTTTTTTCCTGAACAGGTAAACCATAAAAGAAAATGTAGACATAATAAACACAAGTACGAGGACTGGAATTACCAAATACCAGAGGTTTACATCCAAGTATTCTTGTATCGCAAACATCGACATCCCGATGATATAACTTTGCAGAATAGTCCCTGCCAAAACCGCTGAAAAAATTTTAGAGGGATTCATCCCAAGTATTCTTCCCAGGATTGAACCTCCAATAGATCCTGATCCCTGCAAGGGAAGAAAAACAAAAGTAGCCAGGCCAATAAAGCAGAAACGCTCTATCCACCGATGTTTTGAGAGATAATTACTGCCATTCTGAACCAGAAAAGAGATCCATCTCCCTAATATGGGAATTCTGCAGACAACGTCAAAATTCCAGAGCATAAAAGTGCATAATACCATATCTACATAGGTGAAGACAAAGCAGACAACCTGCCATGAGAATCCTAATGCAATTGCTGCAGGAATTATTGACTCTTTTCCTGCTGGAGGAATGAAATAGAGAAAAATGAGGCTGACTATCTGAATAAACTGCTGATAATCATACATTATCCAGAGGGTAAGGATGAGGAGAGATCCAAGGATAAACGGTATTGCGAATAATAATACACGATGGATTTTATGTTGATGTTCAGTTAATCGTGTACTATCCATCCATTCCGAAAGTTTCATATCTTTTTCCTCAGAATGTTAGTTTTCACTCGTAACCTCTCGTTTTACAATGAGAATGGTGCCGACAAGTCCGAGCAGAACATTCAGATAGAACATGATAAGTCTCCATAACAGGATGAAAACGCCAAGAATGGCTGTCGGGACAAAGAGAGCATAAAGTGAAGTAGCAGAAATCTCTGCAATTCCTGATGCTCCCGGAGTAAGTGGGATCATACTCACAAGAGCGATGATTATCTGGGCAAATATTGAATTTCCAAGAGACGGTGGAAGACCAAGACCCATGAGGATAACAGAGGCAACAACAAACTCAGAGATCCAGAAGAGAAGTGAGAAGAAAAATCCCTGCATGACTCCTGCTTTTCCGCATCCTGCAAATGATACAAGCCCTGAAGTGAAATGATCATACTCCTCATCTGTTCTTGTGATTAATTTCGTTATTGAAGCTGATGGGAACCGCCTTCCAATCCAGTTGAGAAGTCGCATGATCCTGGTTTTTACCTGAACCGGATATTTCCCTGCAAGTATCAATACCAGATCAAAGAACAACAAAAGCCCGATAGATAAAAAGATGACTGCAACAAATGCATCACCAAGTCCTACAATTACGTCCCACATTAATAGAAGTGCTGCAACTGCAAGGATGACGAGAATAATGGCATCCAAAAAACGTTCAGTTATCACTACAGCAGTTGCATCACCTACTTTCATCCCTGATTTGTATAACTCATGAATCCTGATTGGTTCACCTCCGGCAGAACTTGGTGTTATTGCTGCTACCAGAAGGTTGGCAATGACTGCCAGGTAACAAGTTTGAAAAGTAATTTTGTGCCCGAGTGCAAGACACAGAACCTTAATTCTTTGAGCCCAAAGTCCGAAGGATATAAACCGTAATCCTATCGCAAGACCTAAAAAGTAAATATTAAAATGCTTTAAATATTGGAATGTCTCTTCATTGAAGGTTGAGAAGAGAATAATGACTAAAACAATAGCACTAAATGCAAAAGAACCGTAAATCCAAAGTTTTCGCGTATCCACTTTCTTCTCCAGTACCTAAGTCCACTTTATTGGGCTCTGATATCTGAAGTAAGTATCATTACCGATGATTAAAATACAAGAAAACCAGTTGAGATTTCATCGATTCCAAAAGGGAATCGTGAGTGGTTTACGACAATAACCGAGATGATTGATGCATTCTGTGATGAGAGGCTGGATGATGAATATGCAGAGATCTGCCGGTATGTTGCAGGTAAACTTGCACGAAACCGTGATTGCCAGGTTTTGAGGGGAAAGATACCGATCTGGGCATTTGGAATCATCTATGCTGTCGGACAAATAAATTTCCTCTTTGATACATCGTTTGAGCTCTATCAGTTGGCTGATGATATCTGCTCGTATTTTGGCACAAGCAAAAGTACTGTATCATAAAAAGCAAAGATGATCCGGGATTTCATTGGGATGGACAGATATTGGGATCCGAAGTATTCAACTTCTCGAATGATGAATAAAAACCCGTTTGAAAGGTTTTTGATGCCATGACCTGGATTTAAGGTCACATAACCTCATCTCTACGGGCTGAAGGTATGTATACGAACGATGGATCAGGTGCCGGATGAATACGCTCCGGTAAGGATTTTTCCCAGTTCGTTTAAATTTCTGCTTAATCCCTCTTTTGTGGATGACAAGGGTACAATATATGGATTAACATCAGAATGCATAACTAAAGAATGGACACCATAGACGGATTGAATTACATCTCTGGTAATTACGTTCCTTGGATCTCCTGCCGTAAAGATCTTCCCATCTTTCATGATAATTACCTGGTCGGCATATCGCATTGACATATTCAGATCATGACTGACCAAAACGATCTGCAGTTTTCCATAATCAACAAGCCCTCTTAACATCTCCATAACCTCTAACTGATGCCGGATATCAAGATTTGAGGTGGGTTCATCAAGCAGGAGAACTTCTGGCATCTGGGCGAGACCCCGTGCAATGAATACCTTTTGTCGTTGTCCCCCGCTGAGTTCATCAATATACCGGAGAGCGATATCTTCTAAGTCCATAAAGTGTAGAATGTTAGAGACAATATCAAGATCATTTTTTGCAGAAGAAAGTTTGGAATGAGGGTGACGCCCGAGAAGTACAACATCCATCACCGTCAGAGCAGGAATATCGTCACGTTCCTGGGGAACAAACCCAATCTGTCTGGCGATCTCATTGATGTTCATATGAGCGACTTCTTTCCCATTCAAAAGGATGACTCCTTTTTGAGGAGAAATTATCCGGTTCATGCAGTGAAGGAGCGTTGATTTACCAACTCCATTCGGTCCGAGTATGCAAATCAGCTTTGAGTGTCCTAAATCCAGGCAGATATCATCAAGGATCTTCTCACTTGAATAGGAAAATTCAACGTTTTTAAAACAGATTTTCATTCCAGAGCCCTACCATATTTCCTTCTTTCTGCATATTATCAGGTACAAAAAAAGTGGACCGCCAATAAACGCAGTAATTACTCCTACCGGTAAAATTGTCGGAGCAACAATAGTCCGTGCGACCCCATCAGCCATCATTAATAATGTAGCTCCAAATAATCCTGATGCCGGAATGAGATACCGGTGATCTGAACCAAGAAACATCCTGACCACATGAGGAGAAATCATCCCGACAAAACCTATCACACCAGTAAAACTTACAATGGTGGCTGCCGTTATAGAAATTGCAAACAATGTGATCTTTCGGGTTTTTTCTACGTTCACACCAAGACCCACTGCTCCTTCATCACCAATACTCATGACATTGAGTTCTTTTGCTTTCCAAACCAGCAGGAGACATCCAAACACGACAGAAATGAGCATATAGGGAATGACATTCCAGGTTACCTTATCTAACGTCCCTACTGTCCACATGTACACACTCTGAACATCATTGGCATCTGCGGAGATCATCATCAGGGTTGTCATCGCACTAAAAATGTACATCGTGGCAATTCCAGCAAGAATCATCATTGATGGGGTTGGTTTTCTCATTTTTGAAAGCGACATTATCACAAACATGGGTATCAGGGAAAAGATGAATGCATTCAAAATGATGGCTACATCCCCAAACATGGCTCCTATACCCCCGATTATTGCAACAGCAGCTCCAAATCCTGCCCCTGTAGAGATTCCGGTCGTGTATGGATCAGCGAGAGGGTTTTTCATAATCCCTTGCATTGCTGATCCGGCGACTGCTAACCCTATCCCTGCCAGGATTCCCCCAATAATCCTGGGAAGCCGGATATTCATGATTACATGTTCCTTTACGGTTTCCGGATCACTCAGGTGCAAAAGACGGCTTAAAAGAACCTGATATGATTCAATGAAAGAAAGCCCATATGAACCGAGGCTCATTGAAATGCCGATAATTCCTAAGAGGAGAAGAAAACAAACGAGAATGAAAATATACTTGGTATATATGTAGGTATGGTACCTACTCTTTACATCTTCCATATACATCTGGATTTGAGAAAACAGAGATCATTTCAAAGATTGAATGTAAATATCCATGACCTGTGCAGGGTTTTATAAATCGTTGTCTATCTTCCCTTTCACACCGCTGACAAGGAAATAGTCCTTCCAGTACCCATGTTTGATGAGCCGGGTCCCACTTAATACACGCCTTTTCAAACCTTCTTTTGCAGTGATATCAATAAAACCCACTTCTTTCATCATTTCTAGATCAGCAGATGGACGGATTGCATGAGAGGACCATAAATTCAGGCGGGTTTCATCTTCGAATCCATGTGAGTAAGGATTTCGAAATTCGGTAATCAATATCAACAATTTAGATAAATCGCTCCATCTGCGTCTGAACCAGGAATTTTTGAGATCCGTATACCAGTTTCCATCAATATACACAACCTTTCCCCCAGGTTTTACCACACGATACCATTCGTGTAAGGCTTTTTCTGGATGTGGTATCGTCCATAATGCAAACTTGCTCACAACTGCATCAAAGGAGTTATCAGGAAATGGGAGGGACTCTGCATCTCCCTTTTGAAATTCAATTGATTGTTTGAATCGTTTACAATTCTCAATCGCTTCTTTGAGCATCCCATCAGAATTGTCTACCCCGGTGACATCATGACCAAGATATGCCAGTTGTAAAGCTACAACTCCAGGACCGGTCCCTACATCAAGAACTTTTAATTTTTTAGTCCCGAGTTCCCCTGAAAAAATGGTTTGCCATCCTTCCCGCTCATATCGCTTGGAAAGACCTGTCTGGACAAATTTACTATACCCGAATGACTGGTTTGTCCATGCATCTGCTATCTCTTCTTTCATAATGCAAACCCATAGTTGGATACATCCAGTGAAATACCGCAAAATCTGTCGATATAGTCCTGGTGAATCTTCTGTGGATTGAGATCTTCAAAGAGCTCAGGATAGAACCATTTTGCTTCGTATGCAATTGAAACCAGATAGGAGGCTCCATTGGTGATATCAAATGCGAGAACGTGAATATTATCATTTTTCGCCGAACTGGTGACACGGAATGTATCTTTCACCAGGTCAAGACGTTCCTTGAGCGGAGTAATATTTGCATTGTATCCAGCTGTTATGATGCTGATGATATGGTCAGGATCTTTTTGAATGGCCCATTCTGTGTCATACACCGGATAAATTCCTTCATCAAGTTCTCTTCCGATGTTCACCGCTCCAGCTATCTCTGAGTTCTCTAAGTCACCGCTTCCAACTCCCCGTGCTTTATTTCCGACAGAGTCTAACAGGACTGTTACTTTTTCATCTTCAGGAATGGCTCCCACCCTGGTCTGAATGTCATGGAGGATATCATCATGCCATTTCAGGTATTCATATGCCTTGTCTTCTTTCCCAAGGATATAACTGAGAACGAGGATACCTGATATGGTCTTTCCAGACTCCCATGATGGAAGACGAACTACGTCAATACCTGCTAATTTATTCTCTAATTCTGGATCATATGAATTACGAGTTCCGGTGTAGAAAACATCTGGCTTGAGGGCTAATATCTTCTCGGCATCCGGTTTAAAGCGGTCACCAAAAGATGGCAGGTTACATAACTCTGGAAAGAACGTAGGATATTTGGCAATTGCATCATCAATACCAATTATTTTATCTGCAGCTCCAAGGACACGAACAATTTCTGCATATTTTGTGTAGGATACTACGATTGATTCAACAGGCAGGGTGACAGAACTATCCTGTCCGTCAATATCAACATAATGCAATTTTGTCGCCGTATGATCCATAATTGCCTGGATCTGCTTGATGTCGTCTTCAGATATTACTCCATCCAAATTTGCATCTGCAAGAATCGTCTTCTCTTTATTTCCGGCAATTATTCCATTAATGTAGTCAATGTCCTGTTCATCTATCACCAGATCTCCATTCGCATTTCCATACACCGTAAGGGTAATAGATGACATCTTGTCCCCGAAATCCTGCGATGATGCATCAACTGCTCCGAATATCAATCCTAATACCATCAATGCGACAAGAAGTCGAGCTCTCAAAACAATTTTTTTTGACATAGATCAATATAATTTTGGCAAGTGGTATATTATAATGTTCCTGTCTGAATAACCTGTCACAAAAAGGAAACGGCCAAATGAAAGACGAATAAAACAAACCGAATCATTAAATATATGTTTATAGAAATTCCTCCTACATACTACTGATATGTCCCCCCATCCTCTCCGTGTACTCTATGTTGATGATGAAGAATATCTCCTTGATCTCGCCAAAATTTTTCTTGAGCGAACAAAGGAATTCATCGTAGATACATGTACCTCTGCCGTTAAAGCGTTGGATATGTTACATCATACTCCATTTGATGCGATTATTTCCGATTACCAGATGCCGGAAATGGACGGCATAGAATTTCTCATTCAGGTGCGGGCAGAGATCGGAGATATTCCTTTTATTCTCTTTACCGGAAAAGGGAGAGAAGAGGTAGTCATCAGGGCTATTGATAACGGAGTAGACTTTTATCTTCAAAAAGGGGGGGATCCGAAATCCCAGTTTTCTGAACTCGTGCATAAAATAAAAAAATCTGTCGAGAGAATTCAGGCCGTCAGGGCACTTGCAGAGAACGAAGAGCGAATGAGGCTTGCTCTTGACGGAGCAAAGGAAGGTCACTGGGATGTGAATATAGTGACCGGGAAGACCTATATCAGTCCCCGGGCCTGTGAGATGCTTGGATACCCTCAGGATGAGTTGCAGGAAATATTGGGTTTTAATCGAAGATCAATTATTCATCCTGAAGATATTTCGAAGACTGAACAGATAATGAAGGACTATTTTCAGGGAAAAACAGGGTTCTTTCAAGTTGAACAACGCCTCCGGATGAAATGCGGAGAATGGAAATGGATGCTGGTCAGGGGGAAAGTAATAGAATATGACGAGAATCATCACCCTGTCCGGTTTGTTGGGACATATACCGATATAACTGAACAAAAACAAGTTGAAGCAGAACTTCTTCTTGCAAAAAAAGACTGGGAAACAATATTTCGTGCGGTTGGAAATCCGACATTCATCCTTGATGTGGACCATACCATCATTGATGCAAATGAAGCTGTTCTTCAAATGACCGGAAAGTCTCTTGAAGAGATAAAGGGGCTCAAATGCTGGAATATATTCCATGATCCAAATGGTACGTCTCATCCATTTGGTTGTCCACTTGAGAAGATGAGATCTTCAGGGATAATGGAGACCGTGACCATCGATGCTGAAATATTTAATAAAACACTCATGGTCTCCTGCACTCCTGTAGTTGATGAGTCCGGTAACATAATTAAGGCTATTCATATCGCTACGGATGTGACAGAAAACATCCATCTTGAACGATATCTTCAGGAAAACAGGGATTACCTAAACCAGATATTTACTTCAGTCAGGGAGGGTATTGTCATCGTCGATGCTTATACTCATGAAATACTTGACATCAATCCTGCAGCAGCTCAGATGATTGGTGCTCCCAAAGAAGAAATTATTCTTCAGCGTTACCATAATTATTTTTTTTCTTCAGATTGTGAAAAATGTCCAATCACTGATCTTATGCCGAAAATCGATAATTCTGAACAGGTGCTGATTACTACAGAAGGTAGGAAAATCCCAATAATTAAATATGCAGTTCCTTTTTCTTTCCATGGAAGAGAATGTCTTCTCGTAACATTTATTGACAATTCTGAACGTGAAAAAATCTATTTTGATCTTTTGGGAGCATATCGACAACTATCAGATGCGAAAGAAGAACTAAAATCACAATATGATGATCTGGTAACTCTTCAGAATTCTTTACAAGCAAGTGAAATAAAGTATCGATCAATCATCGAGACAACACCAAATATCATATGGGATCTCTCTTTGGATGGAATAATATCATATATCAATCCCCAATGTCAGGACGTCCTTGGGTATACTGCAGAAGAATTAATCGGACTGCCGATTATCTCGCTGATTCCTCCTGATAATCAAGATGATGCCAGATATTATTTGATTAACCGACCATCACACGATCCCAATATTATTACTCTGGATCTCCCGTTCATCCACAAAAATGGAAGTGTTGTAATCCTGAACATCCGTTCTTCACATATCGTTGACATGTATGGGGAGCAAGGGGGGTATCGATGTGTTGCACTCGATATTACTGATCTCATTCATTCGAAACACGAGTTGGAGGAGAAAAATCGTCAGGTTGAGCAATTAATAGAGCAAAAAACCCTCTTTTTATACCAGTTGGCTCATGACTTACGGACCCCGCTGACTCCGATAATCGGGATGGGACCTTTGTTACTTGATTCAGTTTCCGATTCAGACACCCGGGATTATGTCCGGATTTTTTTAGACAATATTTCGTACCTCTGGAAGATGATCGAAGAGATCCTGGTTCATGTCCAGTTAAACAGTATGTATTCCCTTGATACTGTAGAGCCATGTAATCTTCATACTCTCATTGACGATGCAATAACCTCAAATCAGCATTTGGCTCAACAAAATGAGTTAATCATTGAAAACAATGTAGACTCAGATCTTGTCATCCCAGTGTTAAAATTATACACCGACCTGGCTTTTCGTAATATCATCAATAATGCGGTAAAGTACAATGTCCCCAAAGGAAAAGTGACAATATCCGCATCAGTCCAGGAGCATGATCTCATCATCTCAATTTCAGATACTGGAGTTGGTATCCCAAAAGCGATACAGGACAAAATTTGGGACGAGTTATTTACCGGAGATATTTCACGCAAAGATCCATTGTCAAAAGGATTAGGTCTACCTATTGCAAAAAAAATAATTGAACTTCAAAACGGATCAATTGGAGTGATCAGCGACGGTCATTTAACTGGTTCTACGTTTCTCATTCGGTTACCCTATAATGGTTATAATGGGGAATGAAAAATCAAATATTGAAACTGATACTTCACTTGGAATCATTTTTTCGTGATTTCATACTCCATAAACAAAACAATAATCACTCTAATCATGACTCCCCCCAAACTCATGATGGCACATGAGATATTTATGTTTCATTTTTCTGATATCAGTAATTTTTATATCAATATCCTCCGCTTCTCCGCTCACGGTTCATTATCTGGATGTTGGACAAGGAGATTCAGCCCTTATTGAACATAACAATCATACCATGCTTATCGATGCCGGAACTCTGGATGCTGGTCCAACGATTCTTTCTTATCTCCAGAGCCGTGGGATTACATACCTTGACGTGATGGTATCGAGCCATCCCCACTCTGATCACATCGGGGGTATGGTGGATGTTCTCAATGAGATTCCTGTCCAATTATTCGTAGATAATGGGGCTACTCATACCACTCCGGTGTACAGGGATCTGGAAAAAGTTCTGGTCAAGAAACAGATTCCCTATGCCACCGCAGGAAGGGGTGATGTAATTCCCTTTACTGATGATGTTCATATTGAGGTAACACATCCAGATTATCTCTCTGATGATATGAATGAAGATTCCCTGGCTCTTCTTCTCACCTATGGAGATGCCACCCTTTTCTTCCCCGGAGATTGTGAGCAGTGTGATGCTACAGCTGATGTGGTGAAACTCGCTCATCATGGCTCAAAAGGTTCAGCATCACGGGGATTATTACACAATGACTATCCACAAGATGTTATCATCTCTCTTGGCCGAAACAATGACTATCATTATCCTGCTCCTTCAACCATGAATGCTTTGACAAAAGCCGGGATTTCAGTTCACCGGACAGACCTTGAAGGAACGATTGTTTTAAAGACTGATGGGAAGAGATACTGGTTTGTGTAAGATGGTGCTGGCAACAGTTGACCGGATTGAAGATGATGTTATGGTACTTGTAACTCATACCGAATCGGTCCAGGAGATCCTTCTCCCCCGGATATTGTTTGAGAATATTTATGAGGGTGATGTCGTCCGGGTAGTTGCGGAGAAAGATGAGGATGGGAAGGAGGAGATTGAGAAGCAGATTGGGGAGATGAGGAAAGAAATTAATGTTACCTCTATGAGAAACATATGATTGATGAAACGGAAAGTCCTCTTTATTTGTACCCATAACTCTGCCCGTTCACAGATGGCTGAAGGATATGTAAATGCCCGGTATAGTGATCGGTATGAAGGGTTTAGTGCCGGGACCGAGGTAACCAGAGTCCATCCTCTGGCAATCAGAGTCATGAATGA
Organism: Methanospirillum hungatei; assembly: GCF_019263745.1. Classification (NCBI taxonomy): domain Archaea; kingdom Methanobacteriati; phylum Methanobacteriota; class Methanomicrobia; order Methanomicrobiales; family Methanospirillaceae; genus Methanospirillum; species Methanospirillum purgamenti. Next base: position 2,209,103 of record NZ_CP077107.1, read on the forward strand.
GATAGGCATTGATATCAGTCATCAGAAGTCAAAGGAACTTGAGGGATTCTTTGACTATGAGATTGACACAGTTGTTACGGTATGTGATGGTGCAAATGCTGTCTGCCCCATGTTCCCAGGTGCAAAAGAGACGATCCATGTCAGCTTCCCGGATCCATCATCCGCAACCGGAACTGAAGATATACAACTGGAGATGTTTCGTAGGGTGCGGGATGACATTTTGTCCTTTATTGACCAACAGTTTGGAAAAAAAGATACATAATAGATATCAGTTCTCTCTATTTTAAACTGAATTCTTTTTATTCTTTGAGCGAGGTATTCCTTCTTTATAATTATCAGGTAATGATTAATTTCATACTCATTTCATATTAGTGAGACCTGTCTATATCAATAAAAAATTTCGTTAGACAATGCCAAGCTTGTTTTTCCTGAGATCAGATATTCTCGTATATCTGATGTTAAATATAGAATAGACTTTTAAATGATGCCCGATTTTAATTATATTTCTCCCCTGATGTATTTTTTGGACGGTTTATTTTGAGAAGGGAAAGTTACTCATGATTATTCTGCGAAATTGAGTAATATTAGGATAAATTTGCTATAAAAATAAAAATTGAGTGTATTTTCTAAAAATATCCTGCATAAATTATTTAAATAAGCAATCTGACGATCAAAAGGATAATTGATATCCATTTCAGATGAAAAGTATTATATGGCAAAGAATGTTCTTTTGACCAGCACAATCCGCTCTCATATGAGAAATGTATTATATACAATGATTTTTATTATCCTTGTGAGTAGCACTTTATTGTCTGCCGGGTGTTCATCACTCATTCAATCAGATGATATCGCTTTTATGGGCTCTCTGAAAGAATTTCAAAATGAATCTGTGACGAATATCAAACTCATAAACGAGGATGTTAATCTAAAAGATTGGGATGCTGTCCGGACAGACCTCAGTGCGTATCAAAGCGTGATTAAAACGAAAATTATCGATTTAAATGAGATGGAGGTCTCAGAACGACTCATCCCAATACGGGAGAAGGCGGTGATGGCTCTTGAGAAAGAAGAAAAGATCCTCCAATCAATTCAAAATCTGTCTGAGCTCAATGAGTCAGTCATCTCAGATCTTGCAGGAGATTATCTCTCAAATATTATTGAGGCTGCAATCAAGTCGGTAATTTCTGGATAATACCATTTTTTATAAATATAGAATTCACTACACTATCTTTTAAACCAGATAAAGCCGTTCACATGGTGAATACATATTCCAGAAAAGGGGTTCGACTCTTTTTCAAAGCTCTGGATCTCCTCCACTCGAAGGGGATTGATGTTGTTGCATCATGTCCTGTCAGAACAATTACAAATAACAGTAGAAAGTTTGACTCAAACCCCGATACAGGTTCCTGTTGATCCACAAGCGGCACGGGCAATAGCCACTAACCCTTCTGTGCCTGGATTCTGTCTCTAATGACATAAAGCCCGGACAATGGTACCGGTTCCTGATAATAAAAAAAGTTTATTCGAATTTCTCTGCAGCAATCTCAATGTCTTCTGCTTTAAGAGTCTTTCTGCCTGCATGACCTGCAAGTTTTACTGCTTCCTTGACAAGGTCACCGATAAACTCTTCTGCCTTCTCTGCAAGGATGACTGATGCATCTGCACCGACACGCTCAGCACCACTGTTTTTTGCAATCCGTGCGACTGCTGCAATTGGTAAATCTGCCATAATTATTACCCATTTATCATAACGAACCATAAATATAAAAACTTCACCCAAAAATCTCATAATTTTGGCCCAAGATCCTGTTTTCATTCTGTATTGGGTGCACTACCAACTGCTATCCGGCTCACCTGTGCATATCCCAGTACATCCTATCTCATACGGTAAAACAAAATCCATAATAATGGCGATATTACGTAAATAGTGGCAATATATTCTGGATTCATGAAAATAGTCCCCCTGGGAGATGGATACACTCCGGAGATTATGATGTCCGGAAGAATAGGTTTCTATATATGGCCCCATTGGATGTTAATGGTCATTTAATCGCTATAATAAGAATAATTTTTGAATATGATCGTATTGGTAGGAAGAGTGTGATGGATAAGATGGTTGACTCGTGTCTCCGGGGAATGAACGCATATAATCAGACCGAAATTGATACCTCATTATTAAACCAGGATGACACGCCCAACAGGATACCATCGGGCACTTATGGGACCTGGCTACGCCAACGGCTTGAATTGTTCGTAGATGGTCGAACAATTCTCTCCAATTAAGATAATTTTCATGTCATCTGATAATGATTATGATTGGTTCTCTTCTGACCGGGAGAAAAGGGTCTGATGGACCCGGTCACGTTCCCGGTCAATCTGATCATGAGTTGCACCAGAATGCCGGAGAATTAATTCTGTTACCGATAATGCCAGTTCTCCTTCATCAGATAAAATTACATCTGCACCAGCTTTTTTGAGGTTTTGAACCTCTGATACATACAAAGTACGGGCGATAACCCTGATATCCGGATTGATCCGTTTGGCATTTTTAACGATTTCATCACTTTCCGGAATATTTGCAGCACTGATCACCAGAACATCGGCATTTTTTACTCCGGCTTTTTTGAGTGTGTCTATATGGCTGGCATTTCCATAGATCGCCTTATATCCTTTTTTTATCAGCGATTGGACTGTTTCGACATTTAACTCAATAATAAGTGGTTCAATTGAATTGTCTCTCAAAAGCCTGGATACCGTCTGACCAACAGGTCCATACCCGATAACAATGGCAGTTGACTCATCAGTCTGTTTATCCAGTTCACATTCAGATACAGAACTGATCTGTGGGCCACACCGCTCCTGGATATATTTCGATACTCGTGGACAATCGTTGAGATAACACTCAAATTTTCCAATAGCACGAAACAGGATTGGGTTTAATGTTATCGAGATGATTGCTGCAGCGACCAGAACATTTGAGGCGTTCTCTGGTAAAATATGAAGGTCTCTTCCCATCGTCGCCAAAATAAAAGAAAATTCTCCGATTTGTGAGAGGACAACTGCCACAGATAATGCAATTCTGAGCGGGTATCGCATCAGGATAATTATAAAAAATGCAATCAGTGGCTTTCCGATAAGGATTATGAGAAGGGTTGCAACAACAAAAATTGCAGAATCAGCAAGGCTTGACCAGTCAAAAAGCATCCCTACTGATACAAAGAACAATACCGCAAATGCGTCACGTAGGGGCAGTGCCTCAGTAGCAGCCCGAAGGGAAAATTCTGATCTCCCAACAACCATTCCGGCAAGAAATGCTCCAAGAGCCATGGAGACATCAAACAGGAATGCTGATCCGACAGCAATACACATTGCAATTGCAAGAATTGAGAGGGTAAACAGCTCACGGGAACCAGTTTTTGCAATATTTGTGAGGAGTTTAGGGATGACCCATCCGCCAACTACGAATGTGAATCCGACAAGCAGGAGAATTTTAACCGTTGCTATACCCACAGCAGTTCCGATACCTGTTAATCCAACAACTGAGCTGCCAAACACAGCTGGAAGCAGGACCAGAACAAAGACCGTGAATAAGTCTTCCATCACCAGCCATCCGATTGCAATATGACCGGTTTTGGTATGGAGTTCATTATTGTCTGAGAGCACTCGTGTTAAAACAACAGTACTGGCTACTGATATTGCAAGTCCGAAGATAATTCCTGCTTCTATGCTCCAGCCCAGCCAGTACATGATTATTGCACCAAGGGCAGTCGCAGTCAGGCTTTGAATCAGGGCACCGGGGAGTGCAACTTTTCTTACCGCTAAAAATTCTTTTAAGTGGAATTGCAGCCCTACTCCGAACATAAGGAGAATTACTCCTATCTCTGCCAATTGTTCGGCGAGTTCATAGTTCGCAACAAATCCGGGTGTATTGGGGCTGACCATAATTCCGGCGATCAGGTACCCGATAATCGGTGATAGGCCCAGACGATGGGTGATATACCCGAAAAAGAGGGCTGCTGCAAATCCTCCGGTAAGCGTGAGGATGAGTTCGACACTATGCACGTGTAATTACATGCATGTAAGTATTCAAATAATTGCTGTTAATCCGTCAGGCTGAATCTGCAATCTCCTTTTGCAGGATGTATCCTCTCTCTTCTGGCAGGTAATGTCGGGTATTTCTTCCTTCTTTAAGGAGAATCACCCATTTTTCTTCTGCAAGATGCAGAACTGCACGGGTTATTGTTGGACTTGTGACTCCAAGTTTTTCTGCAATCTCTTTTCTGGTGATACCTGGAGATTCGTGAATTAATTGCAGAATATTCCCGGTAAGGCCTGATGAAAACCGTGATAGGAACTGTTGCTCTTCAGGAGAAAATGTATTGTGGTTCTCAAAGAAATGTGATGAACGCCCGTTATGTACACGAATAATGTATTTTTCCTGTGAAATCTTGTCAAGATGATATCGGAGTGTACTTTCATTGCATTGTGAAATCTCTGCAAGCCGGCCAAGAGTGATTCCTGGATTTTGGATGATCAGATCATACACTTTTCGTCGGGTTTCATGATCTAAAACATTATGGGAGGAGATTTTGCGATATCCTCTCAGTTGATCTCTGATTTGTCTGTCAAATGAGTCAAAATCACCAAGAAGGCTTGTTAACACCCATTGTTCAGAGAAACGGTATGGGTGAGGGGAAGACGTATAGGGGTTTTCTGATGTGATGTGCTCACCAGATCCATCATCCAGTATGAGGACATTCGGGCTCTCAAAATAGAAACCCTGGGGAGTAATGATGGAAAGTACGAGAGGAATTATGAAAAATCCTAACGCAAACCCGAAATTAACACAACGCATATTTCTATACAAGTAAGGGAGTCAGAATATTATAAGCATACTGCAAATCCGAATCGCTCTTCAATTTTTATGGAATATGACCTTTTTGTAATGATGCTATTCTTTGTTATGTGAATCAGTAAAAATTTTTCAAAATTACACCGGAAATAACACAAAAAGGTAGCTTATTCAGTCATAGCACGTTTTTACGTGTTCATCAAATGATGTACACATCCCGGTAAATTCCATTGATCTTTGTGATGATCATGGATCTCCTCTGAACTGGTGTCTCACGTGGGGATAAGGGAGATTGAGTGGTCCAGTTCATTAAATAATCAAATTCGCTGGACTACATCAAATGGATCTATATTATATGATTGATATGGGAGCAAATTTTACGAAGGGTTCACCCTTGAACCAAAATATTCTGTAGGAAATAATATGGATATAATAACCAGTATTAACCGGTTTCTCTCATCGGCATCTCCGGCAAAGCTCTGTATCATACCTGTTTTCTTATTCATACTCTCGCTCTCAGTTCTGGGTATGACCATTCTCCAAACCGGATTGCCGGTATCTCCCGGTATTGAGTTTCAGGGCGGACTAAGTATTACTATCGCAACTGATGAGACGACAGAGTCATTAATGGAGACTTTTCACGAGTATGATATCATCAGTGTCGCGGAAGGCATTCATGAGGGGAAATACCTCAAATTTGGTCCGATGGATGAAAAAAAAGTTCTTGAACTGACCAGGATCGTTGATGAGAGATATACTGATGCAAAAATTGATCATATCGGTTCATCATTTGGGAAAACATTGCAGGATCAGGCAGGGTTTGCAATCTTGTTTTCATTCATCGGTATGGCAATTGTGGTTTTTGTCATCTTTCGCTCTTTTGTTCCTTCTCTTGCAATCGTCTTATCAGCCCTTGCTGACATGGTTATGACTGCTGCAGCAATGAATATTTTGGGAATTCAACTCTCACTTGGGACAACAGCTGCACTATTGATGTTGATTGGATATTCTGTGGATAGTGATATTCTTCTGACTTCACGTGTTCTCAAACGAAAAGGGACTTTTGATGAGAAGGTATCCGGAGCATTCAGGACCGGAATTATCATGACCTCCACAACATTTGGAGCAATTGCTGCGATGTGGATCATCTCATGGATTGGTGGCATACAGATCATTCATGAAATTGCCCAGGTGCTTCTCATTGGTCTTCTCTTTGATGTCATGAACACATGGCTGACAAATGTAGGGATCCTCAAGTGGTATCTGACCGGAGAAAAAGGGAAAAAATACTCATTCCGGGGTGGCTTGTAAATGGATAAAAAAACAATCATAGAGACGGTAAAAGATTATAGGGTTTCAATTTACCTTATCCTGGTGATTGCGTCGTTCATCATTCTGTTTCCTCATCCAGGTCCATCAGGTCTTCAGACCAATCTTCAGTTTGGACTGGACCTTGATGGAGGTTCATGGATCCAACTTGAATATCAGGCTGCAACCGTGAAGTTTAAGTCCGATATGACTCTTGATTCATTCATTCCTGCACTAAAAAATCAGCTTGGATCAGAAGTCATTCAAGTGGATGAAGATACTCTGGAGATCAGGAAATCTATTACTGAAGAGGAACTTCGTGGTATATTTTCAGGTCTTAATGCGTCATTGGTCTCTTTTTCTCCGGGTGTGACAAAAGAGACTGCTGAAGATATTAAACGGATTTTAGAGAATAAAATTAACAGTCTTGGGACACGTGATGCCAAGGTCTATGTCATAACCGGACTGAATGGAATCAGTCGGTACATCAGGGTTGAGATGGCTGGTGTTTCCATGGGTCAGGCCAAAGAAATTGTTGGTAAACAGGGTAAATTTGAGGTCCGGTTTCACACAATAGGAAATGAGACCGCTCATGTCCTCTTTGGTGATTCAATTCAATCAGTTGCAAATCCATCCCAAAGTCCACCTAATAGCGATAACTGGGGTGTTTCATTTGTTATCTCACCACAAGGAGCAGAAAACCTTCGGTCGGTTGCTATCTCATCCGGTGCTGTAAAAAATCCACAAGGTCATAATCTGGATATGATACTAGACGGAGAGGTTGTATTCTCCGCCCCTCTTGCTCCTGATCTGGCAGCAGAACTCCAAACCAGACCGACTTCCAACCTTCTGGCTTCTACCGGGTATGGTCAGGAAGGGAAAGAACAGGCAAAACTGCTTGAAATACATCTTCGAAACGGAGCACTCCCGGTCGAGGTTCAGATTGCGGGATCAGGTTCTGTCTCTGCAGAGTTAGGTGAACAATTTAAGTTCTGGTGTGTGGTAGCAGGATTATGTGCTCTTATTGCAGTGGGAATCAGTGTCTTGTACCGGTATCATGAACCGGCAATTGTACTTCCGATGGTGCTTATTAATGCTTCAGAAGTACTCATCCTCCTTGCAATCACCTCATTCTTCCTGCAGCTTGATCTTGCAACTATTGCCGGACTGATTGCAGTTCTTGGAACAGGAATTGATCAGATGGTAATTCTCACGGATGAAATATTGCATGAAGGGAAGGTTCCTTCACCAAATCTCTATGTAAAACGGTTAAAACGAGCCCTTTCCATAATCGTGGCATCTGCAGCAACTGTTTTTATTGCAATGCTTCCATTAGCACTCATGGATCTTTCAACGCTCCGGGGATTTGCCATCGTTACCATTTTGGGTGTGCTTGTTGGAGTCATCATCACCCGACCTGCATATGGCCGGATTATCATGGCAATCCTCTCACGATAATTTTTTGAGAATGGTCTGGTAACACCGTGCTTGACTTTCTGTGAAAAAATTAGATCTCCTGTTTTGATCCCGGATTTATCTCAGGAAGGGCGTATTTTTGTTTTAATGTCCCGAATACAAATGGCACAGCAAGTAAAAAACCTGCACAGCCGAATGTTACGAACATGACGCCATATGTTGAAGCGATTGCGATAACCGGAACAATGGCCAGGGTAGATGCGAATTGTCCCAGGTTTAAGGATACAGAAAATCCACCGCTTGCTCTTCCAAGAAATTGTTTTGGTGTAATTGTCGCAATCCATGTCAGAATTGTTGGCATCAGAATCCCTTCTGCAATGCCTACACATACCACTGCGATTCCGACGACAACAAGAGATGATGCAAGTCCTAACAAACAGTATCCGAGTCCAAAGAAAACAAATGTGGCAGTCAGGATCGTGTTCCGATGAAATCTCCAGACTATTCTGCCATATGCAAGTCCCATGAGTGATGAAGCACACCCCATGATACCCAGGAATAATCCACTGGTAAGGGCTGTGTTCTCTCCAAGTATTCGTGCTGCATCCATCGTCGCAATCAGGTAGGGGAATTTGACTGGCATAAGAAAGAACAACATGTTCCCCAGAAACAGAGTAATGTACGCCATCAAGAGGGGAGCTGTCGGGAATTGTTCTGGTGATTCATCCTTGTCCCTCATAATCTTTGGAAGAACCGGTTCTCTCATGGTGAGCAAAACTCCGGCAAGAATGACAATACCTACCAGGTAAATCAGGAATGCTGCATGCCAGGAAATACCTGCAAGCCATCCGCCGCTCATTTCCAGAACCAAAACTCCAAATCCCATGGCTGCTGCCTGATACCCAAGGACTCTGGCGCGGGTAATCCCTTCATAGTAACAGGGGATCAGTGATGATGTCGTACAGGTAATTCCGGCAATACCAATCCCAAGAAAGAATCTGCCTGCAAGGAGTGCGTATATATTGTCAAGGTAATAGCCGGAACTGCCTGCGATGGTGAAGATGGCTATGGAAACAATAAGGACCTTGATTTTCCCGATTTTGTCGGAGAGAGCACCAAGGAAAATACCGGTAAGGGCGATTGCCAGTGCAGGAAGCGTTATTATAAGGGAGATAACAGAATCTGATGCATCCGGGAAAGCCTCACTGATGAAAGGAAGTGCAGGCGCGACTGCTGCTCCTCCCATGAGAATCATCATGGCCGATAACAAGAGAAATAGGAGTGTCCATTTCGTTGGTTGAAATGTTCGGGAAATCATGCCCTATCTTGTTACCAATGTTAAAATATGAAAAAAATGCTCCTGAATTCAGTAGCTAATCATGATAGACGAATCATTACTTTCAGACCTGAAAAGCATCGGGATGAGTGAATACGAGGCAAAGGTGTATGGTATTCTTACCGCTCTTCGGGTAGCCGATGCCCGTGAAATTCATGAACATACAAAGATACCCCGTGGCAGAATCTACGAAACCCTTGCGTCTTTGGTCCAAAAAGGATTTGTCGTGTCTTCAGGGAAATCTCCGGCCATGTATTCTCCGGTTGATCTTACCTTGATATTTGAAAGACTGAAACGGGAATCGGTGAGTTCTCTTGATCAGTTATGTGTTCGGCTGAAAAATTTAGAGACTGAATCTCCTGAACCGCTTATGCAGGGGTACAAACTCTCTACTGAATGGACCCGGGATAACCAGATTCGAATGGTTTTAAGAAGGGCAAAATCAGAAATTATCTTTCTCTGTAATGACAAGGAATTTTTAAAAAAATATAGTATTGATATTGCTCGTGCTGCAAAACGGGTCCATGTGTATCTTATTGTGGGTAAAAAGGAACTTGCAGAGTTTGCTCCGGTAAAATGTTACATGGGTGGAAATGATATCGAATCATCATTTTTTCACAGGGAGATGAGTGAAGATTCCGGCCTGGTGATAAAATTGTTATTGATAGCAGATAGTCGTGAATCCATCTCTATTCTAGAAGATAATGGAATACTTACTGGAATATTTATTTTTCCAGATATCAATGCCAGGTATCTATCAAAAAATTTTATCCAGGAAATTCAGCCGGTTTGATGACTTTTTTTCTGATATTCAGAGCTCCTGTTCCTGGTAACAAAAGATGAATTTAGATCTTGTACTCGTTTTATGGCTGAATCGAAAAAAGGGATAATTATGCCGGATTTTCTGTTCCCTTCCTATCACGAAGCTGGTATACTACCATTACAATAAGGGAAATCGGCAGGGCTATTACCAGGGGATCGATAACGGTCCATGGTGCTGGCAGAATCGTGACAGCCCCGGTGAGAAGCTGAGATATTCCAAGGACTTTTGCTTCAGCGGTATGAACGAAAATGGTCCATATAAACCAAATTACTGTCCCGACGATCATACTTACCACTGCTCCGGCCTTTGAGGGATTTCTGGCATACACGCCGACAGCAAATGCCGGAAGGAATGCTGATGCACAAAGGCCCATGAACATAGCAGTAGCCCTTGCGATAATCCCTGCTGGCATGGCAAGAGCTAAGGCAACACTGACGATCATCATAACAATACACCCGATCTGGTTTGCCCGGAGGGACATTGCACATTTTTGTCCTCTTCCCCAGATATCACAGACTAGGGCGGTTCCCATGGTATGATAGAGAGAAGAGAGAGTGGACATTGCTGCAGAGAGCAGGGTCAACATGAAGATGACGATAAACAGATCCGGTGTTGCCATGTTGATGTAGAGCGGGATGATTGAGTCAACGTTTCCTCCGGCTGCATCAACTGCGATCTTGCCTACATGCTGGTAAAAATACACATTTGTCAATGCACCAACGGTAAAGGCAACCCCGGTCATCATCAGGATGAATGGTCCACCCACCAGGACTGCACGGTTAAGTGACTTGTTCTCTTTTGCGGTCATGAACCTGACTACAAGTTGTGGCTGGGCAAGAACACCGATACCAACACCAAGGACCAGGGTGGTGATAAGGGTAAACCATATCGGCGATCCTAGTTCAGGCATCGAGGCCCATCCGGTCATTCCTTGTCCGACAAGTGCTTCCGGAACCAGGTCAGACATGGCAGCAAGTGCTTTGTGACCGGCAGTTACTCCCCCGACATATATGTACGTCAACACCAGAAGCACGGTCATACCAATAAGCATGATTGCACCCTGGAATGCATCGGTGTACATGACGGCGATTAACCCACCATAGATAACATAGAGAGCAACGACAACCGCAAAAGCGATCAGAGCGGTGGTGTATGAAATACTAAGCGTTGTTTCAAGGAAACGTGCTCCTCCAATCAGAACCGCTGCGGTGTACAGAGGCATACCAAGCAGGATGATAATACCGCTGATAAGCTGTAGTTTTGGTGACCGGAAGATCTTTCCCATCAGATCCGGAAAGGTAAGAGCCCCAGTCTCTGCTCCTTTTTCCCGTGTTTTCTTTCCGAATAAGACAAAGGCCAGGAGAATTCCGATTCCAATGTTAAATACCGTAAGCCAAATGAGGCCCATTCCCAGATTTGCAGCAACACCTCCAAACCCGACAATAGCTGATGTTGAGATGAATGTTGCACCATATGACAAGGCAATGATCACCGGATGACTGTCCCTTCCGGCAAGCAGGTAATCTTCAGCGTGAAGTGTCTTTTTGTATCCAAGATATCCAAGCACCAATGTAATTGCAACATACACCAGAACCAGGATGGTTGTCACAACCGGATCAACTGCCATGATCTCTTCCTCCTTTATTCCAGTTGATCATTCCGTAAATTATGCAGGCAATAGCTAACCCTATCGCTAATGCGTACCCACCCCAGATCGCAGGGTCTGTAATACCAAATACTGAGAACATGTTTATCGAACCTCCGGTAAACTGTCAGCGAATATCAATACCGGGGACCGAAAAGAGCCGGCCCCCTATCTAAACACGAAAAAAAAGGTGACGAAAAATGAGTTGTTACAGATAGGTATCCACTGCTGTATCAATTTACCACACATAGGTGTACCCTGGTTCAGTATAAATCTCACTCTGGTGCGTCAGAAAAAAATGGTGTTATGACTGATTTGTCTGGTTCTGATCCTGTGTGACAACAACAATGGATGTGGTGGTGTTGATAAAAGCCGGTACAGATATGGTCTGTGAACCGCCTGCAATTATTCGAATCATGCCATCACGATACCAGTCATTGTTCCCTTCGTCACGCTCAGGAACCAGGTTCCCCGGATCAACATCCATTAAGATGCCATACTGCCCGGCAAGAATATCCCGGGGAACAGTAAAGGTCCGTGTTGTACTGGCCTGTCCGGTGGCCGGAACCGATCCAACCTCCCAAGTACCAAGGAGCATCGGTTCTGCAGCCTGTACACTCCGGTTAGTCAGGTAGACGTCAACATAGAATTTCCCTGCATCAGATCCACCCCGGTTCTCAACTGCTGCAATCACCCTTATCTGATCCCCTGGTCCTGCTCGGGAAGGGATGATAAGTCCTGAACCCACAAGGTCTGCATCACTCCCATCAGGGAGCGGGTCTGCGATGCGGACTGTTTTTTGCTGAACCTGTGTGGTCTCTTTCCCCATAACTTCCCTGACAAATCTGTATGCGCCATCAGCAAGGTCAAGGGGCAAAAGGAAGGTCTTTACACTTGAGTAATCCCCTCCGGATGTTATTGATTCCAGATCTGCTGATCCTATTGGTACCCGTGTTGCACTCCCCTCACTCTCATTTACGAGATAATAGGAGATGGTGACCGGCCCGCTGTCATCATCCCCTGCGTTTTTTACAACTTCGATCACCGTCAGTGAACCACCCGCATATCCGGTATCACTTACGATTAATCCCTCTGATGTAATATTCACTGCAGCCTGGGCCGGCAGGAAAACGGCAAGGAATACTATCATCAGCACCCATCCGGTACGAATGGTCATAACTGATGATTGGAGAGCGTTCCCATAAAACCTTTCCAGTACACGAAAGTGCCGAGTCTAATTATTTAAATAACTTTTAACCTGGATTCGGTCGTATTTGGATATATTCTTCAGGTTGGATAGTTCAGGTCTCTTATCCCTTGACATCAAATGTAACCTGTAGACCTGACAGATTATACTCTCTCAGAAATCAGGAAGCAGAAGTAATGATTATACCCCCTTCGGAATTGAGGGGATCATATGAGGAGGAAAAGAAGGGATTATACCTGTGGTGTCGTAACTAACCAGGTTGTACTGTTTGAATAACTGTACCGTTCTATTTTGAACTCCGGACAGATCTCAGAAAGGATTGCCATATTGGTTCCTACTTCTTTTGATGAGAGGCCGGTGTCTTTGGCGATATATTTTGATTTAAAGAAATTTGAACCTGGCTTCATCTGGCTTTTGAGATAGTCAATGAGACAGATCTGTCGTTCGTTGTAATTGTTACTAAATTTTGTCAGGATCATTGTTTCTCACTTTACTACGTTGTTGGATGTAGGAGGATAACCGGCCTTATTGAAAGACCGGGTGAAGTTCTTGGGTAGGAGGAACCGGAGGACATGGATTCTCTCCTGTGTTTGTTTCATGAGAGTGAACAACGATTGTAGGAGGACATGTTGAACGCTACTCACGAACAGAGATCCATGCATGGGATCATGGTTGATCCATTTTGCATGAGTCCCCTGTGACATACCAGTGTTGAATGAAACAGCGTATAAGTGATAAGGATAAAACCGCGAAAAATCAGTCTGAAACAGGTTTAATCTGTCAAAATACGTTTTTTGCGAAATTAGCATACCACATCAGGTACTTTGCTCAATGAGAGAATTTGCCATGGTTGCATCTGGTTTTTTGATGACTCCCTTCAGAACTCAATTCACATGATATGTGGATGAATTAGAAAAATTGCATTGTTTTCAGCAGTTGCAACCGGTTGCAACACTCTGATTTGTCATATGTGTTATCATATTTCTGGTAGATGACTGGTGTGGGATTTTTCTTGTCGCGGGAAAGAATATTTCCAGAGTATTAACCAATCGTATCACCAACAGGTAGGTGATTTATGATGTATACACTGGTTCTGATTCGTCATGGAGAAAGCCTCTGGAACCGGGAGAACCGGTTTACCGGATGGCGTGATATCGATCTCTCCCCCCAGGGCATTGAAGAAGCACGGGCGGCTGGGAAAGCCCTACGGGATCATGGTCTGGATTTTGATATTGCCTATACTTCAGTCCTCAAGCGGGCTATCCGAACTCTCTGGCTCATCCAGGAAGAGATGGACCTTATGTGGATTCCGGTAATCAGAACATGGCGTCTGAATGAACGTCACTATGGGGCCTTGACTGGTCTGAATAAGACAGAGACGGTGGAAAAATATGGTGAGAAACAGGTTCATATATGGAGAAGAAGTTATGATATCCCACCACCGGCATATACTCCCGATGACCAGGACAATCCGTCATTTCACCGTCGGTACCAGGATATAGCAAAAACAGATCTCCCGATGACCGAGTGCCTGAAGGATACGGTCGCACGGTTTATCCCCTACTGGAATGATGAGATTGCACCGGCTGTCAAATCAGGGAAGCGAGTTCTCATCACCGCTCACGGAAACAGTCTTCGGGCTCTTGTAAAACATCTTGATGCTATATCTGATGCAGACATCCCTGAGCTCAACATCCCGACCGGAATTCCACTGGTGTATGAACTGGATGAGAACCTTAAACCACTGAAGCACTATTATCTTGGCGATGCTGAAAAAGTAAAAGCCGCCATGGAAGCGGTGAAAAATCAGGGAAAAGCAAAATAATTTTTTAGGCCAGTACCTGTGTCAGGAAGTACTCATGCATCCGGAGGTCATGACTAATCTCCGGGTGAAAGGAGAGGATGAGTTTTTTCCCTTTTCTGACTGCTACGATCCCTTGTGGTATCTCTGCAAGAGCGGTAACATCTGGTCCGGCACTGGTAATAATTGGTGCCCGAATAAATATTGCATGAAAGGGAGTATCAAATCCGGTGATCGGCAGGTCGGCTTCAAATGATTCTCGCTGCCTTCCGAATGCATTCCTGTTCACGGTAATGTCAAGCAGGTCAAGAGGAATAAACCTGGTCTCACCAATGAGGGTTCGTGCAGCAACTACCATACCGGCACAGGTTGCAAAGATGCCCCCCTCAAAATCTTTGATAACATCCCGCATCCCGTTCTGATCAATGAGCCGCATTATCGTGGTGGATTCACCACCAGGAATAGCAAGGGCTACAAGTTCAGGAATTTCTTCTGCTTTTCTGACTGGTATAACCGGGATTGAGAGTCCCAGGTTGTGTATTGCCGATTCGAATGCAGATATATGCTCTGAAACATCTCCCTGGAGTGCCAGGACACCAACCGCAGCGTTACCAGCCACGGGTTGAGAGCACCTCTTCAGGTGGGAGGGCATGAACATCAAGACCACGCATTGCGTTTCCAAGACCTTTTGAGACTTCGGCGATTACCTTTGGTTCATTCCAGTGGTTGACAGCCTCAACAATTGCCTTTGCCATGAGTTCCGGCTGTTCAGATTTGAAGATACCTGACCCGACGAATACTCCGTCACTTCCAAGCTGCATCATCAGCGCTGCATCTGCTGGTGTTGCGATACCTCCTGCTGAGAAGTTCACAACCGGAATACGCTGCCGTTTTGCCGTCTCAATAACAAGGTCAGCAGGTGCTTCAAGTTCACGTGCACGCTTAACAAGCTCAATCTCCTCCATTCCTTTGAGCTTTCTGATCTCAGAGAGGATTGTGCGGTTGTGGCGAACTGCTTCAACGACATTTCCGGTTCCTGCTTCTCCCTTGGTCCGGATCATCGCAGCACCTTCGTTAATTCTCCGAAGGGCTTCACCAAGATTTCGTGCACCACAGACGAATGGGACAGTAAATTTCGACTTATCAATATGGTATTCTTCATCGGCAGGGGTGAGAACTTCAGACTCATCGATCATGTCTACACCAAGTGCCTCAAGGACTTGTGCTTCAACAAAATGCCCAATCCGTGCCTTTGCCATGACCGGGATAGAGACGGCGTCCATAATCTCGATGATCTTTTTTGGATCTGCCATACGGGCAACACCGCCCGCAGCTCTGATATCGGCAGGAACACGCTCCAGTGCCATAACTGCAACGGCTCCTGCGTCTTCTGCAATACTGGCCTGTTCGGCAGATACAACGTCCATTATTACGCCTCCTTTCTGCATGGAAGCAAATCCCCGTTTAATTAGTTCGGTGCCGAACCGGAGGTCTTCAAGTATCATATTCCGTATATATTGGATACACCGTCCAATAATAGTAGTGCGATACCGGCAAAAAAACAAAATAGGAGTGTTGAAAGACGAACCGTTCTGATTATTGAAGGTCCTGCTATTCGAAGTGACAGAATTCGGTTTCCAATCCGGTACACTCCTGGTTTATCAAATTGTATCCCCTCTCCTCCCGCGATCAACGACATCGGGATTCCACCATTAAACCCAGGCCTTTTTTTCCGATCACGGATGAAAACTTCAATCGCTGGTTTGAGTTTCCTTTTTCCTGCATAGATAAGGATGAGAACAAGTCCGCATATCCGGGCAGGAATATATGAGAGAATGTCATCCATCCGGGCTGCACACCATCCCAGATTCTTTCGCTCATCAGTATACCCGAGCATTGCGTCCATGGTGTTTGCTGCCCGATACATGGCTGCACCAGGAAGGCCGAGAATGAGAAACCAGAACAGGGGTGCTATGATACTGTCGTTAAGGTTTTCTGCTACCGACTCAAAGGCTGCGGAAAGAGTCTGTTCTTCTGATAAAACTGATGTATCCCGGGAAACCAGGAGCGATGCCTGCTTTGAACGTTCTTCATCTGATATTGCACGTGCAACTGCTTGTGCATGTTCTTCAAGAGCTCTCCAGGCAAAACAGATTTTGAGAAGAAATGGTCCTATTACCAGGTACACATACCATGGAGCTGCAATCTGAAAGAGAACGAATGGCAGGGTAAAGAGGACGACGGTTATTATCCATCCTACAATCCCAACCATCCGCTGCATCCAGGCAGGGTAACGCTCAGGTACTCCCCACCATCCGATGAACCGTCCGATGAGTGCCACCGGGTGAAGCGATGTTTTTGGATCGCCACATACTCGATCAATGACCAGAGCAAAAAAAAGAACCGGGATCTGAAGTATCATCAGGATGTGATATTCTGGGGAAGAAGGTTTGGAATTCCATCTTCAATCGGGTAGGTAACCGAACAGGCGTGGCAAATAAGGGATCCGGTCAGGATCTCTACTTCATTCTCTTCAGTCACTTTCAACTCAAGGTCACCCTTGCAGACCGGGCAACAGAGAATATCATATAATTCGCGTTTCATGAGTACTCATTCCTGATATCGATTATTTGTGAGAGTTCGGGCCCGGTGGAGATAAGGGTAATTGGTGCACCAATATCCTCTTCCGCCTGCTTTAAGAAATCTTTTGCTGGTTTAGTCAGCTGGGAGTATTTTGTTGCTCCAAAACAGGATGGATCAACATGATCAATACCGGTGATGGCAGCCTGGGTACATCCGTTTATCATGGCTGCATAGTGTGCCATTTCACTATCCCAGGTTCCAATTCTCCTTTCTCTTCCGGTGACGGTTCCAAACTCCTGGATTCCTTTTTCGTGTGCCTTTTCACTGGACATCTCAGTTGAGAATGGTCCTTCACCGACCCGTGTTGGGAATGCCTTGAAGACAACAATGACATCGTCGATTCTGGTCGGTCCAACACCATTATCTGCTGCCATCTGTGCTGCACAGGTATCCTTGCTGGTCACGAATGGATATGAACCAAAATAAAGTGAGATACCAAATCCCTGGGTTCCTTCAATCACTACGTTCTCGTCGTTGTCAAGAGCGGTGTTGACCTCAAGTGGCACATCGACAAGATAGGGATTCAGTTCAGGGAGATCCCGCGCAAGTCGGGCTACTCGCATTGCCCGGTCACGATTTGCTGGGCCACACCCGGTTCCGGTTGATCCAACCTTTTGTGACAGGTGAGTGTTGGTTTTATCCTCCTGAATATGCGATTCTTCAATAATTGCACACCGCTTATCAAGGAAAATCCGCCCTTCTACGCCGAGAACCTCAATCTCCTGCTTTAAAACCCGCGGATCTACCAACACACCTGTTCCAATCATGAGACGTGCGTCCGGGTAGACAAAACCTGACGGGCACATGCGGACTCCGAACTTCTTCTCGCCGACCATAACGGTATGGCCTGCATTCGGACCAACACCTCCCCGTGTGATTATTGTAGGGCGATCCTGGTGAGCAACATGAGAAACAATCTTCCCCTTGCCTTCATCACCAAAGTTACCGCCCACGATTATTGTACAACTCATCCAACCTATGGCATAGGAGAGCGGGAGAAATAAAGATTTAGATTTTTTCATTGATCAAATACTCTGATCACCAGTCATCCATTTCACGTTTGGCAATAAGATCATCTGCTTCATCGTTCAGACCAAGACTTCGCAGACATTCAACCTTTGCATCATATACTTCAGCATGGTTTGGTTCAATCCTAATGACCCGGTCAAAGCATTTTATAGCTTCTTTGCAGTTATCAGTCTTTGAAAGGCAGTTCCCCAGTTCAAACCAGGCATCTGAGTCCTGGGGATCCTGTTTTAATATCTCTTTAAAGCAGCCAATCGCGGATTTATAGTCTTTAAGTTTCTGCAGGCTGATCCCTTTATTAAAAAGAGCGTTTACGTCCCCTGGCATCAGTTCCAGCATCCGGTTAAAACATTCTACTGATTCCTGATGCCGATCTATCTCTGCAAGAGCTGATCCCTTGTTGCTTAATGCATGCAGATTCCCAGGATCAATCTCGAGAACCATATTGAAACAGGGTATCGCTTTGCTATATCGTCCCATGAAAAAGTAGTTAATGCCCATATAAAGCCAGTATCTGGGATCCTTGTCATTTAATTTGAGGGATTCTTCAAATGACTCTACTGCTTCCTGATACCGGATGAGGTTCATAAAAGCCAGGCCTTTTTGAAAATAGATCTCTTCATCAACCGGATTGAGTGATGAGGCCTTTTCAAAACATCGGATGGCATCTTCAAATTTTTGACTGGTGGCAAACCGGATCCCCTCTGATTTCCACCGTTCTGCCTCTTTGTCACTAATTATATCGACCATAGATCTCAGTATTCCGGTATCACATGATTTCCCGCCGAGTGCATTAAAGATATTCATCTCATATGTCCGAGTGGTTCATCATTTTAGAGAGAACAATACTACTATGAATTTTGTCCGGCATATTCCGGATAGTAATGAGAATCGATCCCACAAAGAAAACAGAATTGCACATGATCTTCCCATCCTGTTCCTGCCCTTCATACCACTGGTCATCATCGTACCGGTGCTTCCCGCTGATTTCTCATCACGATTTATCACGGTATTCTTTGTAACGCTCCTGTTCATTACCGGGATATATAGTATGAGAGGAGACCGACGCAGATTTCTCATCTCGTGTATTCTGGCTCTCATCGCCACTGAAACGTTCTGGGTTTCGGTATGGCCTGCAGCGTCATCGCTTTTTTTGCCAGCAGAATTTTTCCTTCTGCTGTTTCTCATTCACCAGACCAGATACCTGGTGGAGGAGATGGTATGGTCAGATGGAACCATTTATGATCTCTTTGGTATGGTGACGGCTCTTATCATAACCGGTGGAATTATGCTTGGAACAAGCCTTCACCTTGCCGGATGGATGAGCAGATCTACAGAGTATGATCCTCTTACTATTCACAGCAGTTTTGCACAGGCACTCCCGGAAGGAATCCTTCTTCTGATACGAGGGGGAGAGAGCCCGTTTGGTGTCTCACCCCTTGCATCTGTCATCCTGATGGTAGGATCAGTATGCGGCTTTTTGCTCCTGGTTTTGTCTGCAGGAAAAGCAGCCGGTTATTATGTGAAAAACAGGGAACAATAAGAGGATTATTCCTCTAAAGTAAGAACGCCCTTAAAAACAGTTTCAGCCGGACCTTTCATGAAAGCCCCGTCGGTAAGGGTTATGGTCAGGGGCCCACCGATGGTTTCAACCTCAACAACCGGTCCGGTTTTGGATAACCGGTGAGCAATGGCTGCTGAAGCAGTAGCACCAGTCCCGCAGGATAATGTCTCTCCTTCAACACCCCGCTCCCATGTCTGGATTTTTATTGAGTCAGGACCGGTCACCTGAACAAGGTTGACATTTGCTCCTGCCGGGAAGAACTGGCTGGATCTGATACCTGGAGCCACTTTCGTGATATCAACGACATCAAGATCCCTGAAAAAGACCACCGCATGCGGAACTCCTGTGTTTACTGCATATACTTCATATCCGTTGATGATCTCATGAAAATCACCCTTCCCCTTTGCCGGGATAGCCGGGGCATCATATGCAGGTTTTGTCATCTCTACCTCTGCCATGAAGTCCCCGTCTTCATCGTATTCCATCTTTACTGTAACTGGTCCGGCTAGAGTTTGTATCGTGCATGGGCTCTTAACATATCCTGCATCAAATACATATTTTGCAAGGCACCGGATACCATTTCCACACATCTCTGCTTCACTCTCATCTGGCTGGAACAGACGCATCCTGATATCATTTCCTTCTTTTTGAAGAAACAGCACCCCATCCCCACCGATGCCAAATCTCCGATCACAATACAGAGATGCAAAGTGAGCCTTCATCTCATCCGGGATTATCGCACCGGCAAATTCATCAATCAGGATAAAGTCATTCCCGTTACCGTGGAGTTTGACAAATGGTATTTCCATGTATATCAGTTTGCAATTCCCCATTTATCCAGTGCCCGCTTCAGCTCTGGGTGATCCTGGGCATATGTGGCTGGAGGAATACCCGCAACCGCAGCATCTACCGCCTGTCGCATTGCAGCAGCCCCGGCTCGTGTCCCGTCAGGGTGTCCATGTATCCCGCCCCCTGCCTGGAGGATGATATCCCGCCCGAGCAGTCTGATCTCCTTGTCAACTCCACCTGGGTGAAGTCCCCCGCTTGCAACCGGGAATACTGGTTTCAGATCAAAGAAGGGTTCTGTAAGTGCCAGGTTGTCACCGCGCAATTCAGTCACATCATGCTCCATTTTACCTGATACAGTCCCGGTAT
Source organism: Methanospirillum hungatei (assembly GCF_019263745.1). Classification (NCBI taxonomy): domain Archaea; kingdom Methanobacteriati; phylum Methanobacteriota; class Methanomicrobia; order Methanomicrobiales; family Methanospirillaceae; genus Methanospirillum; species Methanospirillum purgamenti. The sequence goes on from NZ_CP077107.1 coordinate 2,229,879, forward strand.
GGAGTTGGTCACCACCAAGCATTCTGACCAGACGACAGAGCGGTCTCATGGCGATTCCGTGTTCGCGGTTTCTGGTAATTGCTGCATGCATGGTCCGGTGAACATGGATGGGAAGGTTCAGTCCGGGTTCTTCTGCAACTGCTCTTACGGCATCAAATCCGCAAACGATGACATCAATCATCAGCATATTTGCACCCATTCTGACTGCTTCCCGGGCTCTTTCTACAATCTTGTCCCCCGCGGTTGAGATATTGACTGCATACAGCACATTTCTTCCTGATTCGCTCCTGACCCGGTCCAGTTGTTCCATGACAAGAGGGAGTCGCTCGTTTATGGGGCAGAATTTCTGGTCAGTCAGGGTCTCATCATCCTTGATCAGATCTACGCCACCGATTGCTGCTTCATACGCAACTTCAGCGGTATCTTTTGGATTCAGACCAACTTTTGGTTTAATAATGGTCCCGACATGAGGCCGGTCTGTCGTTCCTACAAGTTTTCTTATACCCTCAATCCCATATCCCGGTCCTTTGAAAGGAATGATATCCTTGGAGAACTCGACATCAATCAGCCTGACTGCAGCAAGACGTGATAATCCAAAGAGGTTCCCTGCAACAACAGAGAGATATTGGGGAATATTGCCTGGTTCAAATATTTCTGAAGGGTAGGTGATAGAACAGGTATATCCTTGTCCAGTTGGAATAATATCCCCGATACGGCCGTCAAGGTATCTGACATAATTCTGCCGTGTTGAAATTTCTGTCCATGTTCCTGTGGTCTGTTCTTCTGCTATCGCCCTGGCTGCCCAGTCAGGACTTACTCCTTCTTTTGGTCTGAAATAATATGTTGCAACGACATCTGTCATGTTATTCTTCCTCACAATAAGGTAAATCTGAGCTCATATCATCATTATCCCAATGAAGCTGCTCTTTGATGATGGTATATGCCATTTCAGGAGGGAATACTCCTGCTTCAGTAATAATGTAATCAACGTAATCGGCAGGAGTAATATCAAAGGTCGGATTTCTGACGGTTACGTATGGGAGTTTTTTTCTCATCTCTTTTGAGAGTATCTCATCAGGTGTTCGCTCTTCGATAAGTATCCGTTCTCCGACGATGGTTCGGGGAGCAAATTTGTATGTCTCTGCAGCGACAAGAAAACTGACTCTGGCCTCATGAGCAGCAAGTGCTATCTGCGAGGTTCCGATTTTATTAATCACTGAACCATTCACGGTTATTGCATCTGCACCCGTGATACACAGATCTACTTCTTTCATGAAATGGCGGGCTGCGGAGTCAACGATAAAATTCGTTCTGATTCCTGCATCAGAAAGGGTTCTTGCAGTGATGTGACCCTGGTTTCTTGGTCTTACCTCAGTTGCATAGACTTCAATATTCATTCCCTGCTCATGTGCCTTGAGGATACAACCCAGCGCAGCTTCAGAGTTACAATGTGTAAGGACCACATCACCGTCCCTGATGTGCCTGGCACCAATCTTTCCTATTTTATTGACTGCTTCCTCAGATCGAGTTATGAATGAACATGCCCGCTCTTCCAGGTTTTTCTTTGCGGATTGTAGTTCTGACTCCTTTTTTAAGGGTTTCATAACCAGGTTTACCGCATTTGGAAGAGACACTGCTGTTGGCCTTGTTGCTACCAGTATCTCCGCCGCTTTTTCCATCTCCTGGCAATAGGTAAGGAGATCTGCTGGATGAATGGTCTGGGAATGATCATGAAGAGCCTGTGCAGCAGCCCTGGCAATTCTACCTGCACCCCTGATCTCCATCGTCTGGATCTTCTCTGCAGTCTCCTCAAGCGTCATATCACATTCTATCTTTTTTCTTCTCAATAATCCTTGGGTTTTTTATATCTTCAGACCGGCCAAGGGTATTATCTGTCCCTTCGTATTATATCTGGTAGAGTTTTCATGTCTGTAGCTGTGGTGTTTGATAGTGCCGGAACCCTGCTCCGCACCTATCGGATGGCAAAAAACATACTGACCGGTGAGCTGCTGACAGATGTGGAGACAACCATTCTCACCTTCGAAGATCCGGAACGTGTTCTTTGTGTGTTACATGGTCATACCCGGGATTTCATGACCGTTTCACCAGATCTGCTTATTTCGAAGTACCTCAAGGACCATGATGTCGGATTTGGAATATCGTGCACGCGAAAACTTGTTGAAAAAGAGCATATTCAGTCCGTTCTTCTGGAAGATACCTGGGCTACTGCGGGAGATATGCAGGAATGCATGCGTGTAATCTGGTCAGAAGTAAAAGAGAACGAAGTGGTTGCATTAAATAACGGGCTCATCGTTCACATGGGTAAAGAATGTATTGAATTTACCGTAACCGCTGGGGGAACCCCTTTTTTCGGGGCTCTGGAAACCATTACTACTCTCCATGATCGCGGTGTATGTACATATATTGCCTCCGGGGATCGGGAAGCGAAACTGGAACGGATGGCTGATTATCTGGGCATTCCGAAGGACCGGGTTTTTGGTGTTGCCACACCATCGGTAAAAGAACAAATTGTTCGTGATTTACAAAAAAACCATGACCTGGTTGTGATGGTCGGCGATTCAATCAATGATCTCAGGGCAATGCGAGCTGCTGATATAGCAGTTCTCAGTGATCAGCAGTCATCAGTCAAACCTGCCGAGCTTGCAGATGTAGCAGACCATCGGATACGAGATATTCGCGAGGTTTTGAAAATCATCCCCCTGGTGGGAAAAAAGGCCCGATAAATCACGCTATTTGCCGATCGTGAAATTTGGCATGCAGAAATAAAGATGTAATAGGCATCAGCGATAACAATACCTTACGAAAGGTGTTTGCAAGATGAGACCCCTGATCACGGTTGATAACCTTACCATGGCCTTCGACGGAAAGGAGGTCCTGAAAAATATATCCTTTACACTTGAGGAAGGAGAAATACTCGGCATAATTGGACGGAGCGGTGCAGGAAAAACAGTGCTGATGCACCTTCTTCGGGGTGTCGATCAGCCTCCTTCATCAGGAACAATTACATACCACATGGCTGTCTGTGATTCATGTGAGTATGTTACCGTGCAGAGCCATGCAGGGCAGACTTGTCCGGTTTGTGGAGCTGTACTGAAACCACAGGATATTGATTTCTGGAGTTCGGAAAACGAGGTCTTGAAAAGACGGATCATGAAGCGAAATGCCATCATGTTCCAGCGGACCTTTGCATTGTATGGAAATGACCGGGTCATTGATAATGTCCTTCACGCCCTGGATGATGTCGGGTATCCTCCAGGTAAAGCAGTAGGTCGTGCAGCAGATCTGATAGATCAGGTCCATCTTTCACACCGGATGATGCACATTGCACGGGATCTATCCGGAGGTGAAAAACAGCGTGTGGTGCTTGCACGTCAGCTCGCAAAAGAGCCGTTCTGTCTGTTTGCTGACGAGCCTACTGGGACTCTTGATCCCAAAACAGCGAGCCTCGTACATAATATGCTTGAAAACGCAGCAAAGAGCAATGGTATGTCGATGGTTGTCACCTCGCACTTCACCCAGATTCTTGAGGATGTGGTGACCAGGGCAATCCTTCTTGAAGATGGACACATTAAGAAGATTGGGGCTCCGGATGAGGTTGTTCAGGTCTTTATGGAAGGATTTTCTGACCTTGAAACATTTTGTGAAATTGAACTTGGAAAAGATATCCTTCGGGCCAGAGAGTTATCAAAGCGATACATATCAGTGGACCGGGGCCTTATCAAGGCTGTCGACGGAGTCCAGTTTGAAGTCTATCATAAGGAGGTATTTGGAATAATCGGGACCTCCGGGGCTGGAAAAACAACCCTTTCAAAGATGATTGCCGGTATAATTGAACCAACCAGTGGAGATCTGGGTGTGCTTGTTGGTGAAGACTGGGTGGATATGACAAAACCCGGTTTTGATCTTCGGGGTCGGGCAAAACAGTACATTGGTCTTTTACATCAGGAGTATGATCTCTTCCCCCACCGGACAATCCTAGATAACCTGACTGATGCCATTGGCCTTGAGTTTCCCAAAGAACTGGCCATGCGTAAGGCGATCATTACCCTGAAGATGGCTGGTTTTACCCAGGAGAAGGCTCGCGAAATTCTTGAACGACTGCCCTCAACATTAAGTGAAGGAGAACGTCACCGGGTTGCCCTTGCCCAGGTTCTTATCCGAGAACCACATATTGTTGTATTAGATGAACCAACCGGTACAATGGATCCGATAACCAAGGTCGATGTCAAACATTCCATCATGCATGCACGTGAAGAGATGGAAGAGACATTTATCGTGGTTTCCCATGACATGGATTTTGTCAGGGACATTTGTGACAGGTGTGCCCTGATGCGGTTTGGAAAGATTGTAAAAATCGGGCCTACTGCGGAGGTGCTCGACGAAGTTACCGAGCAGGAACGGGAACGAATGGCAAATGAATAAAAAGGGGTGGCAATGCCCACAGTCCATATTGATGGAAAAATAACAACAATTCAGGAAGGTTCGACGGTTGATGACGTTCTTTTGGGTCGTGATCCAGAACTTTGTTTTGGCATTATCCGCCCGGTCACCATCAGCCGGGCAGAGACGAAAGAGTTTCTGATTAAGACAACTGCCGGGGAAGTGGTTGTTGAGACGGTCCAGGGGACAAATGCCGGTGAGATTCTCTCCGGTCTTTCAGGTGCAAAATCCGGCTGGCAGGACCTTCAGGTTGCTAGTTTTGGACCGTTTTCTTCTTCTTTTACACCATCACGAAAACCCACACGATATGAACGGGGAGATCTTGCCCTTGGTTCCGGAGGTTATGACCCTGGCAGATCATTCCTGGTCTTCTGCAGAAAAACCCATGCAGCCGATCATGGAGGTCCTTTAGAGGGTGGTATAATTGCACGGGTAATCTCCGGAATGGGAGTGATGGATCGGTTATCTGAACATGATACCATTCTCTCTGTTGAACCGGTGATCTCGTTTGCAGAATCATCTGATGCCAAGACCTCGACTGATGGTTCAATAGTCCTTGAAGAGGGGATGCACCTTATTACTCATCTCCGTGTTCAGGCAGAAGGAATGAATGCGGACGGGTATGATCCGAAGACGGCATACAGCGTTGACAGGATGCTTCTTGCTCTGAAAGATGCTGTCTTTACGGTTGACAAGCGGCTTTCAACTCATGTCAGATGCGATCTTCTTGCTGGAACAGATGTGCCATGTGAGGATTGTTCTGCAAGACGGGAAGGAACCGTATTAATGCGGACTTCCGGAAAAAACCGGGGGTCGATATATATTTATACGCAGGATCTTCCCCGAAGTCTTGCTCATACCGTTATTGGCCACGTCATTCATGGAATTGAACTCTGCAGAATTGCGCAGGAAGGTGACCGGATTCAGATCCGGGTAGATCCTCATCAGTTTGATCTTGTTGGAATGACTCTTGCAGATGCTGAAGCATATGCTCTATCGAGAAATATCACCCTTACTTCTGATATCAGGGGACCGGATCGGGTGGTAACAAGTCAAAAACCAGTCACCACTCTTGAAGTTCTTTCGGGTGGGACTGTTGAAGTACATACTATCCCTGACAAGCAGGTCATTGCTATTACTCTTGATGACGCAAAAGCACCAATGACATGCAAAATTTTCAGGGAATATACCGGCCTGAAATATCATACGATCGGGAAGCTCCCGATGCTCTTTTCCTTTGAAGAAGTGACCCTCTTTAAAGCAAAAATCCCAAAAACGATCAATGTCATCCCTGAAAATGTTCCCGTCTCGACGGTTGATGCAGGGGTTTTTGCTATGACAAATGATTCCTGTAAAGGGGTTGGAATTGTCGGGGTACGGTCTGTTCCTTCATCTGAGTTTGGTCCGACATCCGAACCTTTCTCCGGGACAAACATCATTGGAACTGTGATTGATATGGACAAAATTGCAGGACTTGAGGAAGGAGAGGTTGTATTTTTCAGGGAGGTCAGTAAATGAAGGATCAAATCCCGCCTCTGTATGCCGGAACGGTAACGAAATATGTGTTCATTGAGTCATATAAGGCAACACCTGATGATATCGCTGCCCGTGCGTATGAGGTCTCAGGTGGAGTTATGATCAAAGAGACCTGTTTCGGCCTGCAGGTGACCGGACCTGAAGATGAGGTCGAGCGGGTGATCGCTCACATCAGGGCATTTGACCCGGCCCACATCTATGTGAAGGACCGGGGTTTTCCACCGGGTGATCCCCGCCGGTGCCGGGCAAATCTCGGGGGAGCACGACCAGGGTATTTTGGACATGAATATGAGATGGGTTTTATCAGGAGAATTGCGGTCGGACTTGAGAAACTGGATGAATCCCCAATTCAGTCTGACAAAATGGAAGTTAGCGCGGCTCCGGAGGGACTATCGGTGAAACGACTGGTAGAACTGATTGAGCAGGAGGCCTGAATGGCACAGGTGTTTATATACCCAGCTACCAGCCTTATCCTTTCGGATCTTGTGGCACGGTTCGGGCATAAACCACTCGGGACAGCTCTTTCTATCAGGGAACGGATTCAGACTGCTGGTCTTGACTCACCCCCTCTTCAGATGACTCCTGATGATGCAAAAAAGGGATTGAAGTGGGCTGCAGTTGAAGTCCCCTCTGGTGTCAGGGGAAGAATGTCACTGTTTGGTCCCCTGATCGATCAGGCAGAAGCTGCTATCATTGTCAGAAATCCTGATTTTGCCTTTGGGTGTATGGGATGTGCACGTACTGATGAGTTGGTTGAGTTCCTTGTCAAACAAAAAGATATCCCGATTCTGGAACTTGATTATCCTGCAGACGAAGAGGAAGGAATTATCTTTGTCCGCAGAGTCCGTGATTTCCTCAAAGACCTCGGGAGTGCAGCATGAAAGAAGAAACCGTCCGGATAGCCCAGTTGTCTTGTGGCCCGGAGTACTCTGGTGTTCAAAAGGAGATTTATGCTGCAGCAGAAGCTGTTGGTGCAGAAGTTTTCTTCCCCGATCTCTCTCTTCGGGATATCCGGAGAAATTTTAAGGATTTCGGACTTGATGTCAAATCAGGTGATCTGAAACTTGCAATTGCCAGGGCTGTAGCACTGGTTGAGGGATCAGCGGAGGCCGATGCCGTCTTTATCGCATCATGTTTCAGGTGTGCAGAGGCTGCCATTGTAAGAAATGAACTCCGGCGATATATTCATGAGCACTCCAAGCTTCCGGTGGTAAGTTATTCCTTCACTGAGCGAACGACGTCCGGAACACTTCTGACCAGAATGGAAGCCCTTACCACTATTGCCCGACGACGTGCCCTTCTTGCTAGGGAACGACAGACTGGGCTTACCATGGGGGTGGACTCTGGATCCTCCACAACAAAGGCGATCATCATGCAGGATAATGAGATCATCGGAACCGGTTGGCGACCGACGACTGAGGTTCTAAACAGTGCAGATGAGGTAATCGCTCTTGCACTTGAGGAAGCCGGAGTTAAACGGGACGATCTTGATGCTATCGGAACAACCGGGTATGGCAGGTTCCTGATTGGTGAACGTATCAAAGCCGATCTTATCCAGGAAGAATTGACCGTAAATAGTAAAGGTGCAGTTTTTCTGGCAGATTGTCAGCATGGTCCGTCAACTGTCATAGATATCGGTGGAATGGATAACAAAGCAATATCTGTTCTTGATGGTATTCCGGGAACCTTTACTATGGGGGGTATCTGTGCAGGTGCATCTGGCCGGTTTTTAGAGATGACCGCAAAGCGTCTTGGGGTGGATATCACCGAACTCGGCCCTCTTGCGATGAAAGGTATGGGTGAGGATGTTCCAATGAACAGTTATTGTATCGTCTTTGGAACACAGAGCCTTGTAAATGCCCTCGCTGAAGGTCATTCAAAAGAAAATGTTGCAGCAGCTGCCTGTCATTCTGTTGCAGAACAGGTCTTTGAACAACAGCTCCAGGAGATAGACATTAAAGAGCCGGTTGTGATGGTGGGAGGGACGTCACTTATTCAGGGTCTTGTCCGTGCCATGGGAAATCTGCTCCAGACAGAAATCGTTGTTCCGCATCACTCTCAGTATATCGGTTCTGTGGGTGCTGCTCTCCTGTCGTCAGGATTTGTGGAGAAGAACTGAGGAATCATGTCAACTCTTGAGTATTTTGAAGTTGACTCAACCGAGCCGGTCGGAGGGGCTCTCTACCGACGGATAGCCTCAACGGTAATCACTGATCATAATCTTCTCAAAGTCCTGGAAAAACTTCGGATATTTGTCGATCCGAAAGTTCCAATTTTTGTTGCAGTCGGAATTACCAGGACCGTCCCTCGTACTATTACGGTATCAGACCTTGCCGGTGTAACGTTTGATGAACAGAAAATTACTCTTGCAATTGCCGATGAGACATATCTTGCCGATCTCCTTCAAATCCTCTGGACCAGGTACGGGAAAGATCGGATTAGTCAGCCTGACCGGTTTACTATAGAGATTCAGGTTTCTGCAGAAACAAACCAGCAGGATATTGAAATCCTGGCAGTTGCTGATCCCACGGAGGGCCTTTTTAAGGATCTTATCTATTCAATGCAGGTCATCTGTCCAGAAGGGTTCAGAATTAAAAAACAATTCTTTCATGAAGGAAAGTTCTGGTTTGTTGCAAGTGAAAATACCCTGCCAGAAGATGTGGCTCCTCTCGTAGATGAGCAGTTTCGTATCATGGAGGCCGCTTCATGATCCTGGTCCCGATTACATATAAGGGCGGTGTCTTTCGTCATGATGAAATCCTGGATCTCATCGAGGATATGGGCGGATACATCATCCAGAAACATATGATTGCCCAGGAAGTGGTCCTTCAGGCACTCATTCCAAAAGAAGATATCGAAATCCTCCGGGTGGTTTCACGACCTCTTGCCGGAGAAGTAATCCCTGCACCCCTTGTAGGGACAGAGATAGCAATCGTCTCAATGTCACTTGAGATTCATCATCTTCCTCATGCATCCTGCGATGTTGCGGAATATCTTAGGACAGCCGGAGCAAAAACCAATATGATAGGTCTTGCTCGGGGATTTGGGAAAAGAATTGGTCTTTTGTCAGATGAGGAACGTGACATCATCAATGAGCATGATCTTGCCATTTATCTTTATGGTAATTTTGAAACCTGTATCCAGGAGAAGATGCCGACATTCAGACGGGGGATTCGTGTTCCGATCATCGTTTGTGGCGGGCCAACAAAAGAAACTCTGATGAAAATCATAGATCCGCCAGTATCCGGTTATGTCGGTGGCCTTGGCAGGTTTATGCATCGGACCAAGGAACCGGAAGATCTCGCCAGGCTTGATGACATTGTCGCAGAAGTGTCACGGGTTGTTGATGCGAAGCGATCCAGTATCGCAAAAGATCCCCTGTCTATTGCCCCTGCTCGTCTCATGGATGTCATACTCGAGACGGTTCCGGACATTCATGATGTTACATCCCCGATTCCCGTCGTTGTGCAGATGGATGGGGTCAGAGTAAAATTACCCTATGATCCGTATGCTGCACAGATTCGGACCATTGAAGTTGAAGCTGGTGTCCGGATATCAGATATCTGTGATATCAGACCTTCACGGATGCGTGATTATATTCTGATGAAGGTCAAGCCCTTCTCGGAAACCGGAATGCTCGTATAACCTTCATCTTTTTTCCTATCACTCTTCAGCAGTATTGATTGTAGCCCCTTCTTCTGCGTCATGGGATCAGAACTCACCCGAATGTGCTTCACAGACGACCATTTCCTCTCTCAAAATAAAGTGTTGCAACCAGTTGCAACTAGTTTTTGAAGGTTTTGCTCCGGGATTTACTCAATACATTTCTTTATCTCTTAAGAACGTTGTAACATGAGGCATCCATGTTTCAGGTATTCTGAACTGTATCTTTTTGGCCTGTTTATGATTTTGTTCAAGGAAGATGAACAGACAATCAAATAGTGGTTTTATCTGGAATACAATTAGTCTGAACGAATTCCGTTCTATTTCTGCTTCAACCCTTATCTGCAGTTTCACCTAACACTGTGATGTCACAGGAAGACCTGTGAACAGGACACATCCGTGTACCTTAAACACGGAGTATATCCACGAAACCTCCATGTAAATCCTGAAAAAACAGACAACACAGGAATAATATCATGCATTCACACATGTCCTCCTACACCAATGCACCATATCATCCCCTCGTCTGGTATCCTTCATCCTCATCATGTGTCCTGTCCTCATCAGATGTGCAGGTAATACCACACAATCCTGCATCATTAGATCTTTTTCCATTCGGTATTGAAAATCCGGATCAGGAGACCTCCGGTCTTTCCTGTAACATCCTCCTACCTATCATGACAAAAGAACACCCTGCTTTCGGTTCATCTGAAATACCAAGGAACAGTATTGCTGATCTTGTTAAGTCAGACGATCAGTTTCTGGATCAACTGGAAGTCATGCATTATCTGAACTTTTCTGACTACTAAACTCTCAAAATTCACATTTCTTCATCCTGTTTTCCAGCTTGTCCTCTTGATATATTCCAAAGGATTATGAGAGTTCATAGCCCATTCTCACATATAAGGGGTTGATGTGAAGTATGAACAGGCATATCATACTGATGGGTCTGGTGGTATTACTCACCATGCTGTGCAGTCAGGTAATAGCGGATGAAAAAACCTTTTCTTCGCCTGGAATCGGATACATAGAGATCCGTTCAGAGATTGAAGGAGCTCGTGTTTATTTTGATACCTTATATATGGGGTATGTATCCGGAGGATCATTGACCATTCCGGTCGACACCAGTGTTGCACCTTCATGGCAGAATGTCAGAGTAGAATATAGCGGATATGCTCCATATGCAGGTCCTTTTATCCAGACAGAACCTACAAAGACCATTGCATACCTGGTAAACCTTAGTAAAACCACGTATGATAACTTCGGGATTGTCAAGTTTGTTAGTGATCCAGTGGGTGCAGAATTTTTCTTAAACAACGTGAGTATGGGCGCGACTCCAGATTCGGGTGTCCTGATCGCATACACTGTTCCACGCGGTCTTTATGCGGTTTCTGCGCGCAGGCCGGGAGATAAGCCGGTTTCTGATCAACTCTATGTCGATGATAATGCCCTTACGACATATCGTGTTGAGATGGTTCCTTCTCCATTTGGTGAACTGCAGGTAAACTCCAGCCCAGAGGGTGGTGATATCTATCTTGACAACCGGGTAGTAGGTCTCACGCCGCTCAAGCTTACCGGTATTTCTGTCGGAGAACATGGTGTTCAGGTCAGAAAAGCAGGATATCAGGACTGGGTAGCGAATGTGTCAATTACTGGTGGGAGTATGGGATCAATCGAAGCGGTACTGGTATCAACCCCTCAGCCTGAATCTCTTCCCTCATGCAGTCCTGTGGAGCCTGGAAAGCAATGAGAGAAATATCAAAATCTTCAGTTGCATTCCTTTCAATCTCTCTCCTTCTGGTCTTCGGGAGTGGGCTGGTTTGTGGAGATGGATCTTTGGATGCCGGAACAGTATACCCGACGACTGGGACTTTGCATATCGACGGGGATCCGGTAGGCATGGAAATAACTCTTGATGGGAAAAATGTGGGAACAGTCCCTGAATCCGGTGTCCTTATTTTGGAAAACATTCCGGTGGGAGAACATTCACTGAATGCTTCATACTCCGGGTATATGAGCCAGGATATGTGGGTTAATGTCCCTGATGGTCTGCCTGCTGAAATTCGGGTAACTCTTCAGGAGGAAACAAGTGGTTCTCTTGATCTCTCATCAACGCCTCCGGGAGCCCAGATATATGTGGATGATCTTTACACCGGATTAACCCCGGCAGTGGTTAATGCCACAGTTGGTTCTCATAGGGTTCTTTTGAGGCAGGAAGGGTACCAGGACTGGTCAACTGAAGTAACTGTTTCTGGTGGTCAGATGGTTTCAGTTTCTGGATCCCTGATCCCGGTATCCAGCACTCCTGTCTCTCCTCCAGCGGGAGGTCCCGGATTTCTTGCAACGATGATTCTTGTTGGGATTGGCAGTGTGATTGCTTTTGGGATATGGAAAAAGTGAGAATATCAAAAAAAACTGATTTATACGAACAAAAGGATTGCTGGTTGTTATGATAAAAAAATCACTTCTCTTTTCAGGTTATGTTTTTTGTTTAATCGGGATTCTCCTTCTTATTTCGGGTTTTGTAGCCTTTGGAGATGAACAGGTTGAAACTGCTTTTTATGAAGTCAGGTCAAATGTTGAAAACGCTTCTGTCTATTTTAATGGGGAGTTTGTGGGCAATATTGAGAAAGGATCCGTACTCGTTCCGGCAGCAACAAGCAGCCGGCCGGTTCATCATCAATTGATGATACAAGCGCCAGGTTATACAACCTATAACGAAACCATTGTTCAGGCACCAAAACCTGGTAAAAATAATGTCCTCAGAGGAATCCTGACCCTGCTTCCACCACAGCGAACCGGAACCCTTTCACTTGCTGTCACTCCTCCTGGTGGTGAAGTATTTGTTGATGGAGTCAGTTCAGGTGTAATCAGTCAGTCTGGTATTCATGTCCTCCGGGATATTTCTGCGGGGTACAGAACCGTTCAAATCAGGCTTGCAGGATACCAGGACTGGGTTGAACGAGTTTATGTTGAATCAAATCTGGACACCAAGATACGGGTAACTCTGACGCCGGTAACGACCGGATCAGTTCAGGTCTCATCTGTCCCCGCTGGAGCAAATGTTCTGATAAACGGTTCTCCGGTTGGCATCACTCCGGTTACTATTCCTGAACTTCCTGCTGGTCAGGTGGAGATGAGATTAACACTTCCCGGATACCAGGATTGGACTGCGGTCACTTCTATCATACCCGGACAGACTGTTCCGGTATTTGGGACACTTGTTCCGGTTGTAGTGCAGACTCCTGAACCTGTAAATACAACTCCTGTGGAGACACCAATACCTGAACCCACACAAAGTCCGATTAGCCTATTTACCGCTGCAGGTGCTCTGGCTCTGACGTCGCTCTGGCTGAAAAAAAGATAAGGGTTCAGCCTCTCGGGCCGAATACCTTTTCACTTATTTTATACTGCTCACCATTTTTGTAAAACACAATAACCTGGACTTTATCATTTCCGGATGTTCCCTGAATTTCAGCAATACTGCCTGTATTACTTGCAAGATCCTTGGTCACTTCTGAACCGTCGGAAAGCAGAGCATGCACCTGGATTGTCTTAACTAATTGCTGACCATGCCCTCCTCTGAATGTTGCGGTGATGACCCGGTATACTGGATCTTTGATGATATCAACAAGGACAACCAGGTTTTGTGGCGGCTGTGTAACCGGACCTTCATACAATCCGCCAGATGACTGTTCTGGAGCGCTGGCGATTGTCGGTGTCGCTGTGGCAATAATTCCCCTTGTCTGACCTACTTTCTGATCAAGAATGAGATATGATGCCCCGTTTTTGTAATACACTGCGGCCTGTACTCTGTCAGCTCCTTTTGAACCGTCAAACATAACCTCAGCACCACGGTTTGGTGGGAGTGGCTGCTCTGATGTCACTCCATCTGCAGTGGTTACCCTGACCATGATGGACTGGAGAAGTTGTTGGCCTTTCCCACCATCAAACACTGCGGTGATCTTGTTGTATACCGGATCTTTCTGAGCTGAAACAGATACATCAAGTTCTGCCGGAGGTTCTGTGACTGGTCCGTCAAAGATTGTTAGTTCCTCTCCTGGTTCTGGTGCCATTGTCTCTTCTGGTGTTGGGGGAAGAGTGGTCGGAGAAGGAGTAGGCATAGGAGTTTTTGGTGCTTCAGATGGCCCTGAACTGGTACAACCGGCAAGCAGAATACAACCGGCAAGAACCAGCACCAAAAGGATGCTGCTCTTTTGTGCGATCATAGTACATAGATCCACCTGCAGTCATGAAAGGATTATCCTGCCCTAATACCTGACCGGTAAGTATGACTCTCTTCAGGACAGATTTCTGGTCAGGGTGATAATATGGGTAAACCAAAAAATGGCTTTGAAAATATAATAAAAGAGGTATTAGAACACGGAGCTGCCGAAACCGCACAGGAATGGGTTGAAGCTATTCGGAAAGACTATGGAAGGGCCCCGCTTATTTTTGAGCGGATGTCTGAACGCCCTGAGGTTTTGATATCCCATTTGCTCTACAAAAATTCCGTCCTTAAAACTGGAACCCTGGATCCGAAGATCGTTGAGCTTATCAGTCTTGCGGTGTCTGCGGCACTTCGATGTAATCACTGTACTGATTATCATGTTCAGGCAGCCCTTCGCAAAGGTGCAAATCCGGACGAAATACTCGAGGCTATAATGATTGCCGGCCTGACTTCCCAGTCAACGGTTCTGGCAGATGCATACCGGACATACTCTGATACTATCGAGGAATGTATTAGTTGTGGGATGAAGATACCTGAATCAATCAACGAGGACTCTGATTCTTCTTCCGGGAAGCCTTGATCACAACACCTTTTCTCGGAGAGATGAGACAGTGTTCCTGTGTTCCGATAAGATCTTCCCGTCCTGCTTTTCGGAGTCCTTCAAAAATAAGATGATAATGTGCAGGATTTTTCCAGTGCAACATTGCCCGCTGTATTTTTTTCTCTTCTCCTCTTGGTACATGAACCGGTCTGTTTGTTCTGGGATCGAAGCCTGTTGCATACATACAGGTTGATGTAGTCAGGGGGGTCGGAGTAAAATCCTGTACCTGTTCGGTATACAGATGATGATCACGAAGATACTCTGCCAGGTTTATCATGTCTGCAAGAGTACAGCCCGGATGACCTGACATCAGGTAGGGTATGAGATATTGTCTGGACTTTTTTCCAACCTGTGAGGTTTCAAACTCTTCTTTGAATGCTTCAAAGCACTCTTTATCCGGCTTATTCAGGTATTCTGTCACACTTCTGACGATATGTTCTGGTGCGACTTTCATCTGCCCGGAAATATGCCTTGATATTCGTTTCATGATATCAGGATCATGCGGAATCAGGTCATACCGAAGGCCCGAACCTATGTATACATGTGAAATACCTGGCAACCGTTCGGCATCATCAAGAAGATCAAGATACCGTTCTATACCAGATTGTATGGATGAGCAGCGAATACATTCCCGGTCCTGACAAGCACCTCTCTTTTCCCAGTTTATGCATCTGTCACCGTACATATTTGCACTTGGCCCGCCCACATCACTTACCACGCCTGAAAAACCGGGTATTTTCTGAAATGATGCAATCTCCTTTATTATGGAATCATAACTCCGACTCTGGATAATCGTTCCCTGATGCATTCCAAGAGCACAGAAATTACAACCCCCATAACAGCCACGGTGAGAAATTACGGAAAATCGAACCGGGCGTAATGCTGGAATCTCTTCTTTATAGGACGGATGCTGGGCTCTTACGTAAGGGAGACCATAAATCCTGTCCATTTCAGGAGTAGAAAGGGGTGGGGCGGGCGGATTTTGCATGATTACTGTCTTTGGATGTCGCTGTACAAGGATCTTACCAGTAAATGGATTCTGATTCTCAGTTATCCGGGTATGGGCAAGACAAAACGCCTCTGGTGATTCTTTAACTTCTATGTAGGAAGGAAGGATGCAGGTATTATGAAGAGCAAGGCCTTCGAATTGTTTTGGGGGTATCTTCCATACCGTGCCTGGGATGTCCTGCATCTCTTTAGGTTTTTCCCCACTGTCAGCCAGTCTGGCTATTGTGGATAAGGCATGTTCGCCCATTCCATACACAAGCAGATCTGCCGGAGCATCAGCAAGAATGGATTGCCTGATCTGATCTGACCAGTAGTCATAATGGGCAAACCGACGGAGTGATGCCTCTATTCCTCCTATAACAATGGGACTCTCTGGAAACAACCGGTGGACAAGATCTGTATATACAAGGATGGCACGATCAGGGCGCCTGGGTATCCCTCCGGGGGAGTATGCATCATCAGATCGTTTTTTTCGGGCAGCAGTGTAATTGCTGACCATCGAATCAACGCTTCCTCCGGATATCGCAAAAAACAGCCTGGGCTCTCCGAGATTTTGAAAACTCTTCGGATCTTTCGGGTCTGGCTGTGGGAGAATTGCCACAGAAAATCCAGCATCCCAGAGTACTCTCCCTAAAAGAGCAGCAGCAAATGAGGGGTGGTCAACATAGGCATCCCCGGAGACAATGATTATATCCGGCTTGTCAATTCCAAGCAGCTGAAGTTCCTTTTGGCTGACTGGTAAAAATTTCGGCTGCTTTGCATGAACCATAAAAATTATGAAATGGTAATTGTTCCGACGATTCGTAACTTTTCGCTTTCCAGGTAATGTAGGATTATGACAGAACCTGGGAGATAGATGAGTTCACGTTCAAATTCCAAGGTAAGTACAGGTTTTCTAAAATCCCCGTCATCATGAACGCTGGTTACCCGACACGGAATAAACTGCATCCAGTGGCCGGCATACAAAACCATCTGCTCTTTTAGTGGCTGTGGCCAGTATGGAATGATATCCGCTGTTCCGGAGATTTTCAGGGATGAAATAATGCGAGAATCTGCTGAGAGGACAAATCCCCGATCTAGGTCATCTGACTCTATCCCTTTGAGGGCAAGGCCAACCCGGTCTCCTGCATCAGCTTCTTCTGCATCATCATCATGCATCTGGATGGACCGGATCTGTGCTGTTTTTCCAAGAGGATGCACCGTAAGCTGGTCATGGCGGTGTATTGCTCCTTCATAGACACATCCGAGAATAACTGTTCCGATACCTTTGACATTGAAGTGATGATCAATAGGGACACTCCCTTTCTCACTACTCCGCGCAGGTTTCTTTTCTGCAGTTTTTGCCCAGAGCCATTCACGCAGCATAACTGGATCATCAGGCAGATCCTCATATTTCTCAAGGACTGTTCCCTTTATAAGTGGTGCAATTTGTCCTTTATCGATATAATTCCTGAGAATAATTGCTCCGTCTGATATTCGTGCAGCATTGAGCATCAGAATAATCTCACCCAGCTTTGCGCTCAGTGCATCGATCACCAGAATTGCAAGATCTGCAAGGGATACGGTATAAAAGAGAGAAGATAATTTTTCAGGATATCGTGATGGCTCGATAACTGTCAGGGTATTATCCCCTTTTTTCAGATTATAGAATGTAATATCGGTCGAAGTGCCTTTTTTTCCAAGCTCTTTAACAAGGTCTTCAGGGCCGAGAAAGGCAATATTGAGATTTGGCATCATTATCTAAGAGTTGTTTGTGAATTTGATTCTTTCAGCCGGCTGATTCAATATGGTTAATACTCTTCTGAGAACAGTGATAATGATATGAAGGTACTCATCGCGATTCCTCCTGAAAAGTTCAGAGATGAGGAGCTCCTGATACCGGTAAAAAAATTTCAGGAGGCCGGGGTGATGTATGAGCTGGCATCAACACACGTCGGGGTGGTCATGGGTGTGTATGGCAAAAAGGCAAAGGTGAATCGGACCTTTGAAGATATATTGCTCAAGGGAATTGACGATTATTATGCCCTGATGATCGTTGGAGGTCCAGGAACCCAGGTTCATCTTTGGAATAATCGTCACCTGATGGAATTGATTAATGTATTCAACACAAAGCAGAAGGTTGTTGCCGGGATCGATAATGCACCGATTGTCATCGCAAAAACAGGTATCTTAAAAAAGAAACAAGCTACCGTAGTTCCCGGACAAACTGTCCGTGAGATGATGAAGGAAGATGCAATTATTGTCAACAAACCGGTAGTCTATAAAGATAAAATTGTCACTGCATCAGGGCCTGAAGCAGCGGAAGAGTTTGCATCTATTATTATCAAATACGAAAAATCAGATCCTGAATTTGTCCCGACCAGTGGAAAAGCAGGCTTTGCATTCTAATTTCCCTTGGCCTATCTTTTTTAAAAAAGGAGAGTTGATCTCCAGAACGGTATGTTGATGATTTTTCCCACGAAACTATCCACTCATTCATGATAACTGATGTGGGGAAAAAATCTCGGATACATGCGGGGCAGATGGTGTTTGTCCCGTTTTTTTTTCTTTTTCTGGTGCTATTTTTCATCTGCCCGGGTGTGGCAGCAGATAAGCAGGAAACCAGAATCTCTATTTCACTTTCACCCGAAAACCCGACAGAGGGTCAGGCCTTTACCATATCAGGAGTTCTGACTGATATTGGAGGTTCTCCGCTTGGAAACAAGCGGGTAAGTCTTGAGTCATCCCCAGATGGTGATACGGCGTTTCCTTTTGAGCGGGTTGCTGTTGATGCAACTGATAGAGCGGGAAAATTCTCCTTTTTCAGGGGAAATCATACCCCGGCAGAATATATTCGTGTTTCGTATCTTGGAAATGCACAATATCAGGGGAGTGTAAGTCAGGCGGTTCCGGTTCATGATGCTGGTTCATATGTTTCAGGGACTCATCCTGCCAGAACAACCGGCGGCCTGATGGTAACAGGAAATCCGGATAACTCCTTTGTTATGCTGGATGGTGAGGTGCGCGGGGTAACTCCTCTGGCCCTCAATGGTATTGCTGAAGGACCACATATTCTTGATATTGGAAAACCAGGGTATCAGAATCAGACCATGGAGGTGTTTGTTGCTCCTGACCGGAAGACGACATTTAGTTTTTCTCTGCCTCCTGCAGGATTACATCTTGAAAAAGCTGGAATTTCAAGTGCAACCGGGCTTAATGTATATAGTAACACAAGTTATAGCGATGAGATGGATATACCACTAGGCGATCCGGTATATTCATTCAGTAAATCTGGTGTTTCGGTGGATATTTACGGAAACAACACCTCAGTGAACGGGACAAATAAGGCTCAGATCACAACACTCTATGATGAACATCCGTTTGGTGATGGATTTTCTCTCTCTGTCATTATTACAAGTGATGATACTCCATTCCGGTGAAAGAATGCAAAGAATAATTGAGGATATACTGGGAGGAAGAATATGCAGGTCTCGATGAAGCTGGAGATCCGGGACACTCCCGGCCAGTTGGTTGCGGCCCTGATGCCGATCTCCGAGGCAGGGGGCAATATTAAGACAGTCATTCATGAGCATGATTTTTCATCTGACAAAGGATCCTTAGGTGTTGAGGTTGTCATAGAAATCCCGCCTGAACGACTGGAAGTGCTCTTAAAACTATTTCAGGATCGAGGCATCACAGTCATCAGGTTTGGCGAAGAGCGGATGCATTATCAGCAGTCTGTCATTCTTATCGGACATCTCATTCATACAAATCTCGGGGACACCGTGGATCGGATTGATAAGACCGGATTTGCTGAAGTAACCAGAATGAGCCTTGCAATGCCAGCTATTCATGAACGTAGTTCTGCAAAATGTACAATTAAGGCGCTTAGTCGTGAACATATGGACCAGGCAATCGGGATACTTCGTGATGTCGCAAGACAAAAGGAAATTCTGATGATTGAACCACTGGAGTTCTGAAATGACACTTCGTATCGCTCTTATCGGGACTGGTGCCGTTGGCAGGGGCATCCTTGAAGCATTATCCAGAAAAGATCTTGGTGTCATCCTGACCGGGGTTGCAGATTCACGATCCGGAGATATCTGTGAGGATGGTATTCCTCCTTTATCCCTCCTTAAGAGAAAAAAAGAAACCGGATTATGTGGAGATCCTTCGGTAAAGGCAGAAGATGTTGTCAAAACTGCTCCATATGATGTTCTTGTTGAAGTGTCACCAACTGATGCAGGAACAGGAGAGCCCGCAACATCATATATCCGGACCGCATTGTCCAGAGGTTGTCATGTGGTTACCTCGAACAAAGGTCCGATTGCTCTCTATTATCATGAGTTGAAGAAACAGGCTGATGATGCAGGAGTGTCACTTCGGTTTGAGGCAACAGTCGCCGGAGCTATTCCAATTCTTCACACCCTTCATGAATCTCTTGGGGGTAATGAGGTTCATGCTCTCTATGGTGTACTGAATGGCACCTGTAACTATATTTTGACGCGAATGGCAGAAGAAGGACTGTCATATAAGCAGGCTCTTGACGAGGCAAGAGCATTAGGGTATGCGGAGGCTGATCCCACCTATGATGTGAAAGGGATAGATGCCGCAATAAAATTAGTCATTCTCGCAAATACGGTCTGGAACCGAGATATAACGTTGAGTGATATCGACATCACCGGAATTGATCTTTTAACTGAAGAGGCGATTCGATTAGCAGAAGAGCAGGATGCAACGATTCGGCTCATAGGAGAGATTATTCCTGCAAAAAACCTGTATCGGCTCTCACCCAGGATAATTCAAAGACAACATCCGCTTGTCGTACATGGGTCTCTCAATGCAATTATTATCAGGACTGATTTAGCAGGAGATCTAGTTTTTTCAGGAAAAGGTGCCGGATCACTTGAAACAGCCAGTGCGGTTCTGGGGGATATCCTTTCAATTCGTGACAGGTATGCAGGGGGTAATTGAGCGTAGACGTTCGTATCTGCAGTTGATGCGAAAGATGACCTTACGAAAAGGCTCATTTACTGTCGATGATCTTGCACAGATCGCCGGCATTCCGAGAAGTACTGCCCGTGACTGGATTGCACGGCTTTTTGATGAAGGATGTCTGACAGTCATGAAGCAACCGCATGGTCGTGCTCCAAGTCGGTACGCAGCGACGAGTGTCATACCTCGGACTGCCTGCCGGAAGATCTTCACCGCTGTTGATGGAGAGATAGTGGAGGTTGTGCATGAATGTTTGTCAAGTGCCTGTGCAGCATTTTGTGCTCGTCATCATGCAACTGCCCACCCTGCTATCAAGGTCATTCGTGAAGGAACAATCCTTCGGGAATTTGTCAGGATGGGCAGGTATGATATTAATGTCGGACTCTGGCCAGAACCAGCAGTAGCAGTGACCGGCATATGGCAGGAGGGAGACGAGATTGTTCAGAGGATACGCTCTGTCGGAGGACCGGCATACTCGCTTACCGGGATGATGGGGCGGGCTGAGGGTGTCATCCGGGTTGATACAGTCAGGCATGAACATTCAACAGAAGGATGTATCAGGACTCAGGCATTGCAGCATATCATCATCGGGATAGATAACACAGACAGTCTTGAGGAGGGAGCTACATTTGCTCTTGCCATAGCTCTTTTGGACTATTTATCTGAGTTATCCGGTACATTTCCAATAGGACATCATATTGCCATGTTATGGCAGGATCTCCCCGAAAAAACTGCTGGGAATTCCTGTAGTGCAATTGAACTTGCAGTGGTCCCGGAAAAAGCAGATCTTATCCGCAGAGCTGCGGTTAGGTTTGTGGGTGATGAGAGTGTATCCGATTCCTGGGGAATTGCAATGAAAACTGGTTTTATCATTCCTAAGTCCTTGCATCAGTTTGGCATGAAAGCCAGGACAAGTCTGGTAACCTGTGCAGAGGCGCGTCAGTGTGCCCGGGAGTGTGACATCTACATCTATGGGGGAGCAGGGATAATCGGTTCTCTCGCTGCGATCGGGCTTGCACATGAGCCGGAAGATGTTATTAATACTCCTGCCTTTTAAGTCTGAATATCAGAGAAGTATTTCCCGGCATTCTTCCAAGAACTGAGTATGGAGAAACGTTTCACCATCATCGGATGTAGTACCTGTCTTGGTATTGCAGGCGCAATTCTTCTTATTGTAGCAGCACTCCTCTGCGGATGCACCAGTACTGAGCCGCAGCAGGCAGCAATTACACCGGTTCCAACAGGAGAAACAGCCACCTGTACCGGTGGTGCCCAGGATGGGGACATGATTGAGGTTGATTATATTGGAACCTTTGATAATGGAACCGAGTTTGACAGTTCATACAAGAGTGGACAGCCATTCAGCCTGATACTTGGTTCAGGAGGAGCAATTCCTGGATTTGACAAAGCACTTCATTGTATGGAAGTTGGTGAGACCAAGAAGTTCACCCTCTCTCCGGAAGATGCTTATGGTGAGTTTGATCCGGCAAAAATTGTATCAATGCCGATAGAATTCATTCCAGCAGGTGAAAATGCAACCATTGGTGACCGTGTTACCCTTTTTGACGGTGGCCAGCTCTTCCAGGCAACCATCCAGGATATGAATGTAACCAATGTCACCTTTGACCTGAACAGCCCGCTAGCAGGTAAAGCCCTGACATTTGAAGTCACGGTTAGAAACATTACTCCGCTGGCCCTTGAAGAAGGATCAAACGATACAGAAAAGAAAGAATAATTTAACACTCCCGGATTGCCATCCTGACAGATGAATATCCGGTATTGTTATCATTTTTGTCTTCAAAGACTGAATTGTCAGTATTTGTTACCACAGCTACGAAATAATTTTTCAACCCGATTAACTGAGGAATGTTAAACGTTTCATTTATTGTCTGTTCACTACCTGAAAGAAGGTTTTTTACAGATTCTTCTCCAAGAAAGATATCTTGCGGATCAACTTGTTTGTCTTCAGTCAGGTAGTATCTGACCTGGAATGAGTCAGCATCATACCCGCCGGAGTTCTCGAGAATGGTTGAGAATGAAAATTCTGTTCCTGGACATCCGGATTGTGGACCAGTTACTTCTTTCACACTGATGTCTGCATAGGGCGATAGAGAACTCTTCGTAGATTCAGGCTCTGGTATTTCTGAAACAATAGTGGAAGATTCTTCAGGTACACCGTCTGTTTCATCGGGGATTTCTGGTTCTGGTTCAGTGATTGTCTCACTTTCATTTATTTCAGGAAGGATTTCAGAAAGGGTTTCACCGTCTGAAACAGTTTTGTTTTCTTCATCTGTTCCATTTGACAAAGTCAGATCAGTGATATTTGGTAAAATGGTTGGTTCTGGAACAGGCGTGATGGAGGGCACTGTTTTAGAAGGAGATGTTGAGAGGGGATACAGATCGATATTATTTGGATTGAGAGAGTATGGGGCGTCAGATATCCCATCAAGAGTATAATCTTCGGCGGTTTTGGAAAACCCACCTTCACCGGATTCATCGAACCAGGCATTTCCTCCCACCATACTTCCGCCGATGATATTGGTACCGGCTTTGAGATCAGTATTCCATTTATTTCGTTGATCTTCGTTTACAACTGCATTATGTTTGTTTTTAAAGAGGTTATTGTATATCACGTTATCTTTGGATTGAAACACTCCAATCCCTATGGAATTTTGTTCAAAGATATTGTTGTACACCTGGTTCTGGTTCGACTGATCGAGTCGTGCTCCCATATTCACAATATCTTTGAATGTACAATCTGTAATAATTCCATTACTGACTTTGTACATCCAGATGCCTGCATCAACTCCCTCAACTTTGAGGTTTTTAATGACAACATCATTAATTGCTGTTCCGGCATCGACATATATTCCTGTGGTAAACCCGGAAGAATCTCCTCGAATTGTGTTTCCTCCACCATCAAATGTTACTCCTGAACTTTTTATATGGAAGATATTGACCTTTCTTCCTCCGTCGATATCCCGCTTTAATACATAATAACCAGGTGCTGTAATCTCTGTAGCAGAGTAAACAGGAATAGAGCCTTCTGGTCCGGTTAATGCCCCTGGAACAATAGACTGTGGGCCGATTATCCGGTTGTTATCAGTGTCCGGTTCAATAAAGTAGTTACTGGTGTCAAGGACTATCATCACCCGATATTCTCCTTTTTTCAGGTGTGAGGGCAATGACCAGCTCTTTGTATAGGTTCTGGTTTCACCAGCAGCAAGACGTGTATCAGTAATGTCACCGCCGATCTGAGTTCCTATCTCATCTTCTCTTCCTACACGCACAAGGTATGCTCGAAGTTTGAATCCTGGTGCTTCACGGTTTCCGGTATTTTGCACTGTTATTGTAACGACTAAACGTTCATCCGGAATGGTGCCGAGTGGAATCTCTCCCATCTCTGAGATGTCCATTTTGACTGAAGCATCGAGTATTGCAACATCAGGACCAGATTCAAGTTTTTCATCTGAAATATTTTCTGCATAAACTCCACTAATACCACACCAGCAGATGATACCAATAAAGAACATCGTGGAAAGGAAAATCCTTTCAATATGATATTTCTTCTGACAAATATCAGGTTCTCTTTTATATTTCATCACAATCCCCCACAACCGCTAAACCCACAACTAGCAGTAGCAGAGGTATTGATTCCTGTAAATAAAAAACGTAGTGATACGTGTACGAGGGTAATTTTAGAAGAATGCGATATTATGATTTAAACATACTGTTATAATGCGAGGAGAGTGATTTGAACACTCGGACCCCTTCGGGAACGGACCCTAAATCCGTCGCCTTTGACCTGGCTCGGCAATCCTCGCTCAAAAATAAAGAAGATCAGGCTGCTTCAGGAGATTTCTTTCCTTCAATCTCTGCGCGGACCTGAGTCTGAAGTTTCTCAAACTTTTCCTGAAGCATCTTCTCCTGTTTTTCTATTGATCTGATCCTGATCTCAAGGGTTTCTATCTTCTCAGATACTTTCGCAATGACTTCTGATTTTGGTTTCTGCATAACGACTGTTCCCACATTCATATATACAGCAGCAGAATCATCAGTATCGTTCAGTTCCTCTACGGCTTTTCGTGCTTCCTGCGCAACCAGTTCGTATTGACTCTTCTGCGAAAGTATGGTCTGCATCTGCTGTTGCATCTGCTGAAGCATATTGATCTGGTTCTGCACCTTTGGCGAAATATTCTGCATCCTTAACTCCTCCTACTCATTTGTCGTTCCCGCCTTTTTAGTTGTCTGTACCATCTCTTCTGCTATCTGAACCAATCGCAACCACGTGTTCAGTGCAGCCCGGAGCGCGATTAAATCCTGTGCCTGAATGTGAATTTCGAATGCAGTGTCTGATATCTTTGTGCATTCACCATACGATCTTCCCATCTCTTCAGTATCAGATTCCGGAATGAGTGATGCCGCAATGATTCCCGCATCTTTTGTTTGAAAGGTGAAGACGGCTTCATGCATCATGGAGTGTTCCGGGTACCAAAGAAAGTTTTATGCACCGTCTTTGTGGTCCGTCATAGATTAGGATCATGGAATCATCATCAATGGACTGGACCGGGCAGGAATTCTTCAGTGCTGATGCAAGTTCCTTGTCTGAGGTACGTATGCCCCGGAAAAGAACACCTTCTCTCACATCTGATTCATTAGATCTGACAATCCTGCATAATACTTGTTCGCTATTACCATAGACCGTCATCAGGATTTCTGAGTTTTGCTGCTCAAATACAATGAAAAGATCATGGTCTGTTGCGATTTCGCGAAGTCCATGTTTTCCCCGTGCAAGATATCTGGCTCCGGTAGCAAAAGCGAGATCCTTTGCTATAGCTCTGATAACAGGTGTAGAACGACGGGAAGTAGTGACCAGTGTCATCTGGCCTTAAGATCTTTAATTGCTGCTCCCCGCTCTTTAAAAAGAATCCGATGCCCACAGAACGGACACCGGACATTTATATCGATCTCGACCTTTTGTTTACACCGGGCACACTTATACGAGCCTGGCATGGGGGTTTTACGCCTCCTTAATGGTCCGCTCAATCGTACGCAGGGCTACCTTCAGGTTCGGGGTGACCGGGACATATGCGCCGCCGGCAAATTTAAACGAGCACTTTCTGCATTCCCAGATACCTGTTCCTATCCGCTTAACTGACACGGTATCACAGCGGGGACAGGTGTGAATTGCTTTAGAAATAACTTCTACATCACGCACTCGTTTTCTGATAAACCGACCATATCTTGGACCAAATCTGCCCGTAGAGCCGGATACCCTCCCCTTCGCTTTTACCATTTTTCTGGCCATATTCAAAACCTACCTAGATGTCCTTTTTTATTTGCTTCAAATGCACTTATAGTTACTTGATGATTTTTGTATCTGCGTTTCCGTGACTAATCCGGTTGATCAGATCGTAAAAATCATTCTGAATTCCGGCCGGGATGATAACCACACATATCCATGACCCGTCTTTTTGCCATTCTTCTTTTTCAATAGTTGCAACGGTTGATATCTCTCCATATGCCCGAGGTGCATAGTCCGATGGTACCCTGACTGCGATCCTTATCTCCTCAAATTTAATCGGTATGAGCGGGCGGAGAGCTTTCATAGTGTCCTTGACCAGTTCCTCAAGGCTTCTGAATGGATCAATGTGCACCTTTGCTTCTTCCATTGCCAAATCGATCCGCTGCGGAGGATGAGGATGCCCGGTCTGGGGATTAACTGCATTACGCGCGATGAAGGTAATGACCTGCCTGCGCTTTTCAGCAGTCATGACCTTTCGTTGCTCTGCAGTAAGGTGGATCTCTCCTTTTTTGATGATATGTAATGCAATTGGTTCAAAATCAGTCGTTTTGAACACTTTTTTCAGAGACTCTTCTGATGCACGCTCTGCCTGGGATGCATTCTCAAAGACATGAAGAGCTGCAACAGCATCCTCGACCGAAATCTCCTCTCCTTGCCTTATTTTAGCTGCAATATCCGGATCAACGAGGATCTCAAACCGCTCCCCATGGCTCTCAAGTTTTGCAACGACTGCATCGTCGAGTGATATCACTGGTCTGCCTCCGATTTTTCGTTACTGTGGCTGCTCAATATATGATGCAACTTCTTCCCGTGACATCTTCCGGAACTCTTCCTGTTCCCTTGTAATCACACCGATTTCAACGGTATTTACATCGAACTTGCCTTCGGTTGCCTCATGCAAGGCTTTCAGTCCTAAGGTGATTGCTTCCCGGATGGTACATTCATGGGTGTATTCCTCTTCGAAGAGTTTCATTACCGCAGGTCTGCCGGTTCCGATTCCGGTTGCTTTGTACTCAAGTAATGTTCCACTTGGGTCTGTCTCAAACAGACGGAACTGCCCATCAGAAATACCAGTAATCAGGAGTGCAGTACCATAGGGCCGGGCTCCACCAAACTGAGTGTACGTCTGCATGTGATCGCCCAACTTCTTCGCAAGCGTCTCTACGTCGATAGGTTCATCATAGGTCACCCGGTTGATTTGTGCCTCAATCCTGGCCCGATCAACAAGAGCGCGTGCATCTCCTACCAGACCTGACGATGCAACACCGATGTGTTCATCAATTCTGAATATCTTTTCGATTGAATTTGCTTCAAGAAGGCGTGAATTAATCCGTTTGTCAACAATTAGGACAACACCCTCCTGACATTTAATTCCTACTGCCGTTGTGCCGCGTTTGACTGCTTCACGTGCATATTCAACCTGATATAACCTTCCGTCCGGGCTGAATACAGTGATGGCACGATCATATGCGGCCTGATTATTATTCATCATAGTACAGGTCCTCAGTATCTTCTTCTGTTATGTACCGTGGTATCTCATGATAAATCCCCTTTTCTTTGAGATCTATTCTCCCCCGCTTGGAAATCCACACACCACATTGTGTTCCGGATATCACGGCTTTTCCACTTCTTTTATCAGGGTTTTTCGGAATTTTTTCAACAAGTGTGCGGATTGTTCCTGATGTTCTGAGTGGATGTATTCCTGCAGGCACGCCCTGAATTTGGGTGACTGCGCAAAGAGCGGTTTCGAGATTTTTTTCAAGCCCACGTCTGCATCTGATAATTCCATAGGATCCATATACCTGCATAACCGAAGGCCACAGTAGTGCTGCGATATGATCACCATACAGACTAACGACCGATTCAGCAACTGCCCGGTATATGTCTCGAGATTCGTATGTCGTGTCAGGAACTATATGGACTAATATATATCTGAAATTCTCACGCATGGACGGACGTAGACGCATGAATCACACCTCTACAACCGGTCCGCTCCGGTTTTTTATCTGATGAATGGTTCCTAATGATGATTTCAACAGATTCTCATCATCGCAGATCAGAGAAAAAAGCCTGATTATTTCACGCGGGCTTTTCAGATGTGTAATATCCGTTGCATGGCTGGAGAGGACAAGGGGGAATTCATACCGGTTTTGTAATGTGAAAATTTCCTCATACTTGCGGATGACCTTTTGTCTTCCTCCGCCCTGCAGTTCTATCAGGGGCTGTGTACAAAGTCCAATTCCAACCTCTCTTTCTGCTGCGAGTTGTGCACAATACCGATCAAATCCATCTTTTGGTGTATTATGGACATCCATCAGGACATGCACTCCCGGAGTAGTAAGAACTGTTCGGTTAAAACTTGCATCTCCTGCCTGAATATACACCACTTCATCTTCTCTGGCTGGTTTTCCTGCCTCTCTGGTAAGCAGGCGTGCAGGGATATCGGTAAGATATCTGGCAGTCCAGACTGGAATGTCATACGATCCAAAAGGAGGGCATTGTCCACTCACAATACACCCGGTATAACCCAGGTCATGCAGTTCTCTCGCATACCGGGAGATACTCACAGTTCCAAGAGGATAAGGAAAAACGCAACCGTCAAAGAGGTGCATTCAAAAAAAATTATTTAGCCCGGTTAGCATTAGCCCGGACAGATGGACGACACTTTTCGGTACCTATCCCACGTCTGCGCATGCCACGGCCCTTAACACCAGCACTTGTCAATCCACGCTCACTTCGGCCTCGGTGACCTGGTTTGGAGATCCAACCAAGAGTGTCATCGTTCACGATAGATGGGTGATGTGGATCGAGCAGAATGACTTCATACCATTTCTGGCGTCCGTCTTCACCAACCCAGTATGAGTTGAGAACTTCCATGTTTGGATATTTCCTACAGGCGCGCTCCTCTGCAATCCGCTGGATACTCTTACCCATGGTCTTGCGGTTCACACCCATCCGGGCGGTCCGACGCCCACGAACGTATCTGCCAGTCCGGCGTCCACCACGTCGTACTTTGACACGGACTACTACGACACCCTGTTTTGCCTTATATCCGAGGGCGCGTGCACGGTCGATACGAGTTGGTCTGCGGACACGGACTACACTTCCTTCCCGGCGCCATACCTGCATCCGCTCCCAAAGGAGGGCCTTGACTCCGGTCTCATCAGGGACTTTCCATGCATCCCTGACATATGCATACATCGATTTTGTCATGCGGTTCACCAGGTTCAGCCTGAAATCAGGCTACATTCCTAACGGGACGGATCCCGAAAGTCCATTACAGGTCTATCAGACAGAATATATACCTGCCTTAAGCAGGGTGATTATAATTCATGCTTGACTTTTTCCAAAACTCTGATATCAGTGATACCGGTCACCGGGTACTGGCCTTTTTCATCCTTTTCTGCAGATTTTACCATGTCCCAAATGGTAAGCAGGGCAGTGCTGACCCCGACAAGTGCTTCCATTTCAACACCGGTTTTCCCTGCTGATATCACAGTAACAATAGCTGAAATTCCGGATTCTGTATAATCAAACGTGATATCTATGCCGTGAACAGGTATAGCATGACACATGGGTATGATCCGGGGAGTATCTTTAATAGCCAGCGTTGCAGCAACCCGTGCGGTAGCCAGCACATTTCCTTTGACAACCGTCCCATCTCGTATCGCAGCCAGAGTGTCCGGCCGGAGATTAATTGTTCCGGTTGCAATTGCTTTTCTATATACCTCTCCTTTTGAGGAAACATCCACCATTCTGGCACGGTCGTCATCAAGATGTGTAAAGACTGGCATTATTCTCCCTCAAGGGTTCTCCTGAACAATACTTGAGGTATTGCCGTAATGAGATCACGTGCGGTCATCCCATATCCATGGGTGTTTGTTATCATCTCACCAGCGCACCCGGTTGCATATGCTCCAATACATGCTGCATCAAAGGCGGAAAGATGTACCATAAGAGCAGCACAGACTCCTGCGAGGACATCCCCGGTTCCTCCTGTAGTCATGGCCGGAGTTCCGGTCTGGTTAAATCGAATCCGTTTTGTATCACTGATAACGTCAACCGGCCCCTTGAGAAGGACTGTTCCGGGTATGTCTGAATTTCTGACTGCATGAGCCCGATCATAAGGAGTCAATCCCGGATCTCTTCCGGTTATCCGGGTGAATTCTCCCGCGTGGGGAGTATAGAGTGATTCATGTGCATGCGGGAGTGGTGTTCGGAGGCTATCAGCATCAAATACTCCTTTTTTCACATGTTCAGAACATGTGAGAATCACCTCGTGAGCGTCTGGACCAAGTCCCGGACCACAGAGCACAACATTGGAACGGTCGCACAGGGGGATAATGGTGTCAAGATCGATCTGTGTAATTGTGTCTCCAGAAGTGGGAATATGGATGAGATCTGGTTCTGGCAGATAATGAGGGGTTACGATTCTGACGATATCGGCACCTGCCCGGAGTGCAGCTAGACCAGAAAGCCATGGTGCTCCCTGGTAGGGGCCACCCCCGATGACGAGTATCTCACCTCCAACCCCTTTGTGAACATTCTGTTTCCGTCCCTGCATAAGCAGAAGATCTCCGGATCCCGTTCCAATTTCTGCAAGAATGGGGATTCCGATATCATACACCTCTGAATCCTTTACTTTCGGACGATGAAATGCACAAATCCGGTCTGGTATTATTCCCGTGGAGGGCAGATCTGCACAGAGAACTGGAGCCTGTGACTGATTTGTAAGATCAATACATGTTTTCAGAGGTTCTCTGACAGTACCGGTCCCTCCGGTTCCTAGTAATGCATCAACGATCAGATCAGCCTTAGAAAATATATCGAGATGATGGAGTAGATCTTCTCTGCACCGAAACCTGATGCTTCGGACATTACAATGGTTTAATCGCTCAAGCTGACACCTGGTCGATCTGGTCTGGTTCCCGGAGTCATACCAGAGGACGGTCACTTCTGCTTCCCTGCTCAGGTGACGGGCTGCAACTAGGCCATCTCCTCCATTATTTCCACTTCCACAAAGGATCAGAACTATTCCGGCATGATACTCCTGTGCAACCAGGGAGAGAGCGGTCCCGGCTGATTCCATAAGTTCAAGCCCCGAGATGCCAAGAGATTGCGCGTTGTGGTCAATTCGTCGCATCTCTTCTGGGATTATGAGATCCAGGCAGGCAAATTCTGAATATCGGGTCAAATCGTCAGGAAATGGCTGATGTTGCATATGGATCGTCATCGAATCTCCTTCTGCACAATAATATATGTGTCCCATGATACACATCCCTCTTCTTCTGGAGCAGGCAATAGTACCTGAATGAGTTTAGAGGAGGATATCAGGGCAGCTGCAGATGCAATCCGCTCTTGTGAGGAGGTTACCATCATCTCACATATTGATGCGGATGGTATCAGCAGTGAGGCCATTCTGGCCCAGGCTCTCAGTCGTGAGGGAATCCATGTATCCACGACATTTGTCCGTCAGCTTGATCCCCTGACTCTTGATCAGATCCCAAATAACTCCTCACTGAAGATATTTTCCGACCTTGGTTCTGGTCAACAGCAGATGCTCATCGAAAAAGGGCTGGATCCTTCAAAGACAATTATAATCGATCACCATGTCAGCCAACCGGCAGAAGGAGGCGATCCATTTATTGAAGTGAATTGTCTCAATCATGGTCATGAGAAGATGAGTGCAGCCGGGGTATCATATCTGCTGGCCAGGGAATTGGATCCAATATACCGTGACCTTGCAAAGCTGGCAATTATTGGGAATATTGGTGATATGATGGACAGGGAACATCTGTGTCTTATCGGTCCGGCTCGGGAAATATTACATGATGGTATCCATCATGGAACTGTTGAACTGTGGGAACGTGATCTCAACATTTATGGTATTTCCACACGGCCTCTCCCCCAGTCCTTAGCATATTCTGATGATATGGAAATACCTGGCGTGAGCAGGGATCCGGATGGTGCAGGAAAATTCCTGGAACGAATTGGGATTAAACCCCTGCAGCCAAACAGATGGCCGGTCTGGGAAGAACTCTCATTTGATCAGAAACAACAGGTCTGTTCAGCAGTTATTGAGCAGATGATGGCACATGGGAAAGATACCAGCCGCCTGTTTGCTGATCATTATATCTTTCCGGATGAGGATCGTCATCAGGCATCACTTCGGAATGCATCAGAGTTTGCGACCATGCTCAACTCCTGTGGGAGATGGCAGCGGCCAGAGCTCGGTGGTTCGATCTGTCGTGGAGACCGGGTGGTAGCATACCGGGAAGCTGAACATATGCTCCGGAACCACCGAAGTAAAATCAGGGAGGTTATGCTTTATATCACCGAGACGGGTGTTACTGAGCTATCTCATATGCTCTATCTTCATGTTGGCGGGAGGTTTCCTGATACGATTGTTGGAATTGGTGCAGGGATGGCATTATCAAGGCTCAATCCAGAAAAGCCAATCCTCATAATGTGTGAGGATTCTCTTGATCCTTCCATGACGAAGATCTCAATGAGGACCAGGCCTGAAGTGGTGAGTAAAGGAGTTGATCTCCAGCAGGCACTTACCCTGGCATGCGAGGGTAGGGAAGGATGTTCCGGAGGGGGTCACCGGATTGCTGCTGGAGCTTTTATCCCCCGTGAGCTTGAGCGTGCATTTATCGAAGATGTCAACCGAATATTAGCGCAGCAATATGCTTAGTCGTGTCAGGACCATCGCTGATCTTCAGTTTGGCAGGGGAATCGGGGGACAGTTGTTCCCTGATTCCTGCAGGTTTATCACTTCCCGAAGAGGCGGAGTCCGTCAGGTTCTCCTTGAGGGCAAACGGCTCGCAACTCTCCGGGCCCATGACGGACGTCTCACACTTGGATTAGCCGGTGCGAAACGCCTGCATGATGCCCTCCCCGGACAAACCGGACGAGTGGAGGTCAGGGCTGATGTGCTCTCGTTCATTGCCTCCGGAAAGAATCTTTTCAGTCGCCACGTGGTCAGGGTGGATCCGGGAATCCATGCTGGTGATGAGGTAGTGATAACAGATGGAGAAGGTCGGTTTGTTGCTATTGGAGAAGCTATTCTCTCCGGGCCTGAGATGATGGCCTCTGAAACCGGGATGGCAGTATCGGTCAGACACGGCATACAAAAAGAGGAATAATCATGTTACCTGGAATGAATCCCCGCAAAATGAAACAGATGATGAAACAACTCGGAATGGATATCAAACCTATCGAGGATGTGCAGGAGATTGTAATTACTACCCCGACCGGACGATATGTGTTTGACCAGGCCGAGGTAGCGGTCATGAAGATGCAGGGGGTTGTAACCTGGCAGATCACTGGAGAGCCACGGTTTGAAGAGGCGGACGCTGTGATTCCTGAGGAAGATGTTGCCCTTGTTGCAGAACAGGCAAATGTTCCTTCAGAAGCAGCAAAAGCAGCCCTTGTCGAGACGAAAGGAGATATTGCAGAAGCGATCCTTCGTCTGTCTTCATGATTTCCGCTGGGGACCGGGTCATCCTGTCAGGAAAAGGGAAAACCTATCTTGTTCGAGCAGGGGATGGGAGTCTTGGAACCGATCTTGGGATGGTGGAGCTCTCCCTTCTCATCGGGAAAGAGCCCGGAGATGTGATTGCAACTCGGTCCGGAAAAGAACTTGTATTACGCCTTCCCAGGGCTACAGACTTTTTTGAACAGGCAAAACGGAGCGGAGCTCCCATGCTCCCCCGTGATATCGGGCTTGTGATAGGCCTTACGGGAATGAATAAGCAGGATCATGTTCTTGATGCGGGAACCGGGAGTGGTGTTGCTGCTGTATTTTTTGCCGGAGTGGCAGGGAAAGTAACAACCTGTGAGCGTCGTGAGGAATTCTTTCGGATAGCTTTTGATAATATTCATGAAACGGGGCTTACAAATATTGACGTGGTTAACCAGGATGTCCTGGAGGTGGATGGGATTTTTGATATTGTCCATCTTGACCTTGGTATAACCGGGGAACATGTACGTCATGCGTATTCCCTAATTCGTCCTGGTGGGTACCTGGTCTGTTATACTCCGTTCTTTGAACAGATGGGTGTGGTGTATGACACCGCTTCCGAAATGTTTTCAGATGTCTGTGCGTATGAAAGCATTATGCGGGATATGGATCGAAGTGATCGGGGAACACGGCCTTCGACGAAAGTGTGTCATAGCGGATATCTGACGGTTGCAAGAAAATAAACGAACACTAAAAAAGAGCAATTATTGGATATTTTCCTAGACCTTTTTTAGAGGAAATGCGTCATTATTCATTATAGATGCACAGTTTCCAGTTGCTCGTATGACAAGAAGCCCGCAGTTTTGAGCATGGGTAATTACATTTTCTTTTTTATGAATAAAGACACCAGTTCTGTAAATTTTTTTATCATAATATCCAGCAACCATTCCTTGAGATGACTGAGCCTTGATATGAAATGAGCGGTATTCTCAGTTTTTAAGATGGGTGTGGTCTATGGACCCAAACCTTGGATTATTCCATAGATTTCTGCGTATGGGGTCATAATGCAGGACATGGACCGGTTATTCGATGAACACCTTTTGAAGACGGTGTGTCACAGAAAGCATCAATTGGTTGCGAGGGGGTATTGTTTGGTTCCCGGATAGCTCGTTCATTAACGATGATCTGTTGGATGTGCGATATTCTTGTGAAGGGGCTATTGAGGGATAGTATAAGAGAGATAACAAAAATCTCCCTCAAAGATGATATATCCAAAAAAGTACGTATAATTAGATTGGTTCTTGGTTATTATGTCAGATTCAGATAAGAAACAATATCATATTTGTGTTAAAGGAAAAGTCCAAAGGGTTTGGTTTCGTGATAAAATTGAGGATCTTGCAGATGATCTTGGATTAACCGGGTATGTTCAAAACCAGTCCGCGAAAGATGGGGTCATTGTCGTTGAGAGCGAGGATGAAATAATCACCCATTTTGTATCGTTTATCCGGAATATTCCTCCCCCTATAAAAATAAAATCCATTGATGTTTCTGAGCGACCATATTCTGGAACGTTCTCAGAGTTTACTATCATTCGAGGAGAGATGATGGAAGAACTTTCAGAAAGGTTTGATTCTGCAATATATTACTTAAATAATATCGATATAAAGCAGGATAAGATGCTTGGTAAGCAGGATCAAATGGTCGAGAAGCAGAATACTGTTATTGGACTTCAAATAGAGACATTAAATGAGATTAAAGGGGTACGTAAAGATTTTCAGAAAACATTTACCGAAGAGTTGATTGAGATCCGTGGCGAGATCCGGGAACTACGGACAGCCATGATACAAGCCGGGTACCTGAAGAAAGCAGATGTACAATAATATGCCTTAATATCACGAATAATCGATTTATGTTTTTTTAATCATTCGCGTCTTTTTTTCTGGTTTTCATTGTGATGCATAAGAGAAATTGGTATTTCCTAATGAGAGATTCGATCAGACAATTAGATCAGATATCGACATTTGCCGAATTTTTCTCTGGGAAACTATTTATTAGGATACTCACAACCTTGTTTTGTTGATGCTGAGAGTATCAGCATGAAATGTAGGAGGAAATTTACGTGAAGTTCGGATACGCAATTGTTCTTGCACTGGTTGCACTTGTTGCGGTCAGCGGGTTTGCATCAGCAGACCGTCTCCCGTCTCAGGTCCCAGAAAACCAGATTTTTACCATTGACACCCTTATCGATGTCACTGGTGCAGTCAGCGAAGAAAGCGAAATGCAGTGGACCCTTGATGACCAGAGCTGGAAGAAGACCACTCTGACACAGGACACAACTCAGGCTGGATGGACTCCAAACGCATGGGTAGCAACAGCACTTAACAATGCAAAGGCAACAGACGTTACTGTTTCCTATAATGCAGATGGGACTATTTCAAAACTTGTTGTCTCTGACTGGATGCTTACCAAGGTAGTTAACCCAGCACAGGATGAGGACTACACTTACGCAGACCTTATCGCTGAAATTGAGGATGAATCTGATGCATACAGTGAGTCTACCTCAACCGATAAGGGTTATATTCACAACAGCAAGCTCAACCCAACCGAAGAGATCATGATCCTGACCTGGACCGACTCTCTCCGCACCAACGGTGGCAAGTTGTCACTCAACAAGAACATTGACTTTGACTCACAGAACAAGGGCAAGGGCCTTTCCAACCTCGAAGTTGAGAAAGTTCTGACCTATGCAAGCACCGAAGGTGCACACCTTGTCGGAGCAGAGGAATGGACTCTTGATGTCGCAGGCAACTGGGAAACCTCAGCTGACACCATCCGCTGTGTCTTTGCATCCTCTGCAAGCGAGTACTTCCCGGCATTCTGTAATGTCGTCAAGGCAAAGAGCGAACTTGTTAACATCAACAGTGCACAGATCTCCACCAAGGGAGCTGTCCGCAGTGTTGCAAACGAAGGCACTATTCCAGCAATGCTGAACTACCAGATCGCAGTCACCCCTGACAGCAACTCTGGCAGTGGATTTGCAGACGGTACTGTCAAGACCATGTTCGGCGGCTCCATCATGGAAGCACGTGACAAGAACGACCAGACCTCAGCAACCAACAACTGGAAGGACTCTGCATCCGTCACTGGCGGAATCAAGAACTTCCAGAAGACCTTCAACTACGAATCAGGATTTAAGTTCTAATACTTAAATCTCTGATTTTAACTTTTTTAATTCCTGGCTTTTCGCTCGAAGTTTTTATCTTTTACAGAATTATTTCAGGTTTGTGCCTAAAACCGTTTTTCAAACCTTCGCACTCTGAAGAAAAATTGATATGTGGTTTTAAGGATACGTATTGGGTAGTATGATCATTACCCGAAAGAAGCTTACTGTTGTTCTTTTCTGTCTCATTTTTTCTGCTATTGTTGGGTTATTTTTCCGATTACAAACCCTGTTGGATTTCTCTTCTGGAATTATTCCTATCGTCATGCATGAGGATCCCTGGTATACTGTCAGACAGATAGAACAGATGGTACATAATTACCCATCTTATGCATGGTTTGATCCAATGCTGAATTATCCGGATGGGAAAACCATCCAGTGGGGTCCTTTCTTTCCCTTTCTTGGGGCCACTCTTGCATTAGTTTTTGGTGCAACAACACAAGGAGATGTTATCAGGATTGCTTCCTGGGTACCTCCATTGTTGTTTTTAGTGATGATTCCGATTAGTTTTTTGATCGGTAAAAAAATCTGGAATTTACGGGTAGGGGTGCTCTCTGCAATTCTGGTGAGTGTTGTGAATGGTGAATTTTTATATCGCTCCATGTACAGTAACCTTGATCACCATATTGCAGAGACGGTTTTATCGTTTGCCTTCATTTTAGGATATTTGTACATCCTTCAGTTTCTAAAAAATAAAAATCACTCAGAAAAATCAACATATCTTTACCTCTTGAGTCTTTTCTGCGGGGTGGTTTTTTATATGGGATATATGAACATCCCGACAATAATGCTTGTAGCATTAACTATTCCGATATTTTTTGTTGTGTATGCTTTTCTTGAAGATGATGCAAGTTCGGTTTTTAAACTTTTTTTAGCGAACGCCATAATATTTGGGACATTTATTCTACTCTATCTTCTATCGGGAGTTCCCTATCATGGACTGGATATCCAAGGGTATAATTATGGAGTTATTGCTGCTTCTATTGCGATAATACTGTTTTCACTCTTTGTTAGTGTATTAAAACAACATTTCGCAATACAGTCTGGAAAAGCAAATCCAAAATTTTTTATAATCTCTAGCGTCCTTACAGTTCTGATAATAATCTTGGGGTATTATTTTGGCATTATATACTCATTTTATAATTCATTTATCCGGTTTTTCTTTGCTTCATTTAGTAGTACTGGTATTGATGAATTAAGCCCTATATCATTAATGAGGGCCGTTTTAAGTTATAATGTTGCAATAGCCTTTTCAATAATCGGGTTTTTCATTGTTGTTTATGCAATTATCAGGAATAAAAACCGGATTTTGATCTATTTTTTTATCTGGGCAACCTTACTTTCCATTGTATCAATATCACAGGTTCGGTACCAATACTACGAAGGACCGATTGTTTGCATACTCATGGCGATCTGTCTTGATCAGATATATTTAAAATTGTCAGAACAATTAGATAAGAAAAAGAAGGTTACTAATTCTAGTCTGAATTCGAAAAATATCGCACTAATTTTTATTACTCTCATAGTCGTTGTGTATTATATTCTTTCTTTATCAATTGGATTATATGTTCTCCCAACTTTTTATGGAAAATCAATAAAAAGTGAATGGGTTGACACTACTCTGTGGCTCAAAAATAACACCCCTGCGCCATCATTAGACTATTATGCTATCTATGAGCATGACTTATTTCAATATCCATCCAATACACATACTATTTTATCCTGGTGGGATTATGGGCATTATATCCTCACAATTGGAAACCGGCTCCCATTAGCGACTCCTCTACAAGATCGGGGTGCACATATAGCAGCATCATTTTTTTTAACAACGAATGAGACCAAAGCAAATCAGGTCATTTCACCATTTCATGCCAGGTATATCGTAACAAACTATGACCTCAGCCAAATCTATAACACTGTATCTCTATGGGCAGGCCAAAAATTCTCATATGAATCATATATTCATAATTTTATAAGAAAAAATAATGATAATGTGGCCCAATTGAAAGGACTTCGGGATCCATTCTTTTTGTCCATGTTTACACGAATGCATTATTTCGATGGTTCATTCATGAAAGCATCAGAAGGACATGAGATTTCATATGCAGATATTCCTTCTGATGGTGTGAATATATCATATATTGTTCATGATTTGGATCCATCAACTCTGGATCTTAATCCAGCTTTCATAAAAAAAGAAATAATTTCATTTAACTATACACGTTCGACAGTCGACGTTCCGGCTCTGACATCATACCGGTTAATTTATGAATCACCAAAAGTGGTCTCGAATCTTACAGACTTCGAGATTCATCCGGTAAAGGTTTTCGAACATGTCAAGGGACACACCATCCCCGGAACCGGAACGGTAGAACTCCCTCTTGTTACAAACCAGGGCCGAAATTTTACCTACCGGCAACAGAGTGTCAACAACACATTCACTCTTCCCTATTCAACGACGAATTCACCTTATGATGTTCATGCAACCGGACCATATCGGATTATTGAAACGAATGAGACTTTTGAGGTAGATGAGTCCCAAATAGAAAAGTACTATATATAATCATCTCTTTTCTCTAATTTTTACTCTACATAACTATCAAATACTCTCCTCGTGAGTATACATTTGCACTGGGGTGGGGTATGTATTGGATACGTCTATATGTAGTTGCCATTATGGCATTATTTTTAATACCTGTTCCGATTTGGGGAGACTTTTTGCCAAACGCGACTCCGGAGAATCAGGTATTCTCAATCACAACTTTGATCGATGTGATAGGATTTGTGAGAACTGATACAGAGATGAGCTGGACAATATCTGGAGGGACATTAGAGAGTAAAAAATTTGGATCTGATGAGACACTCGCCTCGCTATTATACAAGGACTCGATGATGACCAATGGCGGACATTTGTTACTGAGTAGTTCTCTTGATTTTGATTCACGAAACAAGTCCAGTGGGCTGTATAATTTCGAGACTGACAAGGTATTTACCTACGAGAGTATGGAAGGTAGTCACCTGGTTGCAGATGAGTACCTGGTGATGAGCACCGGAGGTAATTATTCTGATTCTGGCAACATTGGTCGGTGTGTTTTTGCATCTGACTCTTCAGCTTCAGCGCCGGCGTTCTGTAACACGGTCCGTGCACGTAGTTCCCTATTGAATGTAAATAGTGCACAGGTTTCAACATCTGCTAAATCCAGAATTGTGGCTGCTGATGGTTCAGTTCCGTCAGCTCTATCTTACCGGATTGATTTAACTCCGAATCCTGCGTCCAGTCTTGGATATGCTGTGGGATCGGTAACAACAGAATTTTCTGCAGATATCATGGAGGCAAGGAGTGATGGGAGCTCATGGAATAAGACTTCGGCAACAAATACCATGAAAGATAAAGCATCGGTCTCTGGGGGGATAATTACCTTCTCGAAAGCATTTGATTATCAGTCAGGTCTTCGGATCACCTGACCTTTTTTGGGCAGGTATAAACCTTCAGTTTTTGTTGCCTAAATATTTTTTATTTTTTATATTTTCCATCCCCTAATGAAGAGTGCTGAGTCGGCAGGAACATTACTCCGGAAAACAATAGAACTTGAAAAGAATCTTCCGGATGAGAGTCTTCGAAACAAGGTTCGTGAGCTTACTCTTATCTTGTCCAACCAAATTGTTAATAAAACCATACTCGATGAACTTTGGGAGGAACTTCAAATGCTGAAAGTGATAAAATACGCCGAAGAGAAAGGGATGAAAAAAGGGATAGAAAAAGGGACGATCGAAGTTGCCAAAAACCTCCTTTCTTTAGGAATGGATGCTGAGTTTGTTATGAAAGCGACTGGTTTAGATCTCCCTACAATCCGGTCCCTTGAGAAACTAACTCGTCAGTAGCCTCATCCCTTTTCTCCTTTCCGGATGAGAATCTTCGAAACAAGGTTCGTGAGCTAACTCTTATCTTATCAAACCGGATTGTGGATAAAAAGATACTTGATGAACTTTGGGACACATATTCGTCTTTCACAAAGATTCAATATACCTTTCCTGTAAAGCAGGGTTATGACGATCCCAATAGGTTGAAGTTTTCCTATCGTAACGAAGGCTTTTTCATGATCTATTTTGGGGTTATTTTCTGATTTGGGGGGTAATTTGGGAGATTTAATACTGTGTTTATATGTGGAGCCAGAATATTGTCGAATTGGCCTTTATTTTGCCTATATCCAAAGAAAATCGACTCTGTAGAGGGCCGGTATTTGTTCCGGATATGGGGGTATATAAATAGTGGGGTACATGGAAAAAGGCTGTCTCCGGCCGTCTGTACGTGTATTTTAAAATTTGCTAATTGAGGTTATATGGTAAAATAAAACCTTATAGGAGTATATTTGGAATTTATTTGGATTAATCCGTATTTTCTGCTTGTGTTTTTCTGCTGAAATGTATATCCCTTAAGAGGTTGATTACTCATGCAATAGCCATGTCTGGTCGGGTTAGTG
Organism: Methanospirillum hungatei; assembly: GCF_019263745.1. Lineage (NCBI taxonomy): Archaea > Methanobacteriati > Methanobacteriota > Methanomicrobia > Methanomicrobiales > Methanospirillaceae > Methanospirillum > Methanospirillum purgamenti. The sequence goes on from NZ_CP077107.1 coordinate 2,270,824, forward strand.
AAGACGGTCTTTCCGAGGTAATCGGATTCATTCTGATTCTTGGTTTGTTAGTCGTTGTGTTATCTCTGTATGTTACCTATGTAGTTCCATCTGAAGGCCGGACACATGAGATCGAACAGATTGGTTAAATAAATTATTCATCGATAATCCAATCCTGTGAAAAACCGAATAATACTAATCTCATGATCTCCAGAGTTTTTGGGCCTTCATGAAAAAAATTCACCACAATAATTATGATCTGGTCCTGAAAGAGGCATTCTCTCTTTTCCATAACAAATCTCTGGATTTTCTCGGTCTTGATCTCCCTCCCATTGTCAGTTTTATGGAGACCGAAATTGCCGAAGTTGAGACAACCGACGACATGATGGATCTCAACTTTCTCCTTCAGGACGGTTCAATCCTTCATCTCGAAGAGGAGACTTATCTCTCTATTGGGGACCTGATCCGGTTTGCTCATTATGATCTCCGGTTATACAAGCGGTATAAGAAAAGGATCCATACGGTGGTCCTTACTCCATCTGATGGATTACCAGGAACAAAGGTATTAGATACTGGTAATCTACAGTATAGTGTACTACAGATTGTCTTTCAAGATAGGGATGGAGACTCACTCCTTGAAGAAATTCAATCCGCTCTGGGTAGAGGAGAACCGGTGAATGAACTGGAGATGATTTTCCTTCCTCTAATGAAGAGTGCTGAGTCGGCAGGAACATTACTCCGGAAAACAATAGAACTTGAAAAGAATCTTCCTGATGAGAGTCTTCGAAACAAGGTTCGAGAGCTAACTCTTATCTTATCAAACCGGATCGTGGATAAAAAGATACTTGATGAACTTTGGGAGGAGCTTCAAATGCTGAAAGTGATAAAATACGCCGAAGAGAAAGGGATGAAAAAGGGGATTGAAAAAGGAATAGAAAAAGGAATAGAAAAAGGGATAATGAAAGGTAAAGAGGAAGGGACTATCGAAGTTGCCAAAAACCTCCTTTCTCTAGGAATGGATGATGATTTTGTTATGAAAGCAACTGGTTTAGATCTCCCTACAATCCGTTCCCTTGAGAAACTAGTTCATCAGTAGCCTCATCCCTTTTTTCCTTTCCTGATGAGAGTCTTCGAAACAAGGTTCGAGAGCTTACTCTTATCTTATCAAACCGGATCGTGGATAAAAAGATACTTGATGAACTCTGGGATACATATTCGTCTATTTCAAATCGATATTCAATATACCTTTCCTGTAAAGCGGAGTTATGACGTTCCCAATAGGTTGGAGTATTCCTATCGGAACGAAGGCTTTTTCATGATCTATTTTGGGGTTATTTTCTGATTTAGGGGTTAATTTGGGAGATTTAATACTGTGTTTATATGTGGTGCCAGAATATTTTCGAATTGGCCTTTATTTTGCCTACATCCAAAGGAAACCGATTCTGTAGAGGGCCGGTATTTGTTCCGGATATGGGGGTATATAAATAGTGGGGTACATGGAAACAGGGTGTCTCCGGCCGTCTGTACGTGTATTTTAAAATGTGCTAATTGAGGTTATATGGTAAAATAAAACAATATAGGAGTATATTTGGAATTTATTTGGATTAATCCGTATTTTCTGCTTGTGTTTTTCTGCTGAAATGTATATCCCTTAAGAGGTTGATAACTCATGCAATAGCCATGTCTGGTCGGGTCAGTGAAGACGGTCTTTCCGAGGTAATCGGATTCATTCTGATTCTTGGTTTGTTAGTCGTTGTGTTATCTCTGTATGTTACCTATGTAGTTCCATCTGAAGGCCGGACACATGAGATCGAACAGATGGATTACATCAAACAACAGTTCCTTGATTATAAATTGAGCACGGATGCTCTTTGGTTAAATAATCAAATCGGTGCATCAATCAGTCAGTCACTAAGAATGGGAACTGGTGGAGCGACAACTTCAGGTATGTTTGGTGGGTTCTCGTTGGTTTCTCCGGTTGGCTCATCTGGTTCGGTAATGGTGAATCCGATGGAGAGATCGGAGCGGATGCATATTACTGCAACCGGTGTTACTCAGAACAATCCAGCAGTGTTCAGAGTGATAGATGGTCCGATAATTGATAGTGTTAGTCCAAAATCTGTTGCTATGGGAGTACCAACTACAGTTATAATCGAGGGATCTGGGTTTAGTGATGGGATTGATAAAGTAGAGATTTTTTTTAACAATAAAAGATTAGTGGATCTTGATGATGATGATGAGGACGATAAAATTCTCATTAACAATAATCAGATAACGATTGAGGATTATTCATCCATAGAATCAGGGATAGTACATATCTATCTAAGAAAACCCGGTGGTGTCAGTTCGAATAATGCTTATATTTTGATAGAGTCTCATTCTAGCAGCATTCCTACTCCCAAAATTGACACATTCGTCAGTACTAGATACCTATTAGATTCAGATCCTATTGCTTCGTCTAGAATTATTGTAATAGGAACAGGAATATCAGAAGACTACACTAAATTTTTTGTAAATAATAACTTTGTTGATAAAAGTGATTTAATTTTTAATTCTGGCTCCAGTCCCGTAAATATCATTAATTTACAGAAATATCTCGTTACAGAGGGATCGATACCAACTATTACCCCATGTGTTATTCCTATTACTATTGTAAATCCTCCTGGCATAACGACTCCGGGGGGTGGAAGTTCGAGTTATGAATTCTATGTTCTCCCAAAAAAAACCGGTTTTCCAGAAATCTGGGGTATTTCGCTAAAACAAACATCTGTGACTAATCTTGGTTTGAATGAAGATCTGATTATCTATGGAGCAGGATTTGTTCCTCCTATTCATGTGATGTGGGGAGATGAACTCATTAACTCTTATTCCATTATTAATTCCAATGAAATTCATATTCCAAAAGAGTGGTTTAATGACCATTTGAATGAAGAAAAGACTGTGGAGATATCAGTTCGTAATGGTGGGTCATCAGGTTCGATTGAAAAGTCTAGCGGTTCATTGTACCCGGCTTATCAAATTATTGCTAGCCTTTATCCTATTGAACATATTTTTATCCGATTTGTTGATCTTGGTTACATACCATTTAATGTGATCCTCGACAGTGATGATAATCCTAGATCTATTACATTACACGAATTTTTTAGATATTATTATGGAGTCATATTAAAAGACTCATATAACGATCTTTCGATTGAAATCAAGGCGAATCCAAGGATTATTAGTTCTGATTGGAATTATTTAAAAAATGCGAATCCTAATTCAAACCCTAATTTAAATTATTATAATATAACTTACCAGACGGATCTAGTTTTAAATGTCACTCAAAATAAAACCCATATAATGGGAAATTACGTGATAAAATCTAACATAAGCCAAAATGAAGAAATCTGGTTTGATTTGATGAATCCAGCATATGGTATATGTGATTTCATTAAAGCCCCCTTTGAATTCAATCCTCAGGTAGTTTCGGGTTCTAATCCACCACTAGATCCAAAATTCACTGGTGCCCATCGATTTAGCGTTGATTATGTGATTTTGTCTAACTTAAAAAATGGAACAATAATTATTGATAACGCTCTTGGCGGCCTCGAATATAACTCTAAGAATTATTATTATCGCTCTCAGCAGGATTTCATCTATCAGAACGGAGGTGTTTTCGTAGAACAACCAGATGGCTCATACCCCTTAGTTCTCCCTCCCATATCGATCTCAAGAGATGGAGATAATCTCGTGGTTGGCATAACAAATATCCCTGTATCCGGATATGATACCGTTGGCGGTAGTTCACAGGTTCAGGTCTCGTCCACTTTGGATTCGGTAAATACCTTTGGCCTCACTCCTGGTTTACCGAATGCAAAATCAGTATTGTTACATATTGATCCAACAACAGAGAGTAATTGGGTAAAATGGATTACTACATTAAAGGCTATTTGCGAAAATGCCCGAAGTAATGGTGTCCCTGTTGCGTTTTCTAGAGATGATGACAATTATGATTCTGCATGGGTAAGAATAGAGGACGATGTTTCTGGGGTTCCAATGTTGAATATAAGGGGTGGCGGTGATGAAAACGATCAGGATATTATTCTGGATCTAAAAACATCGGAATTCTCTGTATCATTAAATCCGGTTGGCAAAGCAGTGAGTATTCGATGATTTCACGAAGAGAAGAAGGAGTATCGGATTTAATTGGAGTTATTATTCTCGTCGCTATTGCTGCATTAGCAGTGGGTATTATTGGTTCAACATTTTTTTCGTATGTTTCAGTTGTAAGTATCCCTCGAGCTGAATTGTCAATAATCTGGCAGAATGGACCAGAAGATGGTTCTGATATTAAAAAACCCTATATCGTTTTTGAGCGTGGAGAATCATTATGGTATAATTCTACTCGCGTAAAAATCAACGATGAAGGTGTGGATTTATCTAGTATATGGATTAAAAAAAGTGGCAATAATCAATACTTTTTATGGAATAAAACAATTAGCGATGATGGGGTGATCGTTCCTTTTTCGATTGGAGATACCTTGAAATGGGATGGGCATGATCAAGCTGATAATATTTCGATAACGTATATTCAGGCCGGAAATGAGATTCTCTTGATGACCGGAGACAGAATTCCAGAAAAATAAACCATTCCGTGTTTGATGATAAATGAGAAATAATAACGCAGTAAGTGAGTTAATCGGTGCACTTCTCATAACTGGCGTCATCGCTGGAGGAATTGGTTTAATCGCTGTGATTCTTATCTCTCAACCTCCTCCGGTTGATCTCCCCGCTGCGGATTTTAAACTCGTGATTGATGATAATGAAAAAATAATTCGTATCTCCCATGTACGGGGCGATTCCCTTCGGGTTTTTGATGAATCTGGTTCAAATTATTGGTCAAGTATTCATGTGAATGTGGATGGGCAGCCATATGAAATAGTGGGAGAGGGTTCTCCTTATGGAAGTTCTCAGTTCAAATTAATAAAAAATTCTCCAAATCCCGATTATCTCTACTACGCAGTTGGTGATGTGCTAGAGGCCTCATTTCCTGATATGAATAAAAGACCTGAAAATGTTCAGTTTATTTACAAAGATAATAGAGGTGGGGAATATGTTCTTTGGGGATATGGAGGTTCAGAAAAGTATACTCCCGGAAAAGTTTCATTTTCGTATACCCCAGCGAATCCATATCCTTGTGATCTAATCCAATTCCGGGATACTTCGTCAGTTACAGCTACATCATGGTCTTGGGATTTTAACGGTGATGGTGTAGAAGATAGTCGAGATCAAAACCCACTCCCTTATCAATACGAAAGTCCTGGTACCAAGACCGTAACTCTGACCGTTAGCAATGGGATCGATACATGGAAAACAAGTCGGATAGTTACGGTTCATTCGTTTATTGCTGATTTTAGTTTTGTTCCCTCAACACCCACTACAGGTACAGCGATCAAATTTTCTGATTCTTCAAAAGGAAATCCAGAAATCTGGGAATGGAATTTTGGTGATGGAACATCTTCAACTGATCCAAATCCAACTCATTCCTATACCATTCCTGGTAACTATATTGTTCAGCATAGAATCGGAAAAACCAGTTCTTCATGTAGTAATTGGAGTGAATGGGAACGGAAAACTATTGAAATAACTGAGTGTACTCCAATTAGTGGCTTGTCTTTTAGTTACACACCTGATACAATATGTATTAACTCCCGGATTTTATTTAGATCAACGCTCTCTGAAGGTTCTGAACCAATATCATATACCTGGATAATTGATGGTATTCAATATAACGAGCAGAACCATTACCATGTGTTCACCCAACCGGGATCCCATTCGGTAATATTACGAGCTTCGAATTGCGCTGGTTCGGTAGAAACCCCTCCACGTGACGTTCTGGCGGTGGATTGTAGTTGTTCAGTGAAAATTACCTCTACTTCAACTGCAGGTGGCTCAATATCACCATCAGGTGAGATAACTCTGTCTTGTGGAAGTGATCAGATTTATACGATTACTCCTGATCCCTGTTATGCGATCTCTGATGTTTTGGTTGATGATGTCTCACAGGGTCCTATTAGTTCCTATACATTTGAAAAAGTAGCTGCTAATCATAAAATCGAAGTTCAGTTTGAAAATCCCGGGAATTCTTACCAGATCGAATCAATTTCTGGTCCTGGTGGTTCCATAACCCCTTCAGGCATTACCTCAATTACTTGTGGAAATAATCAGGCTTTTACGATCACTGCCGATCCTTGTTATGTGATCTCTGATGTTTTGGTTGATGATGTCTCACAAGGTCCTATTAGTTCCTATACGTTTGAAAGTGTGCAATCCAACCATAAAATTGAGGTTCATTTTGAACACTCCGGAACAACATACCAGATCGAATCGATTTCTGGTCCTGGTGGTTCCATAAGCCCTTCAGGTATTGTCTCTATTCCTTGTGGAAATGATCAGGCTTTTACGATTAATCCTGATCCCTGTTATAAAATCTCTGATGTTTTGGTTGACGGTGTCTCGATCCCCGGTTCTTTCTCGAATCCCTATGTATATTCCGGGTTCACAAATGTTCAAAAAGACTACATTCTGGAAGCTGTTTTTACGGAAATACCCTATAACATAACTATTAGTGTTACGGGGAATGGAGTGATTTCTCCAGGGACTGGCACCGTTCTTTGTGGTTCAAGTCCCATGTATACCATCACTGCTGATCCCTGTAATTATATTTCCTCCATACTGATAGATGGTGTTCCGCTTTCGGGTCCTTTCTCAAATCCGTATGTGTATTCGGGATTCACGAATGTTCAGCAAGATCATACTCTTTCGGCTGTTTTCACTGGAATCTCCTATAATATTACAACAAGTACAACCGGTAGTGGTACAATAACTCCTGGAAGTGGTCCTGTTCTCTGTGGTTCAAGTCCGGTGTATACTATCACTGCTGATCCCTGTAACCGAATTTCTTCTATCATTGTTGATGGAAACGCCCCTACTGGCCCATTTGAAAGCCCCTATAATTACTCTGGTTTCTCGAATGTCCAGGAAGATCACACAATAGAAGCAGTATTTATTGAAAGTCCTTTAACAATCACGACAATAATAACGGGGAATGGAGTGATTTCTCCAGGGACTGGCCCCGTTCTTTGTGGTTCAAGTCCCATATATACCATCACTGCCGGTTCCTGCAATCGTATTTCCTCCATATTGGTTGATGGGATTCCGCTTTCGGGTCCTTTCTCAAATCCTTACGTGTATTCTGGATTCGCAAATATTCAGGAAGATCACATAATTGAAGCGGTATTTACTCCTGATACATTTAATATTACAGCTACAGCCGGGACCGGTGGATCAATATCACCATCAGGTGTCGTCCCGGTAACCTGCGGTGGCAGCCAGACCTTCACCTTCACACCAGATTCAGGATACGAAATCGACGGAGTTATCGTTGATGGCCAGTCAATTGGTGTTGTAAACAGTTATACGTTCACTAATATTCAAGAAAACCATACGATCCACGTAGATTTTGGTAATACTGGTTACTGCCTTATTGCAGGATATATCACCGATGAAACAACCGGATTGGGTGTCCCTGGAATCAAGGTAGATGTATGGAATGAAGATAGGACTATGATCCTACGATCCGGAATTAGTCAATCAAATGGTTATTATGCTATAAAACACCCGAAGCCTAAGAAAAGTTACTGGGTCGATGTAAACTGCCCGGATCAAGGAAATTGGCGAACAAATAACCCTGTTTCAAGATGGTATAATAATGTACATCTGAATCCTGCTGCATATTGTGATCAGACAAATATTAATTTCAGTGGCAGACTTTATTCAAACATTGTTGAAAACGTTTTCATCCACGGCCAAAGATTGAGTTTTGCCGGTGACACCATCATGGGTCATGGGTCAACTGTTATCATCACCGGAGGACTCAATACAGCAAGTACAAATCTCGGTGCTCAAATCGGAGCAACGACGATTTACATTAATGGTGATGTTGACCTGGCAACAGGAAGTGCCGGTCTTGGTTCATCAACAAAACCCGGAAATATCTACATAAATGGAGATTTAAGATTATGGAATGGTCAGCGGGAAATTTATGGTGATGTATACGTAAATGGAAATTTTGACTTGAAGGATGCCAGAATACATGGGATGGTATTCGTAGATGGTGATCTCACATTAGACTGGACCCCATACCTGGCAACTGATGCCCGTATCTTTTACACTGGCCAGATCCATCATCCAAATAATTACGATCAAAATATTCTTGCAAAATGCATTAAATGGGATATCGTGCCAGGATTTACCATTCCGGATGGATTGCCCTCGTTAAAACCTGATGACTGGTATTCATCCAATGGGTATGGAACAGGGGGACTATTAACCAGTGGAATGAAAGTATTTGCTGCTAGTTACTCTTCAACAGGATATCGGCCATCAGCAACAAATGTCATCATAGTGGCGAAAACCGGAGATATCACGATAACCGGTCTTGGGGGAAGCAGCCTGACCGGAATATTCTTTGCACCATATGGAAAAGTCACATTTGGTGGCGGATCCTTGCAAGGATTAATTCTCACTCGGGATGGTTTTTTTGTTACCAGTGGAGGAACAGATGTCACATTTTTACCCATTCATCACTACATCTCCAATCCCTCTGAGTATCCATTCCAATAACCCATTTTTGAACCGGAAAACTCATATTCACGACTCAATGCCATAAGAAAAAGAGATAAAAAAATTTGATTTTTATTCCAATTACTCTAAATATCAAAAACAAATCTCAATATGGCTGCGTTTCATAAGGTTAAAAGAAAGTAGTAAAAGAAAACTTTTAATATGAATTCGGGTTTATGATTCTTTACAGTATCCTCCGACAAATGACATCCATGACCCCGATGCAGGTTCGAGAAAAACCTCCGGAATCCTCTCCATTTGAGCATGCAGTGAGCCAGTTAATATCATCAATTCTTATTGTCTCACTCGCGGTAGCTCTGGGAGCCATAACACTTGTCGTCTATTCTGATCTTATCCTAAAACCGATTGAAAAATCTGCATATATCGCAGTTGAAGGGAATGTCTCAAAACCAGCAGAATATGAGGTCTTCACATTAAGGCATCTTCAGGGTGATGTCGGGTACTTCGGAAATCATGGAGAAGGGTATCCATTGTATATACAAGCCTCATCCGGATCATTATCTGCAAAGGCAGTACCTGATCCAGCTGAGATAACATGGAAACCCGGAATGATTCTTTATGTCTACAGAAACACCACTGATTTTGTAGTAACGGATGATCTGTCCACGATAGCAGGTGCCCAAAAATTCGACGGATCAGAGATTCAGGTCTCGGTTGTCGATTCAACAAATGATATACTTATCTATAGCAAAAGTCAGGGCATAGGCGGACCAGTGGAAGAAGAATTTGCCCGGGGACCAGGATTTACAATATATGGCTGGGAGAGATTTACCTCCCCACCTGCCCCGACATCATCAGATCAACATTGGGCAACCATGGTAGTGGATGGAAATCGCGATAATAACCGCAGGTTCCATCTTCAACACAATCAACTGAACAACAGGTTTGAGTTTGCTTTGAGGACTACACAGATGGCTACGACAAATCAACAAGCCCGCTGGATACAATCCCCATCTGGACCCCAGCAGGATGTCTGGTATTGTATCACTGGAACATATAATCAGACAGACGGGCGGATTCGATTATATATAAACGGGAATGAAGTTTCTTCCAGTACATTAGACTCCAGTGGAATTGCACCCTCTCCGGGATTCTATCAGATCGGCGGTCCCCAAGGAGTCACCTTTTCCTCTGTCGCAAATCAAAGAAAACTCCTGGGTGATGTCAGGGGCGTTACAACCGTTGAAGAAGTGTTATTGCCTGACGAAATCCTGTCAATATATAGTAAAGGAAATCCATAATCCTGAATAATAGTAGCCAAGATGGCTACAAATGCAATAAATAGACAGATTGATGGGAGATATTTAGACCTATGATGCCTGAAAAAGCCTACAATAAGAACTATTTCAAAAACATTACCGAACATGCAGTAACACCAACGGTCAGTGTAATACTCATTCTTTTTCTCGTTGTTGCTCTCGCTGGAATTATCTATGTCATCATCTTCGGGCTTGCCTCATCAGTAGAAAAAACGGCTTATGTAGCAACTGATGCACAAATCGTTAATATTACTCCGGAAATTCAGGCAATTGAAGTTATGCACCGGAACGGAGATGTCATGTATTATGAAGGCCAGGGGGATAATGTACAATATGAGGTCAGGTTCATTGTTGACACACGTGATAACGCACCCGTTGTAAAAGTCAATCCTTCTTTTCTTACCTCCGATAAAACATGGTCTCCGGGAGATAGGGTTATCATATTTAACCGGACTGATGGGTACTATCTGACCAATGATATTTCTTTAATAAATGGAGCAATATCTCCCTCTCAAGGACCCTTATCTGTTCGGATTATTGATAACACTCATGATCAGCTTATCGCAAATCGGGGTGTTGGCGGCACAACCGGAGGGGGTGGAGGTTCTGAGCCTATTGATGGTATTGAGAAAATCTTCCTTTATGGCCAAAGATTGAGCTTTGCCGGTGATACCATTAGTGGTCCGGATGCAACAGTAGTAATTACCGGGGGATTGAATACCGCAAATACAAACCTAGGAGCTCAAATTGCTGTAACGACCATATACATCGATGGTGATGTCGATTTATCAACAGGGAGTGCTGGTCTTGGTTCATCTGTAAAACCTGGAAAAATTTACATAAATGGAGATTTGAGGTTATGGGAGGGTGGACGAAATATCTATGGGGATGTATATGTTGATGGAAATTTTGATCTGAAAGATGCCAGAATTCATGGAAATGTATTTGTAAATGGTGATCTTACCCTGGGCTGGACACCGTATCTGGCAGAAGACACCCGAATATATTACACCGGCACGATTTCTCATCCGGACTATTATGCCTCAGAGATACTTGCAAAATGCATTCAAACGTCAAGCGTACCTGGTTTTACCATTCCAACCGGATTACCTTCACTAAAACCAGATGACTGGTATACATCAAATGGATATGTTTCAGGAGGTCAACTCACCAGTGGGATGAAGGTATATGCTAACAGCTACTCTTCAACAGAATATCGCCCATCAGCAACAAATGTTGTGATAGTAGCAAAATCCGGTGATATCACAATCACCGACCTTGGAGGAAGCGGCGTGTCTGGTGTGTTCTTTGCTCCAAATGGAAGGGTTACCTTTGGAGGTGGATCCCTACAGGGATTAATCCTATCTCAGGATGGATTTTTTGTTACCAGTGGGGGGACGGATGTAATTTTTAAAAGTATTCAGGATTTCATCAGTAATCCCAATGATTACCCATTCCAGTAAGTGTTCCGTTATGAAATATAAGGAATTTCTGACTTCGATTTCCGGCACGTGATGGATATATAATCCGGATAATAGAATATATTTTAATTATTGCCATTCCTGAAAAACATTCAACACCATGTGACATTCATGAATATTCGACCAACTATAAGATCTCAGAAAATCCATTCAAAGAGAGTCATAGATCATGCGGTAACCCCTACAGTCAGTATAATACTCATTCTTTTTCTCGTTGTTGCCCTTGCTGGGATCATCTATGCTCTCATATTCGGCCTTGCCTCTTCGGTTGAGAAAACTGCATATGTTGCCACTGATGCGAATATTGTAAACATAACTCCTGGCATCCAGGTGATTGAGGTCATGCATCGGAATGGGGATGTCATGTATTATGAAAACCAAAGCCGTGATGCTCAGTATGAGGTCAGGTTTATCATAGACTCTGGTGATTCTTCTTCAGTTGTACAGACGGATCCAAGTCTCTTATCAACAGGAAGCATATGGTCTCCGGGAAAAAAGGTAATAATATTTAAGAGAATTGATGGTTATTACCTGACTGACGATATCTCCTTAATAGCAAATCCGGAGGCATTCCCTCCTGGTCCGGTAGGAATACGGGTAATTGATAACACTCATGATCAACTTATCGCGTATAAGGGGACAGGAAATATTGGTGGAACTCTAACACCGACAACCGAACCTACCACAGAGCCAACAACTGAACCCACCACAGTGCCTACGACACCGACTATCAGTCCAACGCCGACTCCGCCACCATCTCAAGGTTGTATAAATTGTCCATTAGGTGAATCATTCAGTGTAGCATTTACAACGGAAATCATCGGACCCCGAACCATACGATTCAAAGATGCTTCATCACCACAACCAAATATTCGGGCCTGGACATTTGGAGATGGGGGATCAGATACTGGCGAAATTGTTGTTCATACATACTCGACTTCAGGGCCATACAAAATTACTCTGACCGTAAAGAAAAACAATAGTCCCTGTACCTGCACATTGACACAGTGGACTACTGTCTCATAAAATCACCTCTTCCTCTTTTGAAATTTGCATCTGATTAGATATACTTAGTCATGTCAGGTTTCAAAACTGCTAGAAAATACCTATAACCAAATCACCTCCGGTTATCATTGGCTGGATACCCAAAAACCCTTGTATGAAATCTCTAATTCCTGGTGGAGATCAATTCCAGAAGGGAGGCTAATCAGGTGCAATTCCTGTTAATTGACTGAAGATTTGTAGTTAAGAACTGGATAACTATTATTCCCGTATCTGTCGTTAAGTACAATCATGAGGTTTTTCAATACTGCTGGTCCGGTAAATTGTGTGAAGCATTACTGTCTGGATCCTCTCTCCCGGTTTGTTCTTGAAGAAATCCTCTCCCTTATCCGTCAGGAAAAATATTTCGTCCTCCATGCTCCTAGGCAGACCGGAAAGACCTCATGTATGCTTGCCCTGATGAAGTATCTGAATGATACCGGGGAATACCTGTCATTGTTCACAAATATTGAAAGTGCCCAAGTTGCACGTGAAGATGTAACCCGCGGAATACGTTCAGTCATGAGTTCCATTGGAATATATGCTCGTGATTTTTTAGGCAATCAGTTTGTCCTTGATAATGATAATGAAATACTGCAGTAAAGAGGGGCATATAATGCACTTGAGGAGGTCCTAAGTCAATGGTCCAGCCACGAACAATTACCAATCGTGCTCATTATCGATGAGACTGATGCACTGATTGGAGACACTCTCATATCTCTTCTCCGCCAGCTTCGTTCAGGATATTCCCGCAGACCGGCAAACTTTCCTTCATCCATAATTCTTTGTGGAGTCCGTGATGTCCGTGACTATCGGATTTATTCAAACCAGGAAAAATCCATCATCACCGGTGGCAGTGCATTTAACATCAAAGCAAAATCCCTTCGCCTTGGCAATTTTTCCCGTGAAGAAACAATAAGCCTCTGTCTGCAACACACTACTGAAACCGGGCAGAAATTCGAACCAAACGCCCTTGACAAAATCTGGGGAAATTCTCAAGGCCAGCCCTGGCTGGTCAATGCCCTCGCTTATGATGCCTGTTTTGAACTTCTGGAAACAAAGGATCGCTCCATACCTATCACTGTTGAAATAATTGAAAAGACAAAAATGCGACTGATTCTTCGTCATGAAACTCACCTCGACCAGCTTGCCGACAAACTTCGGGAAGAACGGGTACGCCGGATTGTGGAACCAATGATCGAAGGAACATCGGTTGACTCCTCCATTAACGATGATGATCTCTCGTATGCGATAGACCTTGGCCTTGTAACACGTGGATTAGATGGTCTGCAGATTGCAAACCCTATCTATCGTGAGGTCATCCCTCGTCAGTTAACAGCAATTACAAGTTATAATCTTGAAGCAACAATTCCTCGTGCTCCTTTTATCCGGCCTGATGGCAGACTTGACACCCGGTACCTGTTTACAGCGTTCCAGCAGTTTTACCGTGAAAATTCCGGAAGCTGGCTTCAGATTGCCCAGTACCGTGAGGCAGGTCCCCAGCTCCTGCTCATGGCTTTCCTACAGCGGGTAGTCAACGGCGGTGGGAGAATTGAGCGTGAATATGGTCTTGGCCGGGGCAGACTTGACCTTCTTATTATCTGGCCGGTTCAGTCAGGCGAAATCCAGCGGATCGTTATTGAATGCAAAGTTTTGCATCATTCACTTGAAAAAACCATTCGTGATAGTCTTTCCCAGACATATCGGTACGCAGACACATGCAGTGCAACCGAATCCCACCTGGTCATCTTCGACCGGACTCCGGAAAAACCCTGGGATGAGAAAATTTTCTGCCGGGAGGAAGTATATTCTAAAACAGAGGTTCATCCGGTGAGGTTCCCTGTCACAGTCTGGGGTTTGTGAACTATATGGGTTTTCATTGTCCTGCCGGATAAAATGCCCTGGGTTTTTGATATCCCGGGTAAACATTTAATGCAGCATTGTCCGTGTGGTCGCAATGAAATATCTTCATGTGGTGTATGATCCAATAGTCCCGGAAAACCTCCTTTTCTTTAGAGAAGATTATTCCCGTAGTGATCACGCAACTCTGTTCAAGACTTGATTGCATCAATGTTCATCTGACAAGGCAAGCTGAGGTAAAAGGAGGACTTATCAGGTCACTTGGACCTTCTCCAGGAAAGATCGGAAAGAATGACGTTGCAGATTTGATTGCAAAAGCGTACGTGATTGCTCCTGAATATATCTCACGGCTTGTACATGGGAACCTGGAGAAAGAACATCTGGATGAGAAGGATTGATGGGAAATTACATAGTCCCCCATTCTACCAGGAGGTTGGAAAAAGATATCTACTCCCAGGGTGATATTCGGCATAGAGTAAACCAGGAGGCAATCATGAACACCCGAATGTGTCTATCCCTGATTATTGTACTTCTCCTATTAGTAATTCCGGTTTTTGGTGATGATCTGACCAAAATTTATGGCAGTGTTCCAAAGTACGGGGTAAACAAGGTAACCCTGGACAATTCTCAAAATGAAAAGGAGGCTGTTGTTGTTTTTAAGGAGATAAACTGGCCGATTCCCTTTGCCGTTTATGTTTCACCGAAAAAGACCGGTGTTTTATCGCTTCCATCTGAATCATACCAGATCTATTACACTTTGGGCTATGGATGGAGTAATGCAGAAAAAAGGTTCTTAAAAGACCCTGAATACTTCATGCTTGGCAATGTCCTGAATGCAGGTGAAGATGGGACGATTCATGAGGAAAAGACCACTCCGATAAACATCGTTACCGGAACATATGTCGATGAACATAATGTGACCAGAACTCTGACACAAGAAACCGGACCTGCCGAATGGTCTTGGGCAGAAAGCAGGATCATGTTGTTTCCGGATTCTCAAAACCCGGCAATTTCCATCGATGAGTCAGAATTTCCACTATGATGAAGAATAATGAATTCAATAAGTCTCAGTTTGAATAAATCCATATTTCAGGAGAAACGATCCAAAAATTGAAAAAAAGATATCTTTTTCATTGTAATACACGATATAATTGATAATTCCTATGGATCTGCTCACTCCCCATTCGCTTTCCCCGGCTGAAAAAGACGTTATTCTGCATAAAATTACCTGTTATTTTTTAAAAAAAAATGAGATTATTGCCGGAGTGCTATTTGGGTCATTTGCGGAGGGTACATTTCGGGATATTGATATTGGACTAGTATTAGATAATTCCTTTAATCCGCCAAGATACTATGAGCAACGGCTTGAACGGGAACTCTCAAATCTTATTCATTTTCCTCTTGATATCAGAGTTCTCAACACTGCACCGTTACGGTTTGTATATCAGGTCTTAAAGAAACAGAAAGTTATCTTCTGTTCAAATCAGAATGCATTTTCATCATTTGAATCAAGAATACTCAGGGAATATTTGGATTATTCATATTATCTAAACCGATACAGGAGGGAGCTGGTTGGTATTATCTGATAAAGAAGTGGTGAGCACATTATGTTCAGAACTTAATACTGCAATGGATGCTCTTGATGATATTGTCTCATCCGGACAAGAAGAATTCATGGCAAACAGGCATATACGGGGTAGTGCGAAATATCATCTCCTAGTGGCAATTGAAGCTGTTCTGGATCTTTCAAGCCATCTTATCACTCAAAACTCCTGGAGATTTCCTGAAGATTATGCAGATACATTCCTTGTTATGGCTGAGAATGGGTTCATTTCAAGGGATGAAGCTGAGCATCTGGCCGATATGGCAAGGTTTAGAAATCGGCTGGTACATCAGTATTGGAAAATCGATGACGATGTTATCTGGGATATTCTGATCAAAGATCGGGACGATATTATAAGATATAATGAAAAAATCCTGTGTGCAGTAAATTCTTAAGATATTTTCAAAATTCCTTGTTGGAAAAAAAATTAGATATAGGGGTTGCGGAGACCCTTGTTGACACCGAATGTTGCACGGTGTTCGAGCTCCTTCTGGTTCTTGGTGATCTTTTCGGTTGCAAGCTTGGTGACGAGTTCAAGACCTGGCTTGACACTCTCAATCGGCTTGGTCTCAAAGACACCTGCGGCGACTGCCTTGTTCCAGATATTTTCTCCATTGTTGTTCCGGATAAACACAGTGGACCATCCGTCAGGGGATCCGACTGAACCGGTGGAGATATCAGCGAGGTTTGCCACGTAGTCAAGACAGACATGGCAGCCTGGCTGTTCGTACTTGTGAGTGAGTTTGAGCGGGATCTGGGAGACTGCACCACGGTTGGTGTATGCCCAGTACTTCCCCTTTCCGATATCGGTCTTCTTGAGTGAGTGCAGATCGACATTGCAGTGGTCCTGCACGATCTGGGTCATGCTCTGGTATGAGAAGTTCTCCATACAGAAGATTCCCATTGCAAGAGCAATCTTGTCACAAACGTCACGAAGTCCGATCGGGTAGAGTTGTGCTTTTCTGAGTGCCTGGATCTGACAGGGAGTTCCAACAATACCGACCTTGTCAAGACCATACTCGCGTACAGACTTTTTCAGGACAGACATGTTTGGACAGACATTATATCTGGTTCCCCGTGAAGACAGAAGCTCTTCCGGAGTTGTTGCCACAATTGGCTTTGGCTGCCATGGCTTTTCTCCCTGGCCTGCAACGATTGCACCATCAATGATACCCTCTTCAAGAGCGTAGAGGAACATAGAGGTGACAATCCCGCCATCCTGGGAGCCTTTCAGAACTTCTGAACAGGTGCTACGGGCAGCGACTGCGGATTTATATTTGCCAAGATAATCCATGATTAGTTCCCTCCCGGGTTCATGGCACCATTAATGGCATCGATGATGGTCTCATACTGGTTCACAACATCAAAGCTGAAGAATGCACGTGGACATGCTGCATAACAGGCTCCACACTTGATACACATATCACGCTCGATGTTTGGTTTGCCTTCTTCCATGGTGATGGCGAAGACCGGACAGGATGCAGCACAGGTACCGCAGCCCATACACAGACCCTGGTTGATAACCTTGGTCATGATGTCACAGCCACAGGCCTCACTGGACGTTGCCTTGCTTCCTTCACTGGCAAGTGCCATAAGTGGTGCAAGGTATGCCTTTGCAAGTGCCTGCTGCTCTGCATTTCCTTTCAGAAGCAGGTATGCCATGACACAGACATTTCTGATCTGCTGCGGGCATGGTGCACAGCCAGGGATATAGACATCAACATCGATGACGTCACCGATGGGGACAAATCCCTCATGCTGTGGCTGGTTCCACTGTCCACCACGGCAGAACCGGGTGATGTTTCCATATGCAGCACAGCCACCAAGAGCGACAACAACTGCTGCCCTCTCTCTGGTTTCCTTAATCTCTTCTACAGAACATTCATCCTGAAGACAGACTGACCCCTCAACCAGTGCAACATCCATTTTTGGAATGTGACGTGCATCGGCAAGAGTTAAACAATATACGAGGTCAGCGTAATTGTCAAGGATGGTGAATAACCCCTCGTAGTTGTCGGCGAGGGAGACAAGACATCCTGTACACCCACTCATGTGTACATGTCCGACTGTTATTTTGTTAGCCACAGGCCTTTCCTCCTTCTTTGGTTCTTCTTTCGCAATCGGTTTAGATACTGGAGCCTTAGGTTCCTGCGACTTTGGAGCAGGTTCCTTCTTCTCCTTTTTCCCGAAGATCAATGATAGTAGTCCCATGATTTACCCCAATCATTTTCAGCACGAGCTGTACTGTCCTTGGGATCGCTTCTGTTACCTCTTCGGAGAGTCCTATCTCAAATTCTGGTTCAGAAACCCGCTTCGGCTGACACCCGATGATATCAATTTTCACCCGGTGTTTCAGCTGATGAATGGGTTCAACTAAATCCCAGGAATGAGCATCCCGGTATTTCCCCGGGGGCAGATCATCTGGACTGATGATTGCTATGTCTCCTGGATTTCCTCCGAAATCAGCAATATCTATGATGAAGAGGTGTTTGACCGGTTCATCCGATTGCGCAAGAAGGGTAAAGAGGAAATGCGGACCGCCAAGGCCGGCATCTATTACCTTTACATTCTCGGGCAGGTCGAGTTTCTGGAGTTCCTCGACTACGGCAGGGCCAAACCCATCATCCGCAAAGAGCGGGTTTCCGCACCCGCAGATTACGATCTCCTGGAACAGCATGCGCAGGGCACTCTCACTGGACGAGCTTCTGGGCGACAATCTTCTTGCTCTCGTCAACTACCAGCATGTGGGTAGCGCAGGACACACAGGGGTCATATGCACGCATGATGACCTCGGCAAGCTGCCATGGTGCTCCCTCGAGAGCCCGACTGCAGGTCGGGAAGTTCCATGTGGTCGGAACAAGAAGGGTGTACTCCTGAACTTTTCCATCCTTGACACGGGCAAGGTGAACGTCACAACCACGTGGTGCTTCATTTGCATTCCATCCAAGACTGCCGTCACCCTGTGGGATCTCATCTGCAAGCACTGAACCATTGCAGTCAAGTGCATCAAGAGCCTCCATCATGGTGTAGAGACAGTCTGGATATTCAAGTTGCCGTGCGATCTGCAGACCCATGGCACCCTTGCGGTCATAGTTCTTGAACTGGACCAGACGGGCACGTGGACCGACTTCGACCGGCTGACCATCATAGAGCGGAACGGAGGTACAGGCCTGCATCTGTGGCCAGGTCTTGGTTCCTGCCTTGGTGGTTCCACCGACTGGGTAGTCTGCGTCTTCAAGGCTTACTTCCATTTCTCCCTGGAACCAGTTGTAGGGTGAGACATCAGTCCACCGGTCTGGATCCCACTTTGGTTCAAAGTCAAGGCTTGAACTGTCAAAGACGGGATCTACTGCCATGTAGCCCTGGTCGTGGTATCCGAACTTTGCCGGAATCTCGACTTCAGTCTTACCGACAGTAACAGTGCCACGGTTTTCCCAGTTCTTTAAAACTGCAATCATGAACTCCATCTGAGCGATGGCAAGGGGAAGAGCTTCCTTGGCAAGGTCGAAGATTTTCTGTTTTGCCTGTGGTGAGATGTTATAGTACATACCACCAACCCGGGGGTTGCTCGGGTGAATGGCTTCTCCACCGGCTATCTCACCGACGGTCTGCCCGACCTCACGGAGTCGCTGGAGCCGCTTTGCAACGGTTCTGACTGGCTCTTCCGGAGTGAACGGGTTGATCTTGGTGTCTGTTCCTGGGATGTACATATCCGGCAGAGTCAGAATATTGTGAAGTGCATGGCTGTGCAGCCTGTTTGCACACTGGAGAATTGTTCTGAGCAGATATGCATCCTGTGGGATTTCACAGCCGACCGATGCTTCCATAGCACCGATGCCTGCGAGGGTGTGGGCGATTGGACAGATACCACAAACACGGGATGAGATCTTGGGTGCCTGGTGCATGGTCTTACCTACACACAGCTTCTCAATACCTCTTACCGGAGTGATACTCAGCCAATCTCCACGCTCAATTATTCCCGCATCGTTGACTTTAAGGACAAGCTTGGAGTGTCCTTCATGTCGTGTGGTTGGGGAAACTTCTACTACTTTGGACAAGAGAATCGCCTTTGATATTTGTTTGTTCGCAATGCTGTACAACTCATATCAAGAGCCCTCAGGAGATCTGAGGGTATGACCGTACCATTGTACGACAAATGGCATTTGGCTATAAGATATATCTAATTTGCCATTTGAACGAGAATCATGTCACGTTTTTTTCAAATAGATCTCAATATAATAGTACTAAAAATTTAATATTTCATAACTGGTAAGAATCAATTTTTCATCATTCTACACGTTCAGAGGTATATGGACTAGGCTTTGCGGATCTCTAAATTCGTTATTTTTGGATGGATGTAGAAACAGGTTGTGAAAAACCTTCTTCTTCGTAAAGGATCATATTGATGCAAAGTGTTACTAAAAAAATTAGTAAATTATCCTTCTTCTGTTCAGCATCAGGTGCAATTATCATTATCTCTGGAATATCCTTTGGAATTAATCAAAAACATCCATAAATATTGGTTCGCGCTCAAAGCCTCTTCTGCTTAAACGTATAGCAATTGATATATCCCGAAAAAAAGACTCATAATGAGGTTATTTACCATGCATATGGGCACCAGTCTGTTTCGATCAACTGCTTGCCAGACAATACTCAATGACATCAGGCAGTATCTGGAGGATGCTGATCGAATATTTAAAAGAAGGGAACGATTTGATCAGGATCGTCGTGATTTTTATGCCCGGGCCATGGTTCTGTTTGCTTTATCAAACCGAATCATAGATCTTGCCAGGGAAGTAAGCCTTATCCGGAGGTATATCTCTGATGATGAGCAGGTAAAAAACAAGGTCTATTTTAAAAGACTCAACGATCATGGTGTAATCTCCTGGGACATGCGACAAGAGATGATCACACTCGTCAACTTTAGAAACCAGGTTTCACACCATTTCTATGAGATCAATCGAGATGAAATAGAAAAGATATATTTGGCTCGACCTGTGATCCTGGAATTTATTACAATCATGGAGAAGGAACTCGCCATAACTACTCAGGAAAAAACGAGAACGGCAGTGATTGCCGGTGTCGCTTTGGTCGTCCTGATTGTGCTTTTATGCTGGTATTTTAGTTAATATCTAAATTTTCACCGGTAATCTCATCTGCAAGCTCCGCAATAGTTGCCTGTCGCTCTGCAAATGCATCATGCTGGTGAATACTCTCTTCATTATCCTGTGCGATGGTGACGACTGAGTCCCCGGGAAGATCCCCGAACTCAGCATGGACACGCCGTGCCATCTCCCGTACACAATCTTCAACAAAGCGGGGATTTTTGTGGGCTGACAGTACCACATGCCCTTCATCGCCCCGTTTGAGCAGTTCAAAGATCGGAGTGCTCATAGATTGCTTGAGGATCATAATGATCTTCTCAAGCTTGACGTGACTTTCGTCATCAGTTTCAATGGAAAGAAAACCCCTGCCTCGCTGGTTGTGGGTAGCCATAGGAACTTCTTTGAAGAAGGAGTCAATTTTTTCTTTACTGATATCAAGGTGTTCCATGACTTCCCGTGCCCGCTCCTGCATAATATTCTGGGCACAGGGGCAGGCTGTCATTCCGGTCACTTCTGCACCAATGCTTTTTCTAACAATGGCATCTTTGAAGGTCCGCTGAGCAATTGCACTGGCAAAGACCTTGACTACTTCCTGACAGAGTGTTCCGGTTACTGGAGTTTCGCCGGCAACCATAAATTCAGACCGCATCTGCACCTCGGTACGGTCTGCATACTCATGTTTGTCCAGAAGTCTTCGTGCAACCCGGCTACAGAGTTCCTCGATCTCTTTGACTTCACCCTCTATTGCAGACTGCAGGACCTCATCAATCACCTCAAAGTTTCTGGAGAGATTAGCTCCTTTCAGACTGCCTGGCAGGTCAACAAAGATATCAAAATTGGATATAAAGATGACCGGACGTTTTCCTGGCCTGGTTACTTCGACCAGTTTTTTTACATTCTTTACGCCTACCCGTGTCAGGTTTATCCTGACATCAGGAAGGGTGGACTGCACATCAGGCAGTTCACGGGAAAAAGCCCTTTCAGATGTTTTTGACAGAGACATTGCGCCCTCGGAGAAAAATATTGAGTGGTTCCCATAAGTGGGATCCGAATTATACTAAAACTTTGCAGTTGGGATTATGATTCATTGAAGGTTCATGAGCGAGCAACCGACATCATCCAAATCATACCGAGAGGTTAAACGAGGGACATTTAATTGCGGTTGTGAAAGAAATAATGAACGCATGGTCGAATCATACGAGGCCCTCCTGAATAAGGCATATGAGGAGGTGACTGAACCGTCAGAGGATGGAGAACGGTGGTCTTATCCCGAACCAAGATCAATAATTGAGGGTAAGACAACAATTCTTGAGAATTTTGCAGATATTGTAAGTGCTCTCCGGCGCGATTCAGATCACCTGATGAAGTTCCTGCTTGGGGAACTGGGAACTGCAGGAAAGATAGATGGGTCACGTGCGATTTTCAACGGAAAATTTGAAGACTCTCTCTTTTCTCCTATGATCCGCAGTTATGTCGATGATTATGTTATCTGCTCTGAATGCGGAAAACCAGATACCCGGCTCTTTAAGGATGACCGTATACTCATGCTCAAGTGTGAAGCATGTGGTAGTCATCGCCCGGTCAGAAAACGCAAGTCAAAGGTTGAATCCGGAGCAGCAGGACTTGAACAGGGGAACATCATCGAAGTATCCATTGAATCAACCTCACGCCGTGGTGATGGTGTTGCAAAGATCGGAAAATATATCGTCTACGTTGCAGGCGGACGTCCGGGTCAGAAAGTAAAAGTAAGAATAGCAAAGATATCCGGGTCTATTATCTTTACAGAAAAACCCTGAATCTATTTTTTTGCAGATTGTTCAAGCGAGGATAAGAGTTCCTCGCACTGGCCTGAAAGGCGCTTACATGCATCCAGGATTGGTTTAACCGGATCAGTCTTGTTATGAGTAGTGACCGTCAGGACCGGGTCGGAAAACTGAAATTCTATGACGTAATTTGCGACATCCACCGTTGGATCGGCGAGAATCTCGGTTTTTAATGCATTCATGAACGTATGTCCCTGGCCGGCAAGTGAAATCCTGACCTTATCCTCACCGAGTTCGAGAACCGTAATATTCATTTGTACTTTGTTGGAGTTCAGATCAGATAAAGGTAGAGCGCATAAATGGATTAATATCTGAATACTTCGCCATCATGGCCCTGCATAGGAGCATCAAATGGAATGATATGGCTCATATGAACAACACGGAAATCTCTGGCATTCAGAGTTTTCGCAAGATCCAATGCTTCCTCGTAATTGAGATGCTTTTCTACCTTTTTAAACGAATTTGGGAAGAGACCATCGATGAAAAGCAGATCTGCATCTTCAAGATGTTTTCTGGTTTCGGGTGGAATATGTTCGTTTGTATCAGAGGTATATGCGATCCTGGTTTTGCCATCAGATATGACAACGCCCGTTGTGAACATATCAGGATGTGTTACCTTCACGAGAATTATCTCAAGCCCGCAGGTATGAAATGGAGTGTAGATCTCAACAGGTCGTATTTCTTTGAGGAGAAAACCAAAGACGGGAGTGCATGAATTCAGGACTTCTGGTGCGCCATATACTGGAGGAATCCTTTGCACCCGGTAAAAGTCTCCAAATCCCATGAAATGATCATAGTGCCCATGAGTCCAGATAACGGCATCAATTTTCGGGGATCCGGCATCCAATAGCTGACGTCTGAGATCGGGGGTAGTATCAATGATCAGGTGTTGGTCATTGTTTTTGATGAGAATGGATGTTCGCAGACGCTCTATTCTGTTGGTTCGTGCATGTGTGCAGTTTTTACATGAACAACCAACATGGGGTGTTCCAACTGCATCACCGGTCCCAAGAAGTGTAACTTCCATCAGACCCAGTTCCTGGCTTTATGCTCGTCCCGTGTTTTTATGAGAAGTTCACCCTTGATAATGTCTTCAACTGTGAGTTCCTGTCTGCCATCGGTTAATGCAGATAGGATTGCTTCACGAACCAGCATCTTGAGGTCAGCCCCTGAAAATCCTTCAGTTTTCGATGCCACTTCAGATATGTCAACATCCGTTTCTGAATCTGCAAGCAGGCGACGGAGGATAAGTTCACGGGTTGGGAGATCTGGCAGGTCAAAGGGAATAACCTCATCAAACCGACGCCACGCTGCCTCATCTAAGAGCTGCGGGTGGTTGGTTGCGCCGATGAGGAGCACCTTGTTCCTGATAAGGCTTATACGATCGATATTTTTGAGAAGTGCATTGACCGCACGTTTCATTGCGCCGTGGTCATCTCCGATACGACTCTTGGCTAGAAAATCAAACTCGTCGATGAAGAGAATACAGGGAGATAGCAGACGTGCAACATCAAAAATCCGGTCAATGTTCTTGGAGGTCTCCCCTAAGTACTGGGATGTGACCATTGAGAGCCTGACCTCAAGAATTGGCATGTGTAATACCCGTGTGAGTGCAAATGCCAGGGAAGTCTTACCTGTTCCTGGAGGACCGATAAAGAGAAGTTTCCCAATTTCATAAACCCGCCTGCTTTTTAGAAATTCAAGGTGTTCAAGAGCCACTTTAAGTTTGACAATCCGGCTAAGTTGGTCGGCAGAACAGATGATATCATCAATCGTCTGTTCCACTTCTTCCGGAGCACTGATGATGATGAGGTCAAGGCCGGACCTGAGTTTATCATCCTCAGACAACATCCGGGAGATACGCCGGTCAAGATAAACCCTGCTGTCTTCAAACCGTGGATTTGAATCCTTGACTTCGTCGTATGATATGCCAATTGAGGGATCCTGATGATGAGCATACCAGGCGAGGGCCGGGTTTTTCTCTATCCTTGATTTACCACCATTTTTCAAAAACCAGGTGAGACCTGCAGGAAGAGCAGTAATCCTGAGACGATGACCAAACTCTTCATACAAGGTAAGCGGGTGTTTGTCCAGGCGAAGATGTGCATCCGGGATGCCAAGCACACGTTGTAGTGCACTTTCAGCGACAACAACCGGGGCACGCTCACCTTCCAGTCCATGTATGCCAAAAACCTCACGGGCAACCGGTGTCAGGTCATTGACATTCAGGTGGGAATTCTGGTTGTATATCTCAGCAGTCAGGAGCAGTTCTATCAGGTCCAGGATCTCCTCATCACGGGTCATTTCGATAATCCTTATACTACGTTTTCATCACAGAAGAATCGCTCTCATACGGTGGTTACAATACATCCGTCACTGGTCACGATCATGGTATGTTCAGCCTGCGAGACATAAGAGCCGGGAACGTCCGAAAGAACTGGATATGTTCTGATTATTCCATCGTGAATGAGCCGGGAAAGAGCAAGGTCGGCTGATTTCACATGGATATGTCTTCTGGCAAATGGCATCCCGTTCCGTTCCTCAATCTCTTTGAGTATCTTTCGTGCTGCAGGAAGCCGAACCGGACGGCGCACAAGTTGTCCAAATATTTCCTCACGTTTTCCATCATGGACAAATCCGGTCCCGGTTGTTGCAAAGGGTTCGATGGCAAGCACCATCCCCTCCTCGAGAATTGCGCCGCCGGCTCCAGGAATATTGGGAACATTCGGACCTTTATGCAGACAGTACTGGTCAAGCCCATGACCGGTCAGATTAGCAATCGGTAAAAATCCCCTGCTCTTGATTTCATGAGCTACAACTCCTCCCAAGGTTCCTATTGCAACACCTGGCTTTACTGCGGCAATTGCTGCATCACGTGCTGCAATGGATGCTTCACAGAGGAGTGGCTGATCCCCGAGATCAACTGTACAGGCTGTATCTGCAATATATCCATCCAGATGGACACCAATATCCAGTTTTACCATATCGCCGGCCGCGAAAATTCTGGTATCATCTGGTGAGGGGGTATCATGGGCAGCTGCTTCATTCAGGGAAATGTTAACTGGAAACGCTACTCCAAATCCCTCGTTCTGAATCATATCTTCTACAAATGTTGCAACTTCTATGAGGGTAATATCAGGTTTTATCAGGTCAGCTCCGCGAGACAGAATTTTTTTTGCTGCTGCACCCGCCTGTATGTACCGGTCAAATATTTCTTCTTTCATACGATCATTTCCAAGGGATAATTCGTAATTTTTGAAAATCCGGTCTTTGTAACCACACCAAGGTTCTCAATCCGGACTCCTCCGATCTCCCGGTAATAAAGGCCTGGCTCAAGGGTGATGACATTCCCTATAGCAAGTTCTCCTCCAATACCTGAAAGAGAGGGATTTTCATGGATTTCAAGGCCCACTCCATGCCCGAGACTGTGAACAAATCCTTCTGTATCTGAGCGGTACCCGAGTTCTGCAAAGAAGTCCCTGACCGCGATATAGCATTCAGCCCCGGTCTTACCTTCCTGAACCATGGCTTCAGACATCAAAAGGGCATCTTTTACGGTCAGATAGAGTTCTATTACCTTTCCTGATGGTTCCCCCCGGCTTACTGTCCGCGTCATATCTGCATGATATCCGGTTTTATTATCACACGGGAAGACATCAATGACAATTGGTTCATGTGCCCTGAGTTCTCCATGTCCGGTGCAATGGGGCATTGCGGTTTCTTGCCCACAGGCGACAATGGTGTCCTGAGCAGTGCAATCGTGTGCAAGCATGATCTTGTTCATCTCATATCTGACAAGATCTGAGGTAAGGGGGGTCTCGTCATGCCATAACACTCCGGACCGTATCTCCGCATTTTTAATCAGACTGACTGCAACGTCCATGGCAGCCTCTGCAGCCCGTTGTGCTCGTGTAATCCAGGAAATTTCTTCTGATGTTTTTTTTGCGCGGTGTGCCGAAAGATGGGAATCAGCATCAACAATAACTTTATTATATTGTTCGAGGGCCCGCGCAAGAGCGATTGGATAGTTCGGAGGGACAAGGTAAGGGCCGTTTGAGAGACGGGATATCATCGCTGCCTGGATCTTCCAAGGATCTTTTTCGTGTTCAAATATCTCCAGGTATCCTGCCTGCTGCCGGGTGAGTATATGCGCAGGTGATTCCCTGGCAGCCCGGTCCGCTTCCATCTGAGGAACGATCATCACAGGGGAGCAGTCGATTTTTTTGATTATTGTGACCGGATCATGGGTTACAAATCGGCTCATGTGCCGCATATCTGCATTCTCTGATGATGCATACAAGCAATACGCGGCTGCGCCAGTACCTTGGATCAGGTCATCCAGGCTATCCATCTCATACAGGTTTTGAGTAAGACCACAAGTACTTTTACGCGAAACGTGATGTATGAATAATGGATGATGCTTCCAAAGAGCAGTTTCGGTGGAGATTCTGGCACCTTACAGTGATCCTGAACGGGGTGATCCTGTTTTTTGCACTAGTTCCGATTGCATTCTTTTTATTCCCTGATCCCTACAAAACTCCGGGGGCAGTAATCAGTCTGATTCTTGGAATACTACTGACAGTGATTTTTACCAGGAACTATCATAAGACAAAAGCATGGCTTAATGAGCATGCCTGAGTGGATATGCGGAGGATTTGATGCTTAAAAAAATTCAGGAAGACATCAGCCTC
Source organism: Methanospirillum hungatei (assembly GCF_019263745.1). NCBI lineage: Archaea > Methanobacteriati > Methanobacteriota > Methanomicrobia > Methanomicrobiales > Methanospirillaceae > Methanospirillum > Methanospirillum purgamenti. The sequence continues at coordinate 2,298,354 of NZ_CP077107.1, forward strand.
GCATCCCGCCATATTGAAGTACTCAGAGCAGTGGCAGGTCACCAGCCGATTGGCATAATCAAATTATCAGAACTTTTGAATGTGCCTCAGCACCGGATACGGTACTCGCTCCGGGTGCTTGAGGGGAGTGGATATATTCGCGCTTCAAGTGCCGGTGCCATGGTGACACCAAAAGCAGAAGAGATGTTTCTACGCCTGAATGGCGATATTGACGAAATTATACGCATTGTTAGCAGGATGAAACAGGTATGAATGATGGCCATGAGATCATCGTTATCTTTATAACTAATTAATTCCAACTTATTAGAGCACACCTGAGCCGCCATAACTCAGTTGGTAGAGTGACTGGCTGTTAACCAGTTTGTCACAGGTTCGAGTCCTGTTGGCGGCGTCTCATTTTTTGGGCCTGTAGCTTAGCGGTGAGAGCGCCCGGCTCATAACCGGGCGGTCATGCGTTCGAATCGCATCAGGCCCATGACCTGTATTTTTTATTGTACTGATTATCATCTTACTTCAATGAAATGTGTCTGTTGTGGTGAGAATCATATCATCTGCCCTGGAGATATCACATCAAGGCCATCAGAGCTTTTTGCTCCCTGTCCTTTATGTAATCCTCAAATCCGGTCAAAAGACTCCCCGGTATCTCCAGATGAGGTGGTGAATGGTCCCTGCCGGTGTAACAGACGATTCATTGATGACGTCATGGCAGATTTGTATCAGGTTCTGTTCCGGGAAGGGGCATTAAAAGGAACTGAGCCTCTTTCCTCACTTGGTACTCCTCTCATCTGTCCTGGTCTTTTCCTTCGAAGACCCCCCATGCTCCCTCCCCGCTCACTCCTTCTGATATCAGATCTCATTCCGGTATCCGCTGCACAAGTAGCATATCGGGATGTTCCGGAGTTACTTGGAATTGTCTATCATTCCCATGAAATCCCCGGACCAGGGGATGTAACATTTGGACGGGAACCTTCTATTCGCGAAGGGTATCTTTTGTGTGGCTGTGATGTCAGGGCAGATATTTTTCTCAGTGGCAAAGGGCCTGTCATTGTAATTAAAAAACAGGCTGATATGCATATTGAATTTCCCAAGGGGATTGATCCAAAAGTTGTCAGTGTTGAAGAACAGGTCCGCCATCGCCATCCTGATGTTTTTGTAGATGCGTGTGCAGGCCCGGGAACACTGGGTATGACTGCCGCAATATTCGGGGTTCCCCAGATTATCATGTGTGATGTCTGGCATGCATCAGTCTGGAGTGCAATACAGACCATACGGGTAAATCAGAAAAAACTGGGTATTACTGAAATACGGATATGCGAGGATATCGGTAGGCGACCATCTGTGTGGTCTGGAAAACCGGCTCTTATCTGTACAGCCTCAGGAAACGGAGTTCAGATTAAACTGTATAACGGATCATACGAATTCCTTGGTCCTGAGATTCCTTCCGGAAATCGACTTACTGTATTCGATCCCTTTGATAAAGCCTCATTTCGTAAAAATGATCAGTTTCTGAACGAATGGGCTCAAAAGATCGGAGGGGAAGTTTTTATTCCGTAGCTGCAGCATTATATTGGGGACTAGCCCGGGTGGATCGGCGTCACTTGTGACCTGAAATCGTCGGAATGCAGGGGGCGAAGTTTGAGGAAGGTCGGAACATACTGCCTGTATCTGTCGTGTTTCTGACGTAGAAACCCTGTCCTGTGAGGTCGGTGGCCAGGCATCACACCTTCGGAGGAGGGGACGACCTGTTGTCGCGGGGATCGGTTCAGGCCCGGAAGGGAGCAGACTTACCGTGAACATTCGGCGCCCATAGGGTTGCGGGGTGGAGAAGGAAACCCTTGGAAAGGGCGGTAATGACCGGTCGACCGATAACGTGTCCCCAATATTCTGATTCTTATGGCAAAAGTTGCGATAGTTGGTGCAACCGGACGGGTTGGCCAGTATGCTGCACTCACCATCTCGCGTATTCCCTATGTTCGTGAGGTTCAGCTGTACGGAAGGCCGGGTTCGGAAGATGTTCTAGATGGAGTTGCTCGTGATCTCATTGATTCATTTGCTGCTACCGGAACAGACAGCCATGTCAGCTGGAGTTGTAATCTTGAGGACCTGAAAGGATCTGACATCATCGTATTCACTGCTGGTGTTGCAAGAAAACCACAACAGACAAGAATTGATCTGGCCGTTGAGAACGCACGTATCGTTGCAGATTTTGCTCAGAAGATCGGGAAAATTGCTCCAGATTCATTTATCATGATGGTTACAAATCCGGTCGACATCATGACCCATGTTGCATTGAGATATTCCGGGAAAAAACCAAACGAGGTTTTCGGACTAGGAACTCACCTTGATTCAATGCGACTGAAATCATCGATAGCATCATTCTTTCAAGTGCATGTCAGTGAAGTGCATACCCGTATCATCGGTGAGCATGGTGACAGCATGGTGCCACTCTGGTCAGCAACAACCATTGGAGGAATACAGATCTCAAACCTGCCCAGCTTTGCACATGTTCCAATTGAGGATATTATGCAGCAGGTCAGGTCGGCAGGTCAGAAGATCATCGCATCAAAAGGTGCAACGGTCTGGGGTCCTGGAGAAGCAATAGCAACACTTATACGAACAATTCTGGGTAATGAAAACCGTATTCTTACCGTATCGGCATACATCAAAGCAGAGGTTCATAATATCGGTGATGTCTGTATTGGTGTTCCTGCCCGAATGAACCGGAGTGGTGTGTACCCGGTACCGATAAGAATCGAACCTACAGAAGTTCGTAACTTTCAAAATTCAGTAGAAAAGATCCGTGGTGTAACTCAGGAGATCTTTACCATTCTTGAGAATGGGGAATAGAAATCCCCTGGTATCCAGAGTTTTTAAAATCCCTGTGTAAGATTTACACAAGGGTAGATTCAACGATTTCTGCGCGTTCAACACCTTCAATGGCATTGAGCGTGGTTTCAATAACCTCTGTCTGTCCTTCTGCATCCGGAACAACCAGGGCTATCTTAAGGGCAACCAGTCCAAAGCCAATAGGCTCTTCCCTGATGTCCTGAACACGGGGGAATTTCTCTTTGATGGATGCGACGATGGCGTCACGGTTGATCTCCGGAGATTCCGGCATCACCTTGATAATAAGCGCTACGTCTCCCATGATCTCAGGGTCCCCGAAGGCCGCAGGTCGGGCAGATGTATTCAACACTCTGTTCTCTGCACCGGTAACACCGGCGGATTCTGGCCCCGCATGCTGGGCAGCCGAACTCTACAGAGCCCTCTTCTGCCATCGGGCCATTACATGACGTGCAGTTTGTTCCACTCATATTCAAACTTCCAAAAAGCTGCTTATCTGGTTTATTCATCAACACCTTAAATGGTACCGCCAAAGATCGTTCCAGGTACCTGCTTACCCCTTAGTAGATCAGCAAGTCTCGCATTATCTGATCCTCGGATTATGTGCCCACTGATGTGGTTATCAAAAACATACGGGATGAATGCCGGGTCAAGGTCATGGGTGACCATTCCTGGAAAAAGGTTTGTTACCTGCCTTTCCTGTGTCTGGATATAGTCGAGAGATTTTAAGAGGATGAGTGAGACCGATAAGAGATGTGCAAAATATGCACTGATGGTATCAGACGTGATATCCCAGGAATGCGGGAGTGGATCAACCTGCAACATATGGTCATATGGAAGGAGGATCCTGGGTCCTGTTCCAAATGCCGGCGTTATCGTAACTGGAATGCCATAGGTTGAAAGAAGCCACCCGTACTGGTCCATTGCTGCAATTGCCATGAAATGCGCTGCTGTACCAATGACGCCCTGTTCCCGGATTTCATCTGCAAACACTCCCCCGCCCGGAATGATGAGAATATCTCTCTGGCTGTCTTTAATTGTCCTGATAATGTCTGGAGCATGTTTGATCAAACTCCCTCCGATCTTCAGAACAATGGCCTGCGTACCATGCATCACAATTCAGTACCTTCATGTACCGGTGATCAATAAACCCTGATCCCCATGTATCGTCCTTTCCTTACCTTTGTATTGTGTGCGTTCTGTGTGGTTTCTGCATCTGCTGGTATCTCAATTCTTGAGGTATATCCTGATACATGGATAAAAGGGGATGAAGATGAGTATGTGACCATTGGATGGGGTAGTGTACCTGCACAATGTGAATTATCTGATGGTGAAGGAACGATTTCATTCGTCCCTGCTGATAATGCTGTGAAAAGGTGTACTATCGCGCACAATGGCGAGAGTTACAAACAAGTCTGGGGCCATTACCCGGACTTTGAGATCATCGATGCCACTCCCGCTGTCTCTCAGGTGTCATTACTGGGGAAATTTCAATTAGCCAACAAAAAGGATGAATTAACCCTAACCTCACAGGGTGTTATCCATGATTCAGTCTCATGGCCCGGGACATTCAAACCCAGGAAAGGGCAGATACATGTCTGTTCATCGGATGGGAGATGGGATGAACGGGTGCTTATGGCAGGAGGAAGCAGGATCGTCCCACAGACATTCCACAATATCTCCGGGGTTGCTTTTGTCTCACCTGATTGTTCACGAAAAGTCCTGGAAGAGTCTATTCACCACGCAAATGAGACTATTCTCCTCAATATCTATGAATTCACAGACCCAGGTCTTGCGAAACTTCTCTGTGATGCACAGCACCGGGGTGTATCTGTAACGGTTCTTCTTGAAGGAGGGCCGGTTGGTGGTATACCTCCAGAAGAATTTCCCATCATCCATGATCTGATACAAGCCGGTGCAGATGTCAGAATTATGGAAGGGGACGGAGAGGATCATGCCCCATACCGGTATGATCATGCCAAGTACCTCGTGATAGACTCCTCCCGGATTTTTGTAACAACTGAGAATTTTAAAGAACATTCATTCCCCCATGCAGGATATGCAGGGAATCGGGGGTGGGGTGTACTCCTGACTTCACCAGATTTAGCAGAATATTTCGCACAGGTTTTTCACGATGACTCTGATGGTCCAGGAGTGAATACTGCTGAAGGTCGCCCTGGTCCAACAGATAAACCGGTTGTTGACCCTTACAGTCCGATATTTACTCCACAGGAATTTTCAGATGCTCAAATTACTCCTGTTTTTTCACCGGATACAAGCATCCTGATTGCAGATATGATAAACCAGAGCAATCGCAGGGTGTGGATTGAGCAGGCATATATTACTGATTATCCCGGTAACGAGACAAATCCGTTCCTTACAGCAGCAGTTCAGGCTGCACGACGCGGAGTAGATGTCAGGATTCTCCTGGACGGGTATTACTACAATGTTGAAGATGAGAATGACAATGATGAGATGGTAACCAGTCTACAAACCCTTGCTGCACGAGAGAATCTCTCCCTTCAGGCTAAGATACTCTATCCAGAACGAACAGGTCTACTCAAAGTTCACACAAAAGGAGTTATCGCTGATGATCACGTGCTGGTATCTAGTATGAACTGGAATGAAAACTCTGCCTGTTTTAATCGTGAAGCCGGAGTTATTATCCAAAGCACAGAAGCAGCCTCATATTTTGCATCGGTATTTCTCATTGACTGGTCAGGGAAAAGAGCATCCGGACAGGCGGGTGATTCTTCGTCTGCTATGAATAATACCGGAGTGATTCAGATGATGGCTCTTGTAGGTGTGATGATCTTTTTAATAATCCTGTATCGCCGGCATCATCGGTAAATCAGATGTGTTCCAGAAGGAACACAAATATCAGGTAATACAGGGCAACTGTCAGCATCAATACTCCTGCAATGCGGTTGATACTCATGTGATGGTGAGTAAAGAAGCTGATAAAAGTCCTGCTTTTTTCCATAGACAGGAATGAAAGCAAAAGGAGCGGGCTTGCCATTCCAAATCCAAAAAGAACAAAGTTGATGAAATTTGCAATAAAGTCTGCTGTGGTTGCAGAAATTGCAAACAACAATATAATCGATCCTGGATTGCATGGTAATGCGACAAGACCGAAAAATGCTCCAAACAAGGTTGCTGTAATGTAGGGTGTTCTTCCCACCGGTGTTGATATCATGGGAAAAAACCTGCCAATATCAAATCCTGCGATCATTGCAACGCTCATGATGGCAAGGATCAGGTATATGGCAGGTCCCAGGATTTCCAGTACATCTCCTGTTGAAACTTTTAAAATTGAAACAAAAAGTAGTCCAAAGGAGAACATTGCCAGGAGTACACCTCCGGTTACAGCAACACCGAGGGTGAGGGTAGAACTCCCTCCTGCTTTCGTTCTTCCTGCCAAAAATGCTAGGTATCCGGGGTAAAGCGGTAGAACACACATAGCCCCCAGTGGTGTGTATAGTCCGGCAAGAAAAGAGATAATCCAGGTTTCAGGTGTGATATCCATGGATTTTTATGAACACAACTCATCAGCAGCACGTTTCAGGGTATCTGCACTGAATACGCCATCTTCAAGATAGGTGGCAGTCTTGCCGCAAATGATAATGGTCTGAGGTATTGACTGTATAAAACCCGGTCCATAGGCATTAATCAGACTTCTCGTTGCATCAGTCGGGGTGGCAGCGAAAATGCCTTTAAATTTATTTGATTCCTGGTGGCGTTTTACCTTATCCAAGTTGTCATTAGGATCAACATCCAGGGCAATCACGGTGTATGAGTCCGGGTATGCTGTCTGAAGTTTTGTTGACTCCAAAAGTTGCATGGAACATCCTGGACACCAGATGGCAAAACTATGGATGATGACCGGCTTTCCCAACTCTACAAGATCTTTTATGGTAAACCGTTCTCCGGTTGCAACATTGGTCATGGAGGTTGTGATCCACGCAAGTTCAGGAGATGCTGTTTCGGAGTTGGCAACCTGTGGTACGACTGGCTCCTCACTTGCCAGGCACCCTGTACAAAGGAGGGCTCCAATGAGGATCCCAATAATGACCGGGAGTATTGTCCGGTTATGATGCATAAAGAAACTTCTGAGGTTTCTGGTTCATATACTTCAAGGAGAAATGAAAAAAATGTGTGTTCTTTATCTGACCGGCATTAAAAATTGGATGAGAAGAGCGATGACGTATGTTGCACACCCAAAGATAATTTGAGGCACCGTATATCTCTTAAAGACCGTTTTAACGTCATCACCCGTAGTTCTGTGTAAGAGCCAGAAATAGGGATCTGTTACAAAACAGATAAGTCCCGCTCCTCCGATGATCATTAAAAAAAGAGCCAGCGGATTTAACATGGATGGAATTACTGTTGTTGCAAGTACCTGGGCAGTCAGGTACGATGTCACAATGCGTGATCCTTGGGCTGTCTGAATAAGGGCTGCAAGGACAAAGGGGAACAGGAATATCGGGAGTGAAGATGCGAGCAGAATGGATGCATCCGCTGGAAAACTGCTCTGCTGAATAATGAATCCAAGTGCTCCGGCACCACAGATATCAAAGATGACCACACCACCATGCTTTGCTCCAAGCACCCACCCGGTCCATCGGATATCAGGCTTTGCAGTAGCAACAGCGGTAGCCATTCCGGCAAGCATGATAAATTGAAGAAGTCCTGCATGAGTGAGCCCGAGAAGCATATAACCTACTGGAATTGCGAGCAGGATCACTAGGAACGGGGCCCATGCCCGAAGGTGAAGTGTTCCCTCCTCTCTTTTATATCCTATCTGTTCGCTTGTTATGTCAGCAAAATTACACTGTCTTCTGACATACCAGATCATACTACCGATAAAAGCGAGTGAGAGTGGTATTGCAACGAGGTTATAGATTAGGGGTGAAAAATCCGGAGCAAATGCATCAAAAAGCGTGTATGTTACAGGAGTCGGATATACATATGCCACTCCAAGGACTGATCCAATCGCAACAAGGTAGATAAGGAGTGAACGTTTTCGTTCATCTGATGTGAAAAACTCGATCACCGGAGTCAGGATGATAAACGCAGTTATCGGACAGGTTGAAGGAACAGCAATCAGGTATCCTGCTATACCAGACAGAGTCGGTGGTCTTTTTAATAATGTCCGAAGGTCAGATACAATCTGCTGAATAAGCCCTTGTTCAGACAGGTATTTAGCAATAACTGAACCAGCGAGGATTGGTATACCAAGGCTGTTAAAGATGCTGCCACATCCCATTGCAACCTGCTGGAAGACCGTGTCCGGGGCAGTCCCGATCATGAGACCAAAAGCAACCGCCCCACCAACGAGGGTAAAAAATGGTGGAAGTCTGAACCGGAATCCAATTACAGATATTGCCACCATCACGATGATGAAAATCAGGATGGTATTCATTCCTTATTCTATCTGCAGGTGATCATATCAAAGCCTCTTGGTCAACACCTGAAAACCAGCTCTCATACGCAAGAAAGGGTAACCAACTGGGGATGCTGGTGTTTCAAAGTCAGGAGAAACTTGCTGTTGCCGTCCTGCTTCTGGTAATAGTGGTCTGTCTGGCAGGAACTGTCCTGCTTGATGGTATGGGGAAAGAACAATATTCAAAAGAATATACACCAGGAATGGCAGATGGAACCCTTGTCCGGTTTGAGGGGGTAATCGGTTCAGTATATCATGCCGCTGGGGGAAGCCAGATCCTCGATGTCTCTGGTGTCAGTATATTCATTCCAGCTTCTGTAGGAGAGATCCCTGATATCCAGGAAGGGAACCGGATTAAAATAATCGGGGCAATCCAGCACTGGAAAGGAAAAGAAGAGATCCTTGTCGAAGAGGCTGATGACATCACGCTTGTTTCATGATATCAAGAGAGAAATCTGCGTTGGTGATGGAATGTGTAAGTGATCCCATAGAAATCCTGTCAATCGCGAGGGGAGCATAGGAAGCAAGATTCTCTCCGGTGATCCCTCCGGATACCTCAATCACGACCTTATCGCGAACTCCTTTTTCTTTCAGAAGAACAAGGGTCTGTTCAACCTCAGCAGGAGCCATATTGTCAAGAAGGATGATGTCCGCACCCGCTTCTGCTATCATGAGAGCATCATCAATGGTATCAGCTTCAGCTTCAATCCGGTGATATGCTCCCGCAGCCCTGGCTCGTCTGACTGCTTCATCCACCCTGACAAGTACCCGGTGATTATCTTTGATCAGGATTGCATCAGAAAGTGAGAACCGGTGTGGATCAGCTCCGCCAATCATGGCTGCCTTTTTGTCCATCAGGCGAAGTCCGGGTGCTGTTTTTCTGGTTGCAGTAATCTTACACTTTGGATTGATTGATCTGACCACGTCCTGCAAGGTTCTGGTCTGTGTTGCAATTCCGCTCATCCTTCCCAGGATGTTTAGCAATGTCCGCTCAAGGAGCAGGATGGTATGTGCAGATCCATATATCTCCAGAATAACATCACCAGCCATATATGGTGTTCCATCAGCACCCGATTTTTTAATGCATAGCCCATACCATTCTGACAATCTGACACACTCTGCAATGCCTGCGAGAACCACGTGTTGTCTGGCTGATACCACTGCAGTACATGATTGTGGTTCAATAACTGCATTTGATGTAATATCTCCAAACTGGCTGTCCTCTTCGACAAATGAGATAAGTTTTGAGAGGGGAATGTCCGGAAATATCATGGAACCTGCAACATGTATTCAAGAGATTTTCTGGCACCTTCCATGATCTCCTGGGGTACCTGCACCTGTCCGGTGAGGTCACGCAGGCAGACAACAAGTTCCTGAAGTGTGGTTTTTTTCATGTCTGCACATAATGCATTTTCATTCCCCACAAATGTCTGATCCGGACAAAGTTCGCCGAGCCGGTCCAACATACCAACCTCGGTGCAGATATACCAGGATGATCCAGTCTTTGCTATTTCAGCCATTTTTCCGGTGGAAGCGATATGATCCGCATGTGCCCGGATTTGTGGCGGGCATTCAGGGTGAGCGATGATTTGAATCCCGGAGGATTTCACCTCTGTAAGATCTGCAGGATCAAACTGCATGTGCACATAGCAATGTCCCCCTTCAGGGATGGGAATGATCTCCTTATCCGGAAGAACAGATTGAACATACGACGCGAGGTTTGTATCAGGCCCGAATATTATCTGCCGGTGTGGTAGTGACTTGACAATCCGCACAGCATTTCCTGATGTACAAACAGAATCTGCAACAGCCTTGCATGCAGCTGTACTGTTGATATACACGACCACTGCAGCATCCGGGTACTGTGCTTTTGTGCTCAGTATAACATCAGGGGTTAAAAAGTCTGCGAGCGGGCATCCTGCATCAGGCTCAGGCATCAGGACCATCCGGTCAGGATTGAGGATGAGAGCTGTTTCTGCCATGAACCTCACACCGCAGAGAACAAGGATTGGTTCAGTTGCTTTTTGTGCTGCAAGAGCAAGTTCAAGGCTGTCGCCAATGACATCTGCAACCGCATGAACTTCAGGAAGTTGATAGTTATGAGCCAGTATGAGTGCCTTTCGCTCAGCTTTCAGGCGAAGAGCGTCTGCTATCAGGTTACGCTTTGTCACGATCCAATCACCAGGGGACTGTCAAGATTTTTTAAAAGTGAAAGCACTGAAAGTGCTGCGAGGTAGCTGGTTGCAGGATTATCAGGACTTGGATGATTGACGATCCGAATATTCGCCTCTCCAAATTCACCAGTTACCTGGATGTCGTGAATATTACGATCTACATCCGGGTCTGCCCAGAGTTCTACATCTACATCATGATCTGCCGCAAGTGCCAGAGCAACTGAAACATTGATGTTCTTTGGAAACTGCTTGACACATTCATTTGCTTTTCCCCGGAAAACAAGAGTCTTTGAAGAAATCGAAAGTCCAAGACTTTCCGGACTCTTTGTCGTTCTGAGAAGCACTGATTCGATCCTGCTTATCTGACCAACCTTGAGGTTGTCAAGACCCATGATAGCCCCGCTAGGAATGTGGATCTTCTTATTATGGTCCCGTGCTTTTTGAAGTAATACTTTTCTAAAATATGAATCTGATAAGGCACCAACTGAAAGAATCAGGATATTTTTTCTATTCTCCAGTACCTTTGGTGCATATTCCCTGACCGCCAGAACTGATGCAGCCTCTACGCAGATATCAAAATCCTGGGATATAAACTCCTGAAAATCTGAGAAAGCTGGGGCGCCACATATCCGGGCCAGTTCCTCTGCATGGTCCGGGAGGCGGTCAAAGAGTGCCTCTACCGTAAATCCATCCTGGTGGGTTGCTATAATTTTCCCAACATTGCCACACCCGAGGAGCCCGATTCTGACCATTGCCTACATATATGCAGAATATCTTTTAAGCCGTTTGGTTCCTGAATGATGAGTGCAACTGTCCATGAATAATTCTGACCATTTTTCCGGGGGGTCTGAAGACGCACGACCTTTGTCAGATGACCATTGGAAAGAGAGATTATCCGGCCGTTTCGTCCATATTCGTACCTTTGGGTGTTGCTATAATGCCGGTGATTCAGATATTTTGTCAACAGTTTTGGAAGATCTGGGTTCCCGGATTGTAACTGACCCTGAAAGTGCTGATGCTATTGTCCTGAACACATGCATTGTCATTGGTACAACTGAACGGAAGATGATCAGGGAGATGGGTTCATATCCAGGCAAAGATGTGTATGTTACCGGATGTCTTCCCCTGGCACGTCCGGAAATCCTTGCTCAGTTCCCTGAAGTCAGGGTAATCATGCCAGATTCAATTCATCACGCCGCAGTGTACATCCCCTATATACGAAAAGGATCCGTACAGGTTGTTCAGGTTGGACCTGGTTGTATGGGTTCTTGCAGGTATTGTATTACCCGTCGTGCCCGTGGAAAGATCCAGAGTGTTCCCCCTGAAGAGATCATTTCACAGGTTGTTGCATGTGCAGAGGGAGGAGCGGTTGAGATCCGTCTTGCCGGGCAGGATCTTTCTGCATATGGGTGTGACACCCATGAGATGTCACTTGCATCCCTCCTCGAACAATTCCCATCATCCCTTGGCAGATGTAAGGTGCGACTTGGTATGATGAATCCGGCAACCCTTCTTCCGATAGCAGGAAATGTTGCCCGGGCGATGAAACATGGCCCGTTTTTTTCATTCCTTCACCTTCCAATCCAGTCAGGTTCAGATCAGGTGTTGGATCTGATGGAGAGAGGGTATCATCGTAAGGATATTTTGCACATCCTAGAAACATTCCGGTCAGAAATCCCAGACATCACGATTGCAACCGACATAATCACGGGATTCCCAGGAGAAACGGAAGAGGACCATGTAAAAACCTTAGATCTTCTTCGCCTTATGAAACCGGGTATGGTCAATGTCACACGTTATTCCTGGAGGCCTGGAATCGGGATGAGCAGGATAGGAGAACTTCCAGATCGGATTCGAAAAGATCGGTCGCGTGCAGTAATTCAAGAAGCCTATGCTGCCCTCCTGATAGATAACACAAAAAAAATTGGTAGAGTTCTGCAGGTTGTTGTCACTGAGCAATTAAAACCCGGTTCTGTAATGGCACGTTCTTCTTTGTATGAAGGAGTGGTTATCAGGGAGGAAGTGGTTTTAGGGACTGTCTGTCAGGTAACCATTACCGGATGTACACCTCATTATCTTATCGGTAAATTGGTCAGGGACTGATCAGACGGTTCTTTGCCTGTCCGGATGACGTATAGGTATTGATTGCAATGGAAGAAGTCATTGAACTAGGATTTAACCGGCTGGTTGAAATCATCAACCTGCATGATACGTCAATTGATGCGTATTCAGAAGAAATCAGAAATCTTGATGCATTATTACTTGGAAAGATGGCATCCCAGATTACTCAGGTCATCTCAAAAACCGGAATTGAACTTCTCGAAAAAGGGAAAAAAGATAATCAGGGAGAAATTTATGATCCACGACACTATCCTCTGAAGATGATAATTTTGGGTAAAAGTGCTGAACCGGTACTTTATCGCCCTGATAATATGTCTCGTTCTGTCCAGGATCAATTTTGTCTTCTTGGTGAGGATGGTAAATTTTACGAGATAATGTATAGCGCCGATGAGCTCATCATCGACTCATATCTTGCAGAAATAACCCCCCGCCAGGTCATTGATCTGTATGGGTATGAGGCAATGTTCATGCTCTATAAAGCAATGCAACAATATCTCTCGAATCAGGAAGAATTGCTTTTTGCACTTGAAAAAACGATTGCCTTTATCAGATCCAAAGAAACGATCTGATTTTTTTATTCTTTTCCTTTCCAGCCAAATATCGGGAAGACCGGTTTGAAAATATCCTGTTCTTGTTCCTGCTTTCCAAGACTGAAGGCTTTACTTTTCCTGGCGCCATCCTGAGCCTGGTACGTCACTTCCACGATAAGGGAGGTGACCATCGTAGGAAGAGCAAGTTTTGTTGTTTCATCTGGCTGTAAAATATCAACATGCCATGGATTTTCTATCCCTGCTGCAGTAACAACTATCTTCTCTGCTGCTTTTGTTCCTGCATTTTCAAGAATTATTTCACGATGATTTGCTGAAAGATTTGCAAGCATAAGGGGGCGTGCATGTTTTGCCGCATCTGCCGAGATCATCGTTCCTAGAAGAAGCGTTCCGAATAAAATGATCGCGACGCCGGCTAGTATCTCCTGGTTGATGAGATACAATAATGCAGTGAGCCCTAATCCAATTCCTGCTATAAGGATGATTCGATAATTGCCAGAAATTCTTTTTGAAGCTGACATAAAACAGAAATGGGCCCGATGCGATTCGAACGCATGACCTCCCGGTTATCAGCCGGGTGCACCACCTGGCTATGCTACGGGCCCGAGGCTCTTATCAGGTGGTACTCACTCCTTATTAATACTTGCGTATTGATCTTCCTGGTTCTGGAGAACATAACAGATCATGACTCATACCAGAACAGGCAACATAATTAGAGAATCTCGTCCGGGTTTGAATATGGTAGTTCACTATCTCCTTGGAAATGAGGCGATTGCGCATGGATGCCTTGAAGCAGCCGTTGATGTCGCCTGTGGATATCCGGGTACACCCTCATCTGAGGTCATTGATACCCTGCGGATGGACCCTGACCGCGCCTGTAAGGTTGAATGGTCAGTAAATGAGAAAGTTGCCTTCGAACAAGCACTTGCAGTCTCATGGTGTGGCATGAGAGCCATATGCACGATGAAACATGTGGGTCTCAATGTTGCTGCAGATCCACTGATGACATCCGCATATACCGGTACAAAAGGCGGATTTGTAATTTTGAGTGCAGATGATCCATATGCTCATTCATCACAAAATGAACAGGATAGCCGGTGTTATGCAAGTTTCGCCCGGATTCCCTGTCTTGATCCATCAACACTCCAGGAGGCTCATGATATGGTACGGGATGCATTTGCCTTATCTGAAGAGTTTTCTCTTCCGGTTTTATTCCGTCCAACCACCCGTATCTGTCATTCGAAAAGTGATGTTGATATGGGGGAGATCAAAAGCTCTCATCGGACTGCTTTGTTTGAAAAAGATCCCCGTCAATATGTGGTCATTCCCGCGCATACGAGAATTCTTCATCAGAAACTCAATCAGAAACAACCGGCATTAAAGAAAAGGCTCATCGAATTAGGATATAATCGATATGAACTCAAAGGAAAAACCGGAGTTATCTGTGGTGGTGTTGGCTCATCATATGTCCGTGAGGTTATCGGTCCGGATGTATCTCTTGCCATAATTGGTGCATACCCGATTGATGAAGACTGGTTTAGAGAATTTATCCGCAAACATGAGAAGATTCTGGTTGTTGAAGAACTTTCACCGGTCATTGAAGAGGTAGCGAGGCAGGTCTGTGGAAATATTCCGGTATATGGTAAAAAAACCGGACATGTCCCGTACGAAGGAGAACTTGCCCCTGAAAGAGTTGCAGGGTACATGCATTCCGCTGGATTTGACACGTCTGTCACCTATCTGTCTGCATCATCTCCTGCGGCACTTCCCGTGCGTCCTCCGATCCTGTGTGCGGGTTGTATGCACCGGACAGCAATGTTTGCCATGAAAAAGGTCTTTCGTGATGCAATATTTCCAAGTGACATCGGTTGTTACACACTTGGACTCCAACTGGGAACGGTTGATACAACAATTTGTATGGGTGCATCTATCACGATTGCTTCTGGTATGTCTCTTGCTGGAGAGCCCCGGGATATTGTCTGTACGATTGGTGACTCCACTTTCCTCCATACGGGTATCCAGGGACTGGTTAACGCAGTCTATAATGGGGCAAATATCACGGTTGTGATACTTGATAATCGCATTACTGCTATGACTGGTCATCAGCCAAACCCGACAACCGGAGTAACTGCATGCGGGGTATCAACTCCTTCCGTATCAATAGAAGCTATTTGTCGTGCAAGTGGTGCAACATTTGTAGAGACCGTCAGTCCGAATGATTTAACGACCTTTATTAATGTCTTAAAGGAGGCAAAAGCACGTCAGGGTGTAAAGGTTGTCATTGCCCGCCAGCCCTGTGTAATCTCTGAGAAACGGGCAAAGATTAACCGCGGTCGTTACATGGTCCATAAGGATCTCTGTATCGGGTGCAAAGCGTGTATTAAGTTCGGATGTCCTGCAATAGAACTCAATGGAGGTCTTGCTTCGATAACCGATCTCTGTTCCGGCTGTGGCGTATGTGTCCAGATATGTCCGGTCGGTGCTATCGGTAGGGAGGTAAAGGAATGAGTTTTGATGTCATGATTGTTGGAATCGGGGGTCAGGGCACTATCCTCACTTCTAATATTCTGGGAAGAGCTTGTGTGTTAGAGGGAATCCCGGTAAGAGGAGCAGAAACTCATGGTATGGCACAGAGGGGCGGTTCTGTTGAGTCACAGATCAGGATAGGGCAACAATTTGGTCCGCTTATTTCACCGGGAAATGCCGATCTCCTGCTTTCATTTGATCTCATTGAAACAGTCCGTGCAGCACACTGGCTTAAACCGGATGGCTCAATATTTACCAGCAGAGATTTTGTAGTCCCAACATCAGTGTTTATGCAGGATTACCCGGCACCAACTGAAAATATGCTTCTAGAAATGTTGGGAGATAAGACATACTCGATAATAGATACCCGACGCATAGCAGAAGAAGCAGGTAACATCCTTACTCAAAATATCGTGCTCCTTGGTGCAGCATCTCCTGCATTGCCTTTAAAGAAAGAGTCTTTACAGGATGCTATCAAAAAAACCGTACCACCAAAGACGGTGGATCTGAATCTAAAAGCTTTTGATATGGGTATAGAAGCAGGAAAATTGTGAATTATTCCCCGCCTTATTTTTAATTCTAATACCTGCCTGGCATCTATTCAGATGTAAGTAGACCAGAAAACCTCTTCTTAAAACGGAACGATATACTGATATGAATATGAATATTTTTTTAATAATCACAATCTTTTTTTGGCGATTCCTGGTGTAGTGCATGCCTTTTCTGTAGATCATGTTGATATCTCAATCGATGAAATGGGTAATGCTGCAGTGCAGATGAATTACCAGGCAAATCATATTGAGGTTGG
Organism: Methanospirillum hungatei; assembly: GCF_019263745.1. Lineage (NCBI taxonomy): Archaea > Methanobacteriati > Methanobacteriota > Methanomicrobia > Methanomicrobiales > Methanospirillaceae > Methanospirillum > Methanospirillum purgamenti. Next base: position 2,314,818 of record NZ_CP077107.1, read on the forward strand.
TGCATACTCTCTGGCAACTGTCGTGATGGATGTAAAGAATGTTGCCAAAGAGCGGCTTGAAGCAGTATTTCAAAAAACTGTGTCGGTTCAAGAAATCAGTCCTTCATCAACGCGGTTTGTGGTACAGGATTTTGCCCAGGTGGAAAATGAGACTATTATCAGCCCGTCATTTGAGTATTTGGATGCTGAAATGCTCTTTGATGAGAGATTAAAATGGATAAAAGATGCGTTGTCCCTGGATTTTACTCCGAAAATAACAAAAATTCAGTTTCTTGATGGATATTATGAGTCATTTGAAAACCTTGATGCCATTCCGGAAATTATACACACCCTCATGAAATAGATCCGTATTTCTACCTGTGTTATTCTTTCTAATCTGGTAGATGCACCAACTGATGTCTTTTCCATACACAATTCGCATCATGCCCAGTTATGATTTCACTCGAATGGTGTAGATGGGGATCCAATGACCGCACCAGCGATCAAAAATATTATAAGTCAAAACCTACTACCTGTATGATCATGTCTCAAAACGTAACCGGGACAGGGAACGTCGTATCATCTGGTACGGCAGGTCGCTTTCTCCAGCGATAAGCATTGTACACGAAAAATTACTGTTTTCGATACGACACTCCGTGACGGGGAACAAACTCCGGGTGTGTCTTTCTCGCCTTCAGATAAGATAGAAATCGCCCATCAGTTATCTGATATCGGTGTTCACATCATTGAGGCGGGTTTTCCAGCATCTTCAGCCGATGAGTATTCAACAGTGAAGGCCATTGTAGCAGAAAACCTGAATTCTATCGTTTGTGGTCTGGCCAGATCGGTAAAACAGGATGTAGACCGGTGCATCGACGCTGGTGTGGAGATGGTGCATGTTTTCATACCGACATCTGAGGTCCAACGAATACACACCATCCGCAAGAGCCACGAAGAAGTAGTCGCCATTACTGGTGAAATTGTCAGGTATGCTCGGGATCATGCAGATAAGGTGCTGTTTTCTGCCATGGATGCTACACGGACCAGCATTCCCGAGCTGATAGAGGTCTATACTACCGCGGTTGAGGCCGGAGCTACAGCAATAAATGTGCCGGATACTGTCGGTGTTGCGACGCCAACCTCAATGAGAGCCATGATTGATGCATTACGTCCGAAAATCCCCGTAACCATCGATGTCCATTGTCACAACGACTTTGGAATGGCAACAGCAAATACCATTTCGGCGGTAGAAGCTGGTGCAGATCAGGTCCAGGTGACGGTGAACGGGATTGGTGAAAGGGCAGGAAATGCAGATTTAGCATGTACGGTCATGGTTATCGAGTCCATCTTCGGATGTGACACCGGGATCCAAACCGAGCGACTGGTTGAAACCTCACGAATGATATCACGGTTTTCCGGGATCATGGTCCCTCCGACATACCCCGTGACTGGTGAGTTTGCCTTTTCTCATGAAAGTGGTATTCACTCGCAGGGAGTCATTGAAAATTCCAGTACTTTTGAGCCAGGAATCATGACCCCGGAAATGGTTGGTCACCGGCGTCGGCTGAAACTGGGGAAACATGTCGGAAGACACGCAATCCGGGAGATGTTAAACCAGGTGCATATTTCACCGGATGATACCCAGATGGATGATATCATCAGCAGAATTAAGCAGATCTCCTCAAAGGGAAAGAAAGTCACTGAGCATGACCTGTATGAGATTGCAGAGACCGTAACAGGTGCATCTGCAGGTGGCCGGTATGTAGAGCTGGTTGATATTGCTATTATGACCGGTAACCACATGATCCCAACCGCAACAGTTCGGGCCCGGGTGAATGGTGTGGAAGAGGTCTGTTGCAGGACTGGCAATGGTGCAGTCGATGCCGCCATTAAGGCACTGATCGGCACCGTTCCAAAACCAGCAGTATTAAAAGAGTTTAACATCTCTGCGATATCTGAAGGGAGTGATGCAATCGGACATGTCACCCTGGTTGTTGAAGATGAGAAAGGCAGGCTGTTTGATGCCGCCGCATCAGGTGATGACGTGGTGTTAGCGTCAACGGAGGCGATGATTAACGCAATAAATATGGTGTACCGGAATGGCAGGAACAATCACTGAAAAAATATTCAGAGCCCGGTGTGGGCGGGACGTAACGGCAGGCGAAGTGGTCATGGCTCCAATAAGCGGAGCAATGATTCATGATATTACCGGACCGCTTGCTATTGAGAAATTTTATGAAATGGGTGGCAAGCAAGTCTTTGATCCGGAAAAGATCATTATGCTTTTTGACCACCAGGTACCAGCCGACTCCCTGAATGCTGCAGAGATCCAAAAGAATATGCGAATTTTTGCAAAGGAGCAAGGTATTCACAACTATGACATCAAAGAAGGAGTCTGTCACCAGGTGACTCTGGAAAAGGGTCGTGTCTGCCCAGGTGATATTGTCATCGGGAGTGATTCACATACCTGCATGTATGGTGCAGTCGGAGCTTTCGCAACCGGAGTCGGGTCAACTGACATGGGATTTGCCCTTCGGTACGGCTGCCTGTACTTCAGAATTCCTGAGAGTATCAGGGCCGATGTCACCGGAGAGTTTCAGAAAAGGGTTGGTGCAAAAGACCTTATCCTCAATATTATCAAGGATATTACCGTGGATGGGGCAACCTACAAAGCAGTAGAGTTTACCGGTGATACCATTGGTTCAATGAATATGGCTGGTCGGATGACCTGTTGTAACATGGCGATTGAGATGGGTGGAAAAGCAGGCATTGTTCCTCCTGATCAGGTGACAAAGGAGTACCTCTCAGGCAGATGTACTTGCAGGGATGAAGACCTTGTGAGTGATCCGGATGCTGTATACGCATCATGGCGTGACTATGATGTTTCTGATCTTGTTCCACAGGTTGCAACCCCCCATAATGTTGATCAGGTTGTCGATGTGACCGAGATTGCTGGAACTCATGTTGACCAGGTCTTTATTGGTTCCTGTACAAATGGACGATTTGAAGATCTACAAGAGGCTGCTGAAGTCCTTGGGGATAAAAAATTCTCTGATGATGTCAGGGTTTTAGTGATACCTGCATCAAAGGCTGAGTATCTGAAAGCACTTAGAGCCGGACTTATTGAACAGTTTGTCGAGGCCGGGGCACTTGTCGAAGCACCCTGTTGTGGCCCATGTATGGGAGGATCCTTTGGCCTTATCGCATCTGGTGAGGTTTCATTCTCAACATCCAACCGGAACTTCCGGGGACGACAGGGGTCGGCAGAAGGTAAAGTTTACCTTGGATCTGCGGCCACCGCTGCAGCAACAGCCATTCATGGAGAAATAACTGATCCACGGGAGGTGCGATGATGAAGGTGTGGAGATTTGGAGATAACATCGATACTGATGCTATTATTCCAGGCCGGTTCCTGACTATCAATGATCCTACCGAGCTGGCAACACATGCATTTGAGGGAATCAGGGACGAATTCTCCAAAGAAGCAAAACAAGGGGATATCATCGTTTCCGGCAGAAATTTCGGATGTGGTTCATCCCGGGAACATGCACCATTAGCTCTGACCGGTGCCGGTATTCAGATGGTGATCGCTGAATCATTTGCCCGGATATTCTACCGGAACAGCATCAATGTTGGTCTGTTACCGGTAATATGCCCCCGTGCATCAGAAATTAATGAAACTGATAATGTCGTCCCCCATCTTGATGAGGGATACCTTGATGTTTCTGGCAAAAAACTGCCTACCGAACCGGTTCCGGATTTCCTTAGACGGATTATTGATGCCGGAGGGCTTGTTGCATATGCAAAAACAATACGAGGTGAAGACCTGTGCACAAAGTAGCAGTAATCGGAGGGGATGGCATTGGTCCTGAGATTATTGATTCTGGGAAAATTGTCCTCGAAGCAGCAGGTGAAAAGTTTGGTTTTGATATCGAATGGACTGGTTTTGATATCGGGGCAGACCGGTACCTTGCCACCGGAGAACTTCTTACCGAGGATGACCTGAAGGAACTTGAAAAATTTCAGGCAATATATTTTGGCGCCATTGGTGACGACCGGGTAAAACCAGGTATCCTGGAGAAGGGAATTCTCCTCAATCTTCGGTTTTACTTTGACCAGTACATAAACCTTCGTCCAATCCGTATGCTTGCCGGAGTAGAGACACCACTTGCAAACAAGAGACCGGAAGATATCGACTTTGTAGTGGTCAGGGAAAATACTGAGGATTTTTACGTCGGGATAGGATCCAGGCTAAAGGGTCATGAGAAAAAGATGCTTGAGGTTAACCGGGATCTGTACTCAGTGAAATTCGGACTAGATGTCGAGACCGATTCAGACGAACTTGCCTACCAGATTGGTGTCATCAGCCGGGAAGGTGCCAGCCGGGTAATTTCCTATGCTTTTGACATGGCACAGGACAGAAAGAAGAAGGTTACCTCGGTGGACAAGGCCAATGTTCTGTCTGACGTGTATGGTCTCTGGCGGGATGTATTCCTCGAGACCGCAGAGAAGTATCCGGGGACCAGCCATGAGTTCACCTTTGTTGATGCTATCACCATGTGGTTTGTCAAAAATCCGGAATGGTTCGATGTCGTTGTGACGCCGAATATGTTCGGAGACATCATCACTGATCTTGGCGCTATGATTCAGGGAGGACTTGGTCTTGCTCCAGGCGGTAATATTAACCCTGAAGGAACCAGTATGTTTGAACCTATTCATGGATCTGCACCGAAATACAAAGGTCAGAACGTTGCAAATCCTCTTGCAACAATCTGGGCCGGATCAATGCTTCTTGAACACCTTGGAGAGAAAGAGGCTGCTGACCGGGTTTTGCAGGGTATTGAAGCTTCTATCCGTGAAAAAATTGTGACAAAGGATATGGGTGGATCGGCCAGCACAAGTGGTGTAGGCGACTGGATAGCAAGATGGATATCAGATTCTTAGATCTTTTACCCCTCTTTTTTTAACAGGATTGTTTTTCTGATCTCCCGTATAGTGGCTGAAATTTGTTCCATTGTAGATAATATCCCATACATAATACTGCCAAATTCGTCTTCCTGGTTTGCCATCCTTTTTATGTGCAGCCCATATTGATGGTTTACCGTGTCACGAAGGAGCGAATCATTATTTCTCATTGCTTCATCACTGGATTTGGAAAGAGATGGGAATGATCTGCAGAGCAGATGAAGGTTTTCCATAACCGGAGATGTGACCAATGAAAAATCTTTGTAAAACCCGTTTGAAACTAATTTCTGCCTATTTTCCACTAATTGAAGTTTTTCTGTGAGATATTGAATCTGATCTGCAAGCTGATGACTGAGATCATTCACCCGGATAAGGATTGCAATATTTCCTGCATCCTTTGAAGAGATTTCACTTTTTGAGACTGAAAATACAGCCTCCTGTATCTCTTTGGCTAGGAATAGGATATATCCATGAAGATGTGATATTGTTTTCTTGATGTGTTTATCATGCAAATCCTTACGAATGGTCTCTTTCAACATTTTCTTATTGAGTTTTATCAGATGATGAATCTCCTGTTCTATCTGGTTTAATGCCTCATTTGTTTCAGATGGAAGGGGATATGTGAGGTGTAATGGCCGGTACACAATTTCGCTCTCATTACCGGGAACCAGTTTTTTCACCAGTGTTGCAAATGGGCCGAGGAGGAAAAGGAAGAGGATGGCACATGATACATTGAAGATGAGATGGGCATTTGCTATCTGTTGAGCAGGAGTACCACCCAAACCAGTCACGAAAGTGCCGAATGGTGTCATAATTGGTATGAAAAGGATCACTCCTATCAGGTTGAAAAGAAATTGTGCGACTGCTGTTCGTTTCGCAGCTGTATTCATCCGGAGAGATACCAGGAGGGCTGTGGTGGGTGTTCCGAGATTAGCCCCGAGGGCAATTGGTATTCCTTCGGCAGGAGTTATGATTCCGGTCATTGCCATGATGACAATAAGACCTACGGTAACAGAACTAGACTGGAAGATTGACGTGATGATAAATCCTGCTAGAACTTCGAGAATGACATTATCCAATGATGCTATGATTCCTACCAACATCGGATCGTTTTGATATGGCGCAAGTATTGATGAAACAAGGTTTAAACTGAAAAAAACCAGTCCAAAATAAAATATTGGTTTACCAAATGCCCTCCAGCGACCACCAATGATGCTTATCAAAAATCCTATTACGATAAAAACCGGAGCAAAGGATGTTAGTTTGAATGCAACCAGTTGTGCTGTAATAGTTGTGCCGATGTTTGCCCCAAAAATTATTCCCAGAGATCCGATGAATGAAAGTGTGCCAGCATTAACAAGCCCAACGGTAATCACCGTGGTTGCTGTACTTGACTGGATAAATGCAGTTATCAGCGTTCCTAATATAGTTCCGTGAATTCGTGTCCGGGTATAACGCTGGAGGGTATTTCTGAACCGTTTTCCCGCGACATGTTGAATTTCTCCTGAAAATTGTTCTATCCCATAGAGAAAAAGGATGATTCCTGAAAAAAGTGCAAAGATAAACTGCCAGTCCATCATCCCCTCACCTAAGGCCTGGATTCTGAATCACTGTTCTTTCTATCATATTATCAAATATTGTGTATCGTTCGTCTGTACCCCGATATAATCAGTGTTTAGATGAATAAAAAAACCATTTGACTTAGTCTATGCGATCTCATAAACTCCATGTTGCTATACATTTGTGTTTAATAAAATTACATTTCATAGGGATGTTTCTGCTGAATGGGAGACCGGGATCTATATTGGCCTTATTCAGGCCATTCCAAATGGGTTTGAAAAAGCAGCAAAATCATGTCATTTCAAAGAAATACTACTGAACAATAGAAAAAAACCAGAACGCTAAGGGGGAGATTTGAACTCCCGAGGGATTGCTCCCACAAGATTTCCAATCTTGCGCCTTCCCAGACTAGACTACCTCAGCAATTATGAGATGCCTATATACATTAGCAGTCAGTTCTTTTAAGGCTTTTCTCTCTAGGGGTATGAGTCTTCCATACTGCAGGGTAAATTCCGGTGTCCTGCAGCACCAGGCGGGGAGCGACAACGAGTCCCTTTTCTCCGGGAACAATACGTGAACTTGTCATAAGTGCCTCTCCAATTCCGATAAGATCCTCTCCTGCCATCATAACCACAAGATCCTCCATCTGGAACTTATCAAAACTCATTATCCCTCGTGATGATAGTCGTGCCCCATGACAGATGGCATCCGCTGCTGACTCTTTCATGTATATTCGTGGCATTCCTTCAAGAGCCTCAAGAGGTGATCGAATGATTTGTGCAAGGGCAGTCTCATCACCCGTACGTGCCTGTTCAACAGCATCTCGCAGGGCATGCAATGTTACACAATCTTTTTCATAAAATGGACCTGACCGCGTCCTTCTGAGCTCAACCATATGTCCGCCAACTCCACAGGCTAGGCCAATGTGATGGCATAATGATCTAATGTATGTACCCGAATCACACTTTACCCTGAGAAGGACCAGGCGGTCATTTCGGTCAAGCATCTCGAGCTCATGGATTTCCCGAATACGCAGAGCCCGCTTAACTGCACTTCTCTTCGGAGGTCGTTGGTATATCCTGCCGGTAAAATGCAGAATGACCTCTTTGAGATCATTATCTGACACGTCTCCCTGAAGACGGAGGAGGGCAATATACTCCTTGTCATCCTGGTGGAGAATACTTGTTAGTCTGACCGCTCTTCCAAGTAAAATTACCAAAACACCTGATACCGGCGGATCAAGAGTGCCGGTATGACCAACTGATGACACGCCGGTAATCTCCCTGACCCATGCGGCAACCTGGTGGCTGGATGGTCCTCGAGGCTTGTCGATCAGGATGATAGATCCCTGGTGGGCTGCTATGTTTCCCAGGGTATGTTGTTGTTGGTTCATTATCCACCTGGATTCATGAGTAAAAAGAGATTTAATTCATCAAGCGTGCCTTCAAGAGATCCATCACCAATTACATCAGGGATAAGTCCTGCTTCTTCCATAGCTTCAGCAGTTACTTCGCCGATTGCGATAAGGACCAGATCCTCTCTTCGTTTCCACAGGGCAGATTTGAATGATAAGGCACTCGTAAACAAAATTCCCTCTGCTGTGCCTAGACTCAGGAGTTCATAGGTAGGAATCAGGGAGTATATCTGATATTCAAATGGGAATCCCCCTGCATCCCGGATGCCATTGAAAAGTTTTTCATTCGGTGCATCTGATCGGGGAATTCCAATTTTTTTCCCAACAATCCATTCACCCAGGAATGGAACAAATGCCCGGGAATAAAATTCATGGAGAACTTCACACATGATGCCAAATTCCCGCAGAGCTTTTGCAGTCTGCGGCCCGATTGCGATTACACGTGGGAGGGGCAGATCCTGAAGGCACGGCCCTATCTGATGGGCTGGAAGAGCACTTGTAAAGAAAATACAATCAAATTTTCGATCCTTCACATCCTGAATGAATAGATCTATCTGATCACTATTCATTTCCCCGACAAGTGGGGAAACAGTGAAACAATCGTGGCCTCTTCGTGCGCACCGTGCCTGGTCATCCCCATCTTTCCCTTTCAATCGTGTAATTGCAATCCGCATATCATCCCCCGGCCCCATGTATTCAGAACGGATGCGGATATTTTATGCGTTCTATACACTTAAATCCATGAGAACCAGATGATTCCTGTTTTGACCGGTATTATAGGTGGTATGGTATGTGGGACAATAAGTGGTTTAACGCCAGGAATTCACGCAAATATGATTGCAGCGTTTTTGCTTGGATTTTCTCCAATCATTCTACCTTATCTTGGTCCGGAAGGAATGGCTGCAATCCTCATTGCCACGCTTATCACTCACTCATTTCTAGAAATAATTCCCGCTACATTTCTTGGAGTCCCGGATGATGGCACGGCTCTCTCTGTATTACCTGCTCATTCACTTACTATGGATGGGAAAGGTGAAGAGGCAGTCCGGATATCAGCTCTTGGCTGTCTGTGGGGTGTGATCTTTGCAATTCCCCTTGCATTAGGTGCATTATGGTTTATTCCCTTACTGCAGACTCCGATAGATATTCTGACAGGTTCACTTCTGATACTCATTATGGGGATAGTTATCGTTCGCAGCGAATCTACCGGCTGGCTTTGTGCCCTGTTTCTGGTATCCGGACTTCTTGGGATGTTTGCATTTCGGTTTGATTATCTTTCATGGAATACCCTGGGTGCAGGAAACATTCTCATGCCTCTCCTCACCGGACTCTTTGGTCTTCCCTTTCTACTGACAGCATCTGAAGGAAGAATTCCTCGTCAACACTATTCCGGGATGGAGATAAGTACTCACACTATTATACGGTCAACACTTCCTGGAACCTTTGCAGGTCTGGTAGTGGGGTGGCTTCCAGGGCTTTCTACGGCATCGGCAAATACTCTGGTATCTGGATTCATTCCCTATGATGAGGGGAGAAGAAATTATCTGACGGCAATGGGTGCCTCCACACTTGCAAATGCAATCATCGGCATTGCAGTATTCATTGCAATAGGACGTATGAGAAACGGGGTAATGACAGCTTTTTCAGGATTTGATACCCCCCCGGTTTTATTTCTTTTAACTATTGCTGCCATTGTTGCCCTGGGGGCATATGGGATTACCCTCGGATGTGCCGGGTTGGCTCAATCACTATCAGGACTGAATAGTTCACACCTGAATACCGGAGTTGCTGTGAGTCTGATAATCATCTGTGGGATCCTCACCGGTCCCTTTGGGCTCATTATTCTCATACTGGCAACAGCGATTGGAATGATCCCCGAATTGCTTGTCATTTCAAGAGTTCCATGTATGGGTGTGGTTACGATACCAGTGATCCTCTATTCTTTTGGAATCCGGGTAATCTAACATGAATAAAGGAAAAGAAACGAAAGAGAATCCTGATTGGTTCACATTTTGCACAAACAAATTTGAAGAAATCCTCTCTCCCTCTTCATTAGCCTGGATGGATTCGCTAAATGTCATACGAGAACTAAGGGATTCTGGAGGTCTACATGGTCTGCCAGACTGGCAGGATGCGGTTTCCCGGAGTATTGTTACAGACAGGTCTGCCTATCTGTCACTGTTACGGGATGTCTCAATTGGTCTTCTTGTTTATGATCTTGAGGATTCATGTAATAAGGATGAAATGGCCCTCATTCATCTGGTGAGAATCCTGGATGAGATTGATAGAGCTTTATCACGGCTCTATGAAAAAATTGAAGATTATTATATTGCAATGCATCCTTCAGAACTTGCCGGGTATGAGAAAAATATCCGAGAACTTGTTGATTCTTTTGCAAAGAAAGAGACTCATCCCTTACGTCACCTAGCAAAAAATCTCATAAATCTTCAGGAATCAAGATCGAACATCGCACTTCATGTTCGTGAATATGCTGAAAAGGTAATACCAAATATGTCAGCTCTCTGTGGGCCTCTTGTAGCGGCCCGTTTGCTGGAACACGCTGGCAGCATTGACCGATTGGCCCGTATGCCAGGATCATCTCTTCAGGTGCTCGGAGCTGGTCCGTCACTATTTAAACACCTGACAATAGGATCAAATCCTCCCAAACACGGGATCATATACCAATACAAAGGAATTCATCATGCAAAACGCAAATCCCGGGGAAAGGTCAGTAGGGTTGTCGCTTGTCAGCTTGGTATAGCAGCTAGAATAGATCGGTACCGGGGATCTCGTGATGAGGTATTTATAGAAAAAGCAGGTGAGCGGATATGCAGGGCAGGCAAACGACTTTAATTTGGCAGGATGGAATTCTGCTTTCACCTGGAAAAATTTTGCCAGGTGATCGGGTTCATAATGGAATGAGGATCTGGCTTCCGGAAAAGAGCAAAGTTGCTGCTCTTTGTCATCTTAACGGAGAGCCTCTGATTAGAGACGCTAGAATATTATATTTGGGAGCTGCGTCCGGAACCACGGTTTCATTCCTTTCAGATTATGCAGAAGTGATATATGCAGTTGAATTTTCTCCCAGACCTGTCCGGAGCCTTGTACGTCTTGCTCGTCAGCGTTCCAATATTATTCCTTTCTTCATGGATGCCCGGATCCCTGAACGATATCTGCCGTTTGTTGAACCGGTTGATATCCTCATACAGGACATTGCACAACGGGATCAGGTAGAGATAGTAGTAAAAAACCTCTGTATGCTGAAAAAAGGAGGAAATCTTATTCTATTTTTAAAAATGCTCTCGATGGGTGTATTAAAGGAATATGAAGAAATTATTGATCTGAGTATCATCCTTTTAAAAAAGGCAGGAATAACGAATATGCAGGTTATTCAATTAGAAAAATATCACGCTGGCCATGTTGCAATAACTGGGGTATATTACCCTAAGCAATGAAAAGAAAGATTATAGCCCGAAGCAGATTCGAACTGCTGTCACAAGGTCCAGAGCCTTGTATGATTGACCTCTACACTATCGGGCTGAGAGCCTCTATATGTTAGGGGCAATGGTACTTAAATTTATCTCTGACTCTTCTGGATGCTGGTGGCTTCACAGGTGATGCGCGAAATTCATAAAATAACCCCATGAATATAACATCTCTCTTCGTTATGCTAATCAGGTGGATCTGTAATTCTCATAATATTCAGGGGATATGAAAAATCGCAGTCACATTTTTACACTTTTGGATGGTTCAATACCAAAAAGGATATAAAAGGCATTTCACAAATATCTAGTCATACTTCGATTTCTCGGAGTATATGCATACATCCGGTGAACAGTCACCAATAACAATGGCTGATCGGCGGATGAATGCGAAACGAACGTTTGTTCGGAGGACATGTAATGAACGCAAAATATGCAGTTGTCATGATGGTGCTTGTTGCACTTGCACTTGTGGCACTTCCTGCTTCTGCAGCAATCAACAAGATTCCAGCCGGGGGAGAAATCTTCCTTGGTGAAAAGGGACTTGATGTTTCTGCAGCAGTAGGCGGGGCAAGCCAGATTGCATGGTGGCAGCCAGGTACCAACACCGAGACTGAGCAGCCTGCAGATATCCAGCAGGTTACCAACGCACAGTCATTTTATGTTTCCCCTGATATCTTCGTCGGAAAGACCGGCAACTGGTATCAGTGGAATGGCAGCGTAAAAGGACCGCTCTCATTTAACATCAAAGAACCATCACTCAACCTGAAGGTCTGGGATGGATCTGTTGATGAAGATGTAACCGGCAAGGCAATTCCGGTAGGTAACTACGGAAACTTTGTCGTTGAGACCAACATGCAGAGCATCATCACCCGTCCAGGGTTCCAGCCTGCAGATGCACCTTTCAAGATCAAAGTAAAGAGTGCAGATGGTGGTGTCTACACCAACCTTGTTGGAAACAACGGTAAAGAAATTTCGCTGACCAATCTTGCTGTTAATCAGCAGCTGTGGTACTGGGTAAGCCCAGACAACAAGCACACTGAGCCAGCACCAAATGACGGATGGAACACTGCAGCTGAGGACCAGTACGGTAACCGCATGTACAAGGCAGGTACCTACACAGTCTGGGCAGAGTGTAACGCCAATGGTATGAAGGATCAGTATACTGCACCTGACGGTTCAGATTATACCGGGAAGACTATCTCTGCTGTAAAGAGTGTTCAGATCGCCACCGACCAGGTGAAGATCGAAGCCAACAAGGACACAGTAGTCCGTGGCAACCCATTCTCTGTCACCATCACTGGTGTACCAAATGCTGAGTACTATGTCTGGGCAAAGGGAACCGGCTCAATGACCGGTCAGCCTGATGACCAGCCACCGATGATCCTGTCCTCACAGGCTGATGTCAAGCAGGACGCAGCTGCAGGACCATACGAAATCGGTAAGTACCAGTATGAAGGTGGTGCAGGGAAGAGCATCAAGCAAGATGTCCCCGACGATCCCGAATTCCACGGAACCAAGTTCTACGCACTTGTAAAACTCAACTCCAGTGGAACCAGAACCGTTGAGTGGAAGTCTTCCAAAGACACAAAGGACAAGAAGTACACTATCCGTGTAGAACGCAAATCCGGAAGCCAGTACAAGTCTGATGAAGTCGATGTCAAGGTAGAGAAGGGTGATGTAACCATCGTCGCATCTGGTGACCAGAGTTACTACCTTGGTGAGGAAGTCAAACTCTCCGGTACCAACTCCGAGACTGACGTTACTTATCTGTTTATAACCGGTCCAAACCTCCCGACACGGGGTGGTATGCTGAAATCTCCACGTAAGGAAGTCAACAATGACCAGCCTGCATCCTTTGATCAGGCAGACGTTCAGGATGACGACACCTACGAGTTCAAGTGGCAGACCGCCAACCTTGAGATTGACGCAGGAACCTATACTGTATATGCTGTAAGCGCTCCACGTGACAAGGATCACCTGAGCGATGCACAGTACGACACTGTTTCACTCGTTATCAAGAAACCATACATCCAGGCAACCGCATCTGCAAGTGTTGTTGCAAAGGGTGACAAGATGTACCTCCGTGGTACTGCAGAAGGCGACCCGTCCAAGGGTGTTGCAATCTGGATTCTTGGAAAGAATAAGGCTCTCTACGCAACTGAATCCGTGAACGATGACATGTCATTCGAGCACGAAATCAAGAGCGCAACAACTGAGTCTCTCTATGCTGGACAGTACTTCGTTGTTATCCAGCACCCGATGTACAACAACGAGTTCGATGTCTACCCAGACAACCCGATCGAGCCACAGTACGTCTATGGTTCCTACCCAACCCGGAACTCCCAGATCTTCAAACTGGGTGGCTCTGGAGCACTTCAGGGAACTGATGCAGCAGAAGCACTTGTGCAGGCAATCAACTCCGCAATGGTAGACGATACCTACACCAAGCTTCAGTTCCTCGTTGAGGAAGCCAAGGTCACTATCAATCCGATCGGTGAGCAGGCTGTAGGTTCCAAGTTTGAGATCACCGGTACCACCAACCTCATGTATGACGACAACGATCTCCTTGTTGAGGTAACTTCTTCCTCATTCAAGCCGACCGACAAGTCACAGAGTGGTGAGTTCAGCGGTGCAACCGGAACTGTCAAAGTCCAGCAGGGCACTGACGGTCTGAACAAGTGGACATTCAATGTTGATGCAAGCACCTTCAAGCCGGATGAGTACATCGTCCGTGTCTCTGGTGTTACCACCGACACCGTCGAAACTGCACTCTTTAACGTAGTTGAAGCAGGTGCAATTCCGACCGCAGCTCCAACTGTTGCACCAACCGAAGCTCCGGTAGTTAACGAAACTCCAACTCCGGAACCAACCACCGTTCCACCAACCCCTGAGCCAACCACTGTTCCACCAACCCCTGAGCCGACCCAGCAGTCCCCAGGATTTGGTGCACTGATTGCTCTTGCAGGTCTTGGTGCTGTCGCATTCCTTGTAATGCGCCGGAACTAAACGGAAACCCTTTCTTTTTTTAGTCTATCGATCTCTTCCCCTCGTATTATCAGAGGACCATAAATAGGATCAGACAGCATATACCGGGTATGCGACTTACCGTTCGACTCGTGGATATTGCTGCACGGGGAATTCTCTTACATTTCAATGATGCAAAATCACTTGGGGTTCTGACTGGCGACAGAGTTGTTATCTCATCTCCGTCATCCGGAAAAGTAACTGCCGATTACGTGGAAACCACTACCACCCTCATTGAACAGGGTCGTATCGGTGTCTACCATCACACAAACGAATTGCTCGAACTAACAGAAGGTGGTGTTGTTGATGTCAGCGTAGCAGACCGTCCGGTCTCCCTTGATTACATCAAAAAGAAGATGGAGGGAGAAAAACTCAACCGTGAAGATATCAGAACAATTGTAACGGATATCGTGCAGGATAGACTTTCTCCAAGTGAGATTACTGCTTTTGTTGTCAGTTCATATATCAACCAACTGGATATGGACGAGATTGAATCTCTTACTCGTGCTATGGTTGAAACCGGAGATCAGATTGAATTTCATTCCGGACCTATTGTTGATAAACATTCCATCGGTGGAGTGCCAGGGAATAAGATCTCTCTAATAGTAGTTCCGATTATTGCTGCAAGTGGACTGTTAATCCCAAAAACAAGTTCAAGAGCTATTACTGGAGCCGGAGGCACTGCTGACCTAATGGAGGTTCTGGCTCCGGTTGAGTTTAGTGCATCAGAAGTCCAGGAAATGACTATAAAGACTGGAGGTGTGATAGTCTGGGGTGGTGCTACAAATATTGCACCTGCAGATGATAAGATCATCATTCAGGAATATCCATTTAAAATTGATCAGATTGGACAGATGATTGCCAGTGTAATGGCAAAGAAATTTGCAGTAGGTGCTGACGTTGTTGCTATTGATATCCCGGTTGGAAAATATTGCAAGGTTCATTCAATAGAAGAAGGACGAAAACTCGCAAGACAATTTATTGAGTTAGGTGAACGTCTGAACATGCGTGTTGAATGTGCCCTTACCTACGGTGATGCACCTGTTGGACGTGCTATTGGGCCGAAACTAGAAATTAAAGAGGCACTTAGTGTTCTTGAAGGAAGTGATTCTCCCCGCTCCTTAATACAGAAGAGTTGTGTTATTGCAGGAATTGCCCTTGAACTTGCCGGAAAAGCAAATCGTGGAGAAGGAGCAAATGTTGCACTGGAAATATTGCAGTCCGGGAAAGCATTACAAAAATTCCAGGAGATAATTAAAGTGCAGGGAGGAAAACCTGACATAGCCTCTGCACAGATTACTGCAGGGGAGCATTTTTACACCGTTCGTGCAGATAGCAATGGGTATGTTATTGATCTAAACAATCATTCACTGATAACCATAGCTCGGACGGCTGGTGCGCCTGCAGACCACGGAGCAGGATTATATCTTCATGCAAAACATGGAACAAGTCTTTCCAGAGGAGATCCTATTTTTACTATCTATGCAGACAGAAAATGGCGCCTGGAAAAAGCAATTGAGATAGCCAGACGATTACGTCCTGTTATTGTAGAAGGTATGCTCATTGACCGGGTTCCAAATGTCAGGGAATGGTTACCCGGAAGATCACGTAACCATGACTAAAAAATACCTATCCTTTTTTGATAGAACCGCTAACACACTATATCAGGTATGCATATTCCTGCCGCTGGTATCGTTAGTATCTGTCTCATCCTGTCGATGTGTCTTGTGTCAGGATCATCAGTTATGGTTATTGTCTTTGAGCAGTCAGACCGGACTGCTTTGATACCTGAAGCCATCATTTACGCTGATGGAAAAATTGCCGGAAAAACAGATCTCAACGGTGCATTCAACCTGAGTTTTGAAGGATATCATCCGAATATACGGGTTGCGAAAGGAGGATATACGGATTGGACCGGTACTTTTGCAGAAAATGATACTGCAATTCTGGTACCACTCCAGGTACGCAATAGTACGCTCTTTGTAGAAGTTTTTGATGCAGATACTCTCATTCCTGTTCAGAATGCTCACATTATAGCCACAAGTGAGGATGGAAGCAGGGAAGATGGTTACACAGGTCCTGAAGGGAAAATACAACTGGCTTTACGGTCAGATAAGGTATATAATCTCGAAATCACCGCACAAAATTTTCAGGTTGTCCATGATACCGTAGTCACCAGTGGAGATAGCTCAACGGTTCAATACTCACTTGTCAGAAATGATAGAATCTCGATTCGGGTATTAGATTCATTAAGTGGCTATCCTGTTACTTCTGCTCATGTACAGATAGATGGAATAAAAGCAGGTATAACTAATGATCGTGGTGTTCTGATTTCTAATACCAGTAGAAATGTTGAACATATTTTTGATATTTCTGCTGAAGGATATGAATCCACCCATCTTGCTCGATCAATTTCTTTTGAAGATCAGGTTGTAGACATCCCTCTTGTGAAGGCAAAAACTACCATTTTTGTGTCAGTGTACAACAAGGATCAGATGCCACTTTCAAAATCCCGAGTAAAAATGGATGGTTCATTACAGGGTGTAACAAATGAATTTGGCCGGATTATGATCCCATCACTTGAGATGAAATCATATGAGTTCACGGTTACTCGTGATGGATATAAAGAGAACATGGTATCATTCACTCCTGGAAATGAGACAAGTGATCTTATTATAGTTCTTGAAAGTGAATTTGTTGATTTGGAAGTGCTTGCTCTGAACAGCAATGGTAATCCATTAAGCAATGTATCAGTATACCTTCTTGGAGAAAGCCAGGAACCTCTCAACACAAATGAAACTGGCTTTGATGGCATTTGTGTTCTCCCGGCAATAGAGGAGAAGTCCTACCGGATTAAAGCCGAAAAAGGGGGGTATTATCCGAACACAACCACAGCTAGTACAAAAACGAATCCAAATCATATTATCCTCCATACTCCAGATACGATACAAAGCGTTTCTTCATCTGGTGAAATACCCTGGTTTTATGGTATCGGGGTTGTGGTCCTTATTGTAGCAGGAGTAGGAGTCTATCTCATTCTTTCAAAGAGAAACAGACCTTACAGAAGGGGTCGCAGCAATCGAAGAAGATCGTTGTAAAAGAGACGGATCCAGTGGGAATCGAACCCACGTCTCCGGGTCCGAAGCCCGGTAGGATATCCGCTACCCTATGGATCCCCTCAGTATTTCAATCCATAGACTGATAATCTTTATTCTCCCACCTTAGGATATGATCCTGTCATCACAGTCTATTCGCTCCCGGATTGACCGGCCTGTAACAGAAGGAGGCTTAATTCTGGATCCTTATGCCGAAGAAAGCCAACAACCGGCCTCATATGATTTACGCGCCTCTGAACCGGTTATGATCAGACGTAATATGATGACTCTCCTGGCAAGTAAAGAATGGATTGAACTCCCCGTTGATATCGCAGCTACCTTGAGGTGTCGTTCTTCTTACGCAAGGCGCGGAGTATTTATCAGTGGAGGGTTCGTTGATCCTGGTTTTCGGGGACACTTAACTCTGTGTTTGTATAATTGTGGAACAGAAGATGTATCTGTCCAGGAAGGTGACAGAATAGTGCAGATGGTCTTTCAGGAAGTAGATACTCCAACAGATGGGTACTCAGGTAGATATCAGGACAGCCATGGGGTGGTTACAGCACGATGATAAAGACCGAACATAAATACATCGAAATTCTTCGCATTCTTAAGGATTATCAGGAACCCATGGGCGCTAAACGCTTATCTGAGTTACTGGCAGAGCGGGGATATGTGATGACCGACCGTGCAGTCCAATATTATCTCCGGTACCTTGACACTCGGGGATTTACCGAAAAAGTTGGAAACCAGGGGAGAATTCTCACACCGTCTGGAATAATGGAGACCGATCGGGCTCTTGTTGATGATCGAATCGGTTTTGTCATCTCGAAACTTGAGCGTCTTGCATTCCGAAGCACTTTTGATCCCTCTACTGCAACAGGTGATGTTGCATACAACCTGACCATTGTCCCAGATGAGATTATTGAACCGGTATCTCATATGTTTGATATGGTACGAGATGCCGGCTGTAGTTTTTTCTCCGGGTATTCTGTTCTTGACCGTGATCAAAGGATTCCTCCCGGACATACCGGCATTCTGACTGTATGCAGTATCACAATGGATGGGGTCTTTCAGCATAATGGAATACCGGTTAAAGTAGCATATGGTGGAACCATTCAGATTGAAGAGAAAAATCCTGTCAGGTTTATGAACATTATCGGGTATCAGGGCTCCACGGTTGATCCATTACAGCTTTTCATTGGAGCTGGGTTAACTTCAATCACTCAATATATAAACTCGGGATCGGGTCTATTACTTGCTAACGTAAGACAAATCCCTGGAGCTGCAGAAGAGCGCGGATTGTCGCTTATCAGCCAGATGCAGGATTGTGGTTTCAGATTCCCCCTCACCATGGGAAAAGGCAGGATTTTTAATCTTCTAACTGATCCTCACCGTATATCGCTGGTCTCTTTTTCGGGGATGAACTCTATTGGATGTGCCGCTGAAGCAGGATATAAAGTGAGAACAGAAATAGGTGCAGGGACGATTCCCTTCTCAAAAGTAATTGATTGAATATTATCGTGTATTTTCTTTTTGGCCGAACCGTTCATAGAGATCCTGAACTCTGGTAACTGTTCGAAGACCCGAAAATACAATGAGGACTGATACACGATTTGCATCTCGGGGTGACACCGGAATATCCCCTGATCTCATTTCAAAACCATCGATGCTTTCATCTATCCATTTTCGGACAGCCATATATCCTTTCATGGAGAGTTCATCTTCAGGACCGGATAAGAGAATAAGTGCTTTTTTTGCAGTGGAAAAATCGCAATATGCTGATATTTCACGGAAAACCGCTCTTTCAGCTAGTTTGACAATCCGTGCAGCCCGTTCATGTCTGCCTACCCGAGTATCATTTCTTTGTTTCAGAAGTCCCATCCGACCCATATCAGGGAGTTCTTCTTCAGCAAGACCAATCGTGATGAATGACATTCCGGTGATTGTGTTGAGAATCTCACGGGTATCCAGAACGGTCTGTGGCACTCCTCGTTGTACCTCCCCAGCGTTAATCAGTAATCGGATTCTTCGCGCAATATGCCGGTTTACGAGGTCATATGGTTCGACACTTTCCTTTTCTGAAGTACCGGGAAGCCAGAACTTATCTGAGATTCCTGTTCCTCTCTGCATGGTTGTGTCAGTAAGTTCTCCACGAGCTTTATCGAGCCAGAGCTGGTTATCAAAAATAATGACCCCATCTACGAGAGACCGAATCATTTGCAGATTTTTCATGGCCCTGATAAGGCGTGTTTCCCCTTCTTCTTCGGCGGGGATAGTTACTAGGGCAAAAACCGGTTCAAACATAGTCTCACGGATGATTGCAACCAGATGGGGCACGAGACTTATCAGCCCACCCCCAAGACCTGCGCAGACCAGGATGGCTTCATGTGTTCCCACATCAAAGCTTTTTAGTTTTGCTTTCACCTCATCGATGGTAAACCGTGTTGTGAGGAGTTCAGGAGCTTCAATGTCATCCTTTGGAAAATAGAATTTTGCTTCTTCTTCAATATGATGCAGGTGTTCGAGAACATCGGGATCATTATCAACTGCTATTGCATGAAGATCTGAACACCTGGCAGAGCTTCCGGATGGCCTGATTATTGCATCTGCGATTTTACTCCCTGCAGTTCCAAGGCCGAGCATCAGCAATCTCATATTGTTACATCACTACCATATTTGCTCAAAGAGGATCCTGATTACTATGTATTCTGTTCATCTGATACAAGTGTTCCTGATTTTTTGATATTGAGATATCGACATAATGTGCGGTTATCAAAGAGAAACCGATGCGTCATCCTCAATCTCTTATGATTTTTTTTTCCGATACGTTCATATTTTTGGAATTCTGTTTTTGGATGCAAAAAAACCCAAAAAACCCCAATATCAAATGATAATATTTTTACCGGAAAGGGTGTTAATAAAGAATTGAGGTGTAGACCTTGAGTTATGGAATAGAATTCGTTCCGGGAAATATTTCCGTCAAACAAGTAGTTAATTATTGTAAACTCGCAGAATCAAAAGACATCGATTTTGCCTGGATTACAAATCACTACAACAACCGTCACTGCTACCCGACACTTGCCGCAATTGCACAGGCAACCACAACCCTGAAGATGGGACCGGGTATCATGAACGCTTTCACTGATACACCTGCTGCAATGGCCTCATTTGCATGTACTCTAAATGAGATCTCCGATGGCCGTGCTGTCATGGGAATTGGACCTGGTGATCTTTCAACTCTCCCAAAGCTTGCAATCAGCCCTGATAAGCCGGTTGGTCGTCTGGAAGAAGCAGTTGTCCAGATGCGCAAACTCTGGGGTGGCGAAGAAGTCAAAAAGAGCGGCATGAAGTTCTTTGACTACGATGGTGCCAAGCTGACCGGTGTCCAACTTCCAGGAAAGAAGGGAATTCCGGTTTACATTGGAGCACAGGGTCCAAAAGTCCTTGAACTTGCAGGGACTATCGGAGATGGTGCTCTCATTAATGCATCAAACCCGAAGGACTTCGATGTAGCCATTCCAATCATCAAAGCAGCCTGTGAAAAGGTAGGGAAGAAAGGATTTGATATTGGTGCATACACTGCAATGTCCATTGACATGAACGAGAAGAAGGCACGGAATGCAGCAAAGATTGTTGCAGCATTTATCGCCGCAGGATCTCCAGAACCACTCCTTCAGCGTCATGGACTCGATCTCGCCAAGGTAGCCAACATCAAAGCAGCACTTGCAAAGTTTGATTTCAAGACTGCAGGTGAGAATGTTGACGACGCAACCATTGATGCCTTTACCATCGCAGGAAGCCCTGACACTGTAAAGCAGAAATGTGAGGACCTTCTGAAATCTGGTGTTACTCAAATTATTTTCGGTTCACCACTTGGTCCGGATATGGTCAACTCTATCCGTCTGCTCGGCAAATACGTCGTGTAAATTTAATACCTTAATTTTTATTTTTTTCACAATAATCTGCTTTCTTTGGAAACACAGATATACTCTTTAGGAGTTATTTGAAGATTGAGATGTTTCAGAGCAGAAGATTAGAACATGCCAATGGCTTTATTGAGTTCAGGACAGAATCTCTCACTGGTTTGAAAACCCGGATATGTCCGGAACGATTGAAACGTGGTATAGGAATTCCTGATATCCCGGAATATTCATCTGAAGGTTGTCCTTTTTGTTCAGACCTTGTTACATCGGTCACTCCGGTATTTCCTGATGGTTCACGTCTTATTATCGGTGAGAGTATTACCTTTCCCAACCTCTATCCATTTGCATCATATCATACAGTTACCGTCATTTCTCGTGATCACATGGTCCGGACTTTCACACACCGGCAGATCCATGATGCGCTTACTGCGCAAATTGAGAGTCTGGAAGAACAATCTGGATACGTTTCAATCAATTGGAATTTTCTACCTTCTGCAGGTGCATCACTCCCGCATCCTCATCTTCAGGGTCTTGCCGATCCAGTTCCTGATACCCTGCCCATGAAATATCTTCATGGTTCAGAGGAGTTTTTTCATCGTCATGATTATTCATGGTGGAAGGTTCTATGTGACCATGAATCTGATTCTGACCGATTTTTGAATGGATTGAACCTTTTTTGGTATGCCCATCCTGTGCCGATTGGTGAAAAAGAGATCAGATGTGTTCTGCCTGGTACAACACTCACCGATTTTGGTTGTGTTGTTCGTGATTTTGCCGAAGACCTCGTTCGAATTCTTGATTTCTATCAAGATATGGGAAATGGTGCCTGGAATTTATCTATCTTTTTCGGAAAAGAATCAGAGCGTCGCTATTTTAATTCTTTTGCAACGATAGTGGCACGTATTAATCCAAATCCTCTTTCAACATCGGATACAGCTTTTATGGAAAAGCTCCATCTGGAACCGGTAATATTGACCTTGCCTGAAGATATTGGGATGTTGTGGCGAACAAATAATAAATCTTAATACTCACTCAAAAAAAGGAACCCGTTTTTGGGTTTACTCTGGCTTGCTGATGAGGGTCTTCTTTGCAACCCGGGTACCGTCATTCTTGTGTGGTTTCCGGATCACTGCATCAGTTGCCTTTTCCATCTCACGTGCTTCATCACAGAGGAGCGTTGCCTGGCGCATCATCTCATGTGCGGATGCAACAATCGGAGTATAATTTTCAAACCCTTTGGTCATGAAACAACCCTTAACATTGACTCCGGCAACTGCCTGTGCAATTTCATATGCTGCGCGTGCTTTTGCATATGCGTAGGGGTTGCTGAATTCTCCTTCAACGGCCTTGTCTGAAGACATGACAATCTTCGGGAGAGCAAGGTCTTTGCCCTTCTTTCCAGCTTTTACCTGGTCGATTACTTCATCGAGTGCAACCTGGAGTTTGCGGAAAGCGCCGGTAATGGAGAGCACTTTGATAAGGTTACCGTTGTAGTCTGCCATTTCGATGGGGTCAAGGAATTCACGGCGTGCACCAATCATGGAGTCACCCTTCATGATGATGTATCCAAATTCGCTTGCCTTGAGTGCTTCCCACTCTTCTTTCTTGGTGGTGATATCGTCAGTGATGACGACACAGGGAATGCCTGCTGCTCCAAGTGCTTCACGTGCTCCCTTTGGTCCTGGAAGAACTCCATTTGGAGAGACAACGATACAGAAGTCCGGGCCCCATGCTTTCATGTTTGTGACAACACGGTCGATATCTTCTGGCTGAAGTTTGGTTCCGGATGTTGCCATGAATGTCTGCATATCTTCACGGTCTGCACGCTCATCCAGGAGAAGTTCTGCCATTACACCGCTGGCAATATTTCCGAGTTTTGCAATTCCTACTTTTACAACCATACTACACCTCTGTGTGTTCAACGATACTTTGACAAAATATCATAATAAATATTGTGAAATCGTTTTTTGTCAAAAAACCTGAAATGGCGCGGATAGTAATTTTTTTTAAACAGATAGGATATTTTCCATTAACCTTTCTGTTTTATTGACCAGGTTAACGAAACCTGTTTTAATTTATATGTTCATAGGTGAGTGTATGAAAGAAGGGTTACTCACTGATAGACAAAAGGAGGTTCTCAGGTATCGGAAAGCAGGGCTTACCCAGCAGCAGATTGCGGATATAATTCGAACATCTAAGGCAAATATCTGTACAATAGAAAAATCTGCCATGGAAAATATCAAACGAGCGCGTGAGACTCTGGATTTTTTTTATAGTCTTGATGCTCGTCATCTTTGCACAATTGATAAGGGATCAGACCTTTTTGAAGCAGCAAAGAAGATTTTTGACGAAGCAGAAAAAGCAGGCATTAAAGTCAGATATGATAGTATTCAATTAATGAACCGGATTCGTGAAGAAATACCTGAAAAAAACAAATCTCGGCTGGTTCGGGAAAAAATTGAAGTATATCTCAAGGATGATGGCGACCTCTATTTTGAGTAAACCGAAGCCAAATATTTATACCTTATTTTGATGAATATTAGGGAAGCCTCGATAGTAAGGATTTCATCTCCTCACTATCTAATTGAACCTAATCTGACTTTTTTCGGTCAAGACGCGGTCATAAATTGCTTTAATTGCAATGGGCTGAAAGAGTGGGATGTGATGTCGGCAAGGGTGGACGATGCGGCCCGAGTCCTGGTAACAGGATAAGCCGAAAGATCACGCATCTTACGAGAGACCGGTAGCCGCAAGATAAAGGCAAGATCTGTCTACACGCGAGAGTGTTCATTCTAGCAGGATTCCCTGCATATCCGAAAAGGGACTCCGTGTTGTAGGGAGAGATCTGGTCATGTCTTCTGGCAAGTAGCAGTTATGGCGAAAGCGCATATACAGCTCATGTCCCGTGTCTCTTTCCTGCATCGAAGCACTACCGGAAATCGGGGTGTTCCCAGATACAGTAAAGAAGGACTGATTGATACATGCCAACTATTCACAGACCTCGCATGGGTTCCCTGGCATATAGCCCAAGGAAGAGAGCGAAAAGCCCTGTTCCAAAATATCATGCGTGGCCCGCGTACCAGGGAGAACCTGCACTCCAGGGCTTTGCAGGATACAAAGTGGGAATGACCCATATCATCATGGTTGATGATCATGCCCACAGTCCGAATGAAGGAAAGGATATCATGGTACCGGTTACGGTCATTGAAGTGCCAGATATGCGGGTTGCCGCTATCAGGGTTTACCGACATGATACCTACGGAAACCATGTCCTGACAGAGATCTGGGCTGACAACTTTGACAAAGAACTTGGCCGGAGATTGAACCTTCCAAAGAACTATATGCGTGACGAGGCTGAAAAGAAGATTCGCGAAGCACTTGATGCAGATAAAATCGTCGATATCTTCGCTCTTACATACACACGTCCCTCTGTTCTTACCGGTGTTCCAAAGAAAGTTCCTGACCTCATGGAAACCCGTATTGATGGTGGTTCAATGACAGAACGGTTTGAATATGGTCTTACCATGCTGGGGAAGGATTTCGATATCCAGTCTCTCTTCAAGGTAGGTCAATATACAGACATTACTGCCATCACGAAAGGTAAGGGGACTCAGGGTCCGGTAAAACGGTGGGGTGTCCACCTTCGGAAGAGAAAACACTCCCGTGGAGGAAAAGAACGTCATGTCGGAACTCTCGGACCATGGACTCCTCACCATGTCAGATGGCAGGTTCCTATGATGGGTCAGATGGGATACCATCAGAGAACTGAGTTTAACAAACGCCTTCTCAAAATCGGAGAAGATGGTGCAGAAATTACACCGGAAGGCGGCTTTATCAATTATGGAGAGGTACGGGCACGTTACGTCCTCATTAAAGGTTCAGTTCCAGGGCCTTCAAAGCGTCTTGTTCGTATCAGACACTCTATGCGCCAGGGAGAACACAAGATTCGTGAACCCACAATCGGGTTTGTGAGCCTGGAGAGCAAGCAGGGGTGAAGTAAATGAAAGCACAGGTATTGACACTTACTGGAACTGTTGCCCACGAGATAGAACTTCCTCCGGTCTTCAGCTCAGAATATCGCCCTGATCTTATCAAGAAAGCGGTTATCGCTCAGCAAAGCCGGCGATATCAGCCACATGGAGCATATGTATACGCAGGAATTACTGCATCAGCCGTTGGTTGGGGTAGTGGTCGTGGTGTTTCACATGTTCCACGTCTGAAAAACAGTTCTCGCGCAGCTAAAGTTCCACAGGCAAAAGGCGGGCGTGAAGCACACCCACCAAAAGTAGAGAAAATACTGGTCAGGGATATCAACCAGAAAGAGAAACGCAAAGCACTTCGCTCAGCAATTGCTGCGACCCTCTCTTCTGAACTTGTCCGATCACGTGGCCATGTGTTTACCGGTTCACTTCCATTTGTTCTTTCAGGAGAATTTGAGTCTCTGAAGAAGACAAAAGAGGTCATTGCTGCACTCCGTGCAATCGGAGTATATGGTGATGTAGAGCGGGCAGAACGTTCACGGAAGATTCGTGCTGGTCGTGGAAAACTTCGTGGACGCCGGTATAAACAGCGAAAGAGTATTCTTATCGTAACTGGAAATGAGCGGCTCCGTGCTGCGAGAAACCTTGCCGGTGTAGATGTGTGTCTTGTTGACAATCTGAACGTCGAACTTCTGGCACCAGGAACTCAGGCAGCTCGTCTTACGCTCTGGACCGAAGATGCTGTCCGTAAACTCGGAGGCGAGCAGTAATGATTCTGAAATATCCATACGCAACTGAAAAGGCAAGCATGATTGTTGAGCGAGACGGTCAGCTGCAGTTCATTGTTGACCGGAAAGCATCCAAGGATCAGATCAAACTCGCAATTGAAAAGATGTTTGATCAGCCTGTTATTGCAGTTCGGACCCTGATGACAAACCGGGGAGAAAAGAAAGCAATGGTGAGTTTTTCAAATCCGAAAGCTGCTGAAGAAATCCTCAGCCGACTCGGAATCATGTGAGGTGCCAGCATGGGACATAGAATTACAACTCAAAGTCGTGGACATGGAAGCCCGACATATCGTGCACCATCACACCGGTATAAGGCAGCACTGAAACATCTTGGTCGAGCTGGCGAAACCCTTAGCTACAAGATTGTTGATATTGAACACGATCCGGCCCGTCACACTCCAATCGCACTTGTCGATGTTCCAGGTGGGGAGAAAACCTACGTTCTGGTTACAGAAGGAATGGGTATTGGAGATGTGCTGACCTGGGGTGCTGAAGCAGAGATAAAGAATGGCAACACTCTTCCACTTCAGGCAATTCCAACCGGGTCTTCGGTCTGCAATATTGAAGCATATCCAAATGACGGTGGCAAGTTTGTCCGTGCAAGTGGTGTGCAGGCAACTGTTACTGATAAGCTGGAAGGCCGTGTTGCTGTCCGGATGCCAAGTGGTTCCACAAAGTGGTTCAACGGACAGTGTCGTGCAACAATTGGTATTGTTGCTGGTGGAGGACGAAGTGAAAAACCATTCGTGAAAGCCGGTAAGAAATACCATAAGATGAAAAATACCGCAAGTACCTGGCCGCGTGTCAGAGGTATTGCCATGAATGTTATCGATCACCCATTTGGTGGCGGTGGTCATCAGCATCCGGGTAGACCGAAGACGGTAAGCCGTGGAACTTCTCCGGGTAGAAAGGTAGGACATATCGCAGCCCGGCGGACAGGACGGAGGTGAACGGAATGGCAAAGAAAGTACAGAAGAAACTGCCACGACGGAAGGAGGAATTTACCTACCATGGCTATAAGATTGACGAACTCCGTGAAATGAGTCTGCAGGATCTGCTTCCGGTCATGCCGTCCTATGCCCGGAGAAAAGTAAACCGTGGTTGGACGATTGGAGAGGAAAAACTCCTTTCAGATATCCGCAGTGGAGGTTCACGAATCAGAACTCATCAGCGTGACATGATCATTCTTCCAGAGATGATTGGTCGCGAAATTGAGATCTACAATGGTAAGGAATTTATCCGTGTAGAACTCCAGCCGGAATCTGTATTCCACTACCTTGGAGAGTTTGCATTAACCAGAAGGCGGGTTACCCACGGTTCAGCCGGTATTGGTGCAACCAGGTCGAGTAAATTCGTTCCGCTGAAGTGATGAATATGGCCAGATTTGATTATTCAAACCAGGTAACCGGGAAGGACATCGCCCGGGGACGCGTGAACGAGGCTCCGATATCACCAAAGCATGCAATTGAGATTGCCAGCTTTATCAGAGGTATGAAGCTTGACGACGCAGCAGAGTATCTGCAGAGTGTCGTTGCTCTTCAAAAACCGATCCCGTTCAAACGGTTCAACCGTGATGTCCCTCATCGGAAGGGACTTGTCGGCTGGGATGCCGGCCGGTACCCACAGAAAGCAAGCCGCGTATATCTCCGGCTGCTTAATAATGTCCGGAAAAATGCTGAATACAATGGTCTTGAAGGAGAACAACTCCGGATTGTTCATGTTTCAGCAAACCGGGGTATCAGAAGACGGAGTTTCATGCCTCGTGCAATGGGACGGGCAACTCCGAAAGACCGTCAGACCGTAAACATTGAGCTGGTCGTCCGTGAGCAGGAGGCCTGATATTGTGGCAGTAGAACGAAAATTTGTTGCAGACGGGGTCAGAAAAGTCCGCGTAGAAAGACATCTTGGTCACGAACTGAAACGTGCAGGATACGGAGGGATGGATCTTATCAGGACTCCCCTTGGCACCCAGGTGACAATCTTTGCTGAAAAGCCAGGTATTGTCATAGGAAAGGGTGGTAAGGTTGTCAGATCTCTGACGCAGGATCTTGCAACTACGTATGGCGTTGAATCTCCGCAGATTGAGGTCCAGCAGGTTGACAATCCAAACCTGAATGCCCAGATTATGGCTGAGCGACTTGCAAGTGCTCTTGAACGTGGTTGGTATTTCAGAAAAGCGGGTTCTTCAACCCTCAGACGGATTATGGACTCTGGTGCACTTGGATGTGAGGTTGTCATCTCCGGTAAGCTTACCGGGGCCCGTGGTCGTGTCCAGAAATTCACTGAAGGATATATCAAACACTCTGGTGATCCAGTCAACACCCTCGTTGACAAGGGATATGCCGTTGCAATCAAGAAACTGGGTGTTATTGGTGTCCAAGTTCGCCTCATTCCGCCAGGTGCATTACTTCCTGATCATTTCGAGGTTACTGCAGAAGTAACCAAGAAACAGAGAAATATGGCTCACATCACTCGTATCTCAAATGATTATGAAGAGGAAGAGTTAGATCTTGATGCAATCGTGGATGAGCCAGATGAGTTCATGGAGGAAGAATAAATGGCAATCTTCCGTGCACGGGATGTTTCACAGCTCTCAGATGTAGAACTTGTTGAACAGGTTGACAAACTCCGGATGGAACTGATCCAGTACCATGGAAAAGTCAGCGCCGGAGGATCCACCGAAAACGCTGGTCGGATTCGTGAAATCCGCCGGACCATCGCCCGGATGAAAACCGAGCAGAACCGCAGAATGCATGCATGATCACCCCGCAGAACATACTCCGGCATGAATTTACCGGGCTGGATGTCAGGGTGGAACAAGCACAAAACCAGTACCTGAATGGAATATCTGGTCTGGTTGCGATGGAGACACGAAATATGATCTTCATCAAAACCGAGACCGAAGTCAAAAAAGTGGCAAAAAAGGGTGTAATCTTTCGATTCACCCTTCCTTCAGGAAAACGTGTTGATGTAACCGGTACGGTGCTCATCATGGCACCAGAGAAACGCATCAGCATGCGAATCAAGAGATAGAGGCTCATAATGGCAAGAGATATCGGATTAAACGTCCCAGTCCCAGAAAAGGATTGCAGTGACGTAAACTGCCCGTTTCACGGCACCTTGCCGGTGCGCGGCCAGGTGATCACCGGCAAGGTCGTGAGCGATAAAATGACAGGATCGATTGTAGTTCAGCGGGACTACCTTCATTTTGTCAGAAAATATCAGCGATACGAGAAACGGAGTTCAAAAATCCATGCACACAATCCCCCATGCCTGCATGCACGGGTTGGTGACATGGTTAGTATAGCAGAGTGCAGGCCACTCTCCAAAACAAAAACCTATGTTGTGGTTGAGGTGAACCGGTCATGAAGGGTCTTGGGATAAAAGTCCCACGTGCAGTAAGTACCGGAACCAAACTGACCTGTGCAGATAACACGGGAGCACGTGTTGTTCAGGTCGTTTCGGTTTTTGGATACCACGGTGTCCGCCGTCGTCAGCCAAAGCTTGGACTTGCAGATATTGCAACAGTGTCAGTAAAGAAAGGAACCCCTGATATGCGGAGAAAACTTGTCCGTGCTGTTGTTATCCGTCAGAAAAAGGAGATCCGCCGACCAAGTGGTCTTCGTCTCAGTTTCGAGGATAATGCAGTTGTCGTTGTCGATGACAAGAATGAACCAAGGGGAACAGAGATTAAAGGTCCGGTAGCCCGTGAAGTCGCAATCCGGTATCCCCGTATCGGCTCTATGGCCACCATCATTGTGTGAGGACAGGTGCATGGTACGAGTAATTAGCAGTCAGCCAAGAAAACAGAGAAAGGCCCGGTACAATGCTCCGCATCATATGCGTGGCTCACTTCTTCATGCTGCTCTTTCAAAAGAACTACAGGGGAAGTACAAACGCCGGAGCATTCGTGTTATCAAAGGCGATACGGTGAAGGTTCTCCGTGGAGATCATGCCGGAACCGAAGGATTAGTTGATTTTGTCATCACCAAGGATGCACGGATTGTCGTTGACGGTGTCTCAGTAAAGAAGGCAGATGGAACTGAAGTTCCCCGTCCGGTTGATCCATCCAATGTGATGATCACCGAGCTGAACCTTGAGGACAAGCGACGTGAACAGAAACTGAGTGGTGAGTAAAGATGGGACATCACCTCAAGCGGGTTGTATCACCAAAATCATGGGGAATTGCACGCAAGTCGGAAAAGTTCGTTACCAAGACTTCTCCAGGCCCGCACAACAAAAATGCACTTCCGATCGTTGTCTGGGCACGTGACCAGATGGGCATCGTCCGGAACATGAAGGAAGCAAAACACGTTCTCCGTGAGCGTGAGATTATTGTCAATGGCAGACCGGTCCGTCGCACGGATATGGGAATTGGTATCTTTGATATTGTTTCAATTCCGAAAAGCGGAAAGCACTACCGAATCCTTCGTGACAAAAAGGGACGTCATGTTACTATTCCGATCGATGAAGAAGCAGCATCTTCACGTCTCGTGAAAATCACCAACAAGACCATTGTTAAAGGTGGCAAAGTTCAGCTCAACCTTCGTGATGGTTCAAATGTTCTTACTGACAAGCAGTATAAACCTGGTGATTCAATTGTTCTTTCCTTAAAAGAAGGACAAAAAAATGAAATAATTGATTACTTCCCGTATCAGACCGGTAATATGGCAATGATTATCGGAGGAAAACATTCTGGTGTTGTTGCCAGAATTACTGAATGTATTTCAGTTCCGGGAAGTCTTCCAAACCGGGTCATTCTGACAGATGAGCGTTCTGGTGAGACTTTTGAGACCATTGAAGATTATGTTGTCATGGTTGGTAAAGAGTCACCTGCAATTGATCGCTGGGGGATTGAGGAATGAACCCAAATCGTTCAGTGGCTGTTGATAAGGTAGTTGTTCACATGGGTGTTGGAGAAGCTGGTGACAAACTGGTGAATGCCGAGCGAATCATCTCCGAGATTACCGGAAATACTCCGGTTCGGAGTGTTGCAAAGCAGACTCTCCCAGCATTTGGTATCCGGAAGGGTGCCCCCATGAGCTGCCGTGTCACTCTTCGGGGTGAAACCGCTGAAAAGTTCCTTGAAACCTCAATTCGTATCGTTGAGAATAAAATAAATTCCCGCGCATTTGATAAACAGGGGAACTTTTCCTTTGGAATTGAAGAACATACTGATTACCCGGGCCAGAGTTACGATCCAAAAGTTGGTATTTTTGGTCTTGATGTGACAGTTGTTCTCAGAAGAAATGGTGTCCGGATTGCAAGACGGCACATCCAACAGAAAAAACTGCCACTTAAACAGCTGGTAACTGTTGATGATGCGAAACTCTTCCTTAAGGACCACTTTAACGTGGAGGTACAGTAATGGCCAATAATAAAGCTGGGAAAGAACGGACCAAAATTTTTGGACGTGGATCTCACGAATGCTTACTTTGTGGCCGGAAACAGGGACTTGTCCGCAGATACAATATTTTCTTCTGTCGACAGTGTTTCCGCGAATGGGCACCGAAAATGGGCTTTAAAAAACTGAACTGAGGGGAGTTTCATGGCAAGACTGAATACAGTGGCGGATGCTATGAGCACGCTTAAGAATGCCTCTGATACCGGCCGGGCAGAATGCATTGTCCAGCCAGCAGGGAGGCTGATTGGTGAGCTCCTCCGCATTATGAAAGAAGCCGGATATATAAAGGAATATACCCGGATTGAGGACGGTCGTGGTGGCCAGTTTCATGTGATCATGTCTGGTTTGATCAATAAGTGTGGTTGTATTTCACCCCGGTATTCTGTCTCTTTAGATGAGATGGAATATTGGGAACAGCTGTACCTTCCGTCCAAAAGTATCGGAATGCTTATGATTTCCACATCAAAGGGAGTCATGGGTCATCATGATGCCCGCCGGAACGGAGTCGGCGGTGAATTGCTTGGATATGTCTACTGAGGGAAAATAATGGCCGTAGAGAGAGTAGTGTCCATTCCTTCAGGGGTATCAATTTCCATCGATGGTTCAGTTCTGAATGTGAAGGGGCCGAAAGGTAATCTTCAGCGAGACATGTGGCATCCGGGAATTGAGATCATCGTCGGTTCTGATGATGTCCGGTTCACAACAGAATCACAAAAGAAAGCAGTAACTTCAATGGTTGGTACCCTTGCAAGTCACTGTTCAAACATGTGTACTGGAGTTACCAAGGGATATTTATACACAATGAAAGTTGTATATGCCCATTTTCCGATTCAGTTAAAGGTTCAGGGAGATCGCCTGGAAATTGTAAATTTTATTGGTGAAAAGTATCCCCGTACCGCACGAATTCTTCCCGGAACTACCGTGAAGGTTGGGAGTGATGAAGTAACCGTTACCGGAATAGATAAGGAAGTTGTAGGTTCGACTGCAGCAAACATCGAACGTGCAACCCGTATCCGGGACCGGGATCCCCGTGTATTCCAGGATGGTATATACATTGTTTCACGGAGTGAGCAGTAATGGCAGATGAAATCCGCCGGCTTCTGAAGGTCCGGAAATCAAAAGAGGCACGCTTCAAACGTGAAGGTGTAGACAAGAAGAAGACCATCCGCGATTCATGGAGACGTCCCCGTGGTCTGCACAGCAAACAAAGGAAACAGCGTAAAGCAAAAGGTCCACATCCGACCCCTGGATATGGAAGTCCGCTTGCAGTCAGAGGAATGCACCCGTGCGGTCTGAAAGAAGTTCGAGTCTTTAACTTAAACGATCTTGAGGGTGTCGATCCATCTGTCCAGGCAATCAGAATTGCTGCAACCGTCGGGCGTAAGAAACGCGAACTGGTGCAGAATAAGGCAACTGAACTGAAGATTCGTATTCTGAACTGGAAAGACGCAAGTCATCCGGCACTGAAAAACGCATCTTCAGAGAAGGACAAGGCTGCCGGGGTAACTAACGAGGAGGAAGAGTAATGAGTCAGATTTCTGGTCAGAGACGCCTCGCTGCAGATGTTCTCGGGTGTGGAGTGAACCGGGTATGGTTCAACCCTGAGAAGATCTCTGAAGTTCAGCAGGCCATCTCACGAGAAGATATCAGAAACCTGATCCAGGAGGGCATTATAGGAGCCCACCAGAAGCGGGGAAATTCCCGTGGCAGAGCCCGTGCAAAAATGGCCAAACGTAGTTATGGTCACTGTAAGGGTCCGGGTCGCAGGAAAGGAGCCGCAGGATCACGTACGAACAGTAAAGATCGTTGGATTCAGCGGATCCGTGCACAACGTCGTGTACTTCGAGAACTAAGAGAATCCGGAGAAATTGAACGGTCTGTGTACCGGAAATTTTACCGCCGTGCAGCTGGAGGACAGTTCAGAACTGTGTCTCACATGAAAGCACAGATTGAGATGGGGAGGAACCAATAATGGCAACCGGCCCACGGTACTTTGTGGCCTTCCGTCGACGACGTGAAGGAAGAACTAACTATCATGCCCGGACCAAAATGGTCGTTGCCACCAGGCCTCGCATGGTAGTACGGAAAACCAACCGGCATATCATTTGTCAGATTATTACTGCACATATGGAAGGCGACAGGACTCATGTTGCAGTCAATTCATCTGAATTAAGAAAATTTGGGTATGAAGGTTCCCTCAATAACACTCCGGCAGCATACCTGACCGGAATGCTTCTGGCAGTCCGAGCCCTTAAGGCAGGTCAGGAAGGAGCAGTTCTTGATATTGGTCTGCATCGTGCAACTCGTGGTGCACGAGTATTTGCTGCTTTGAAAGGAGCAGTAGAGGCTGGTTTTGATATCCCTCATAATGAGGAGATTCTTCCGGCAGATGAACGGTGCAAAGGAGAACACATTGCGGCATATGCTCCGGACAGAGCGGCCAATCTTCCTGCAAATGTTGCAGCGACGGTTGACGCAATCATGGGGGAGCTGAACTGATATGGCATTTGACAAGTCAGAATGGGTACCCCTGACCGGTCTTGGACGTATGGTCCAGGCTGGTGAAATAAAGAGTATTGACGAGATACTCACCAGTGGGAAACCCATCAAGGAACCTGAGATCGTTGATGCATTCCTTCCAGACCTCGTCGATGAGGTGCTCGACATCAATATGGTACAACGGATGACCGATTCTGGTCGCCGGGTAAAATTCAGAGCAGTTGTGGTTGTCGGAAACCGCGACGGGTACATCGGATTTGGACAGGGAAAAGACGCTCAGGTCGGTGAAGCCATTAAGAAGGCCATCGTGAGTGCCAAGATTAACCTAATTAAAGTCCGCCGTGGCTGTGGTTCATGGGAATGTGGATGCAGTAATCCGCACTCAATTCCAATGCTGGTTACTGGTAACGCAGGAAGTGTCCGTGTTACCCTTCGTCCAGCTCCACAGGGAATCGGTCTTGTAACCGGAGATATTGGTAAGAAAGTGCTTGAACTTGCAGGTATCCGTGACGTCTGGGCACAAACCCAGGGACAGACCCGGACCACCATCAACTATGCAAAGGCAACCTTCAATGCACTTAAGGCAACCAACATGATTCGTCTTGGAGGAATGGAGTAATGTATGCGGTTGTACAGGTCCGCGGTACGGTTAAAACCCGTCGTGAGATCAAAGACACCCTTAAGATGCTCCGTTTGCACCATATCAACCACTGTGTTCTGATCCCGGACACTCCGGCATATGCTGGTATGATCCGGAAAGTCAAGGATTTCATTGCATATGGTGAAGTGGATGCATCTACTCTGGAGGAGTTGCTTGCAAACCGTGGCAGACTTGTTGGTGATATGCATCTCACCGATGAGTATGTTAAGGAAAATTCTCAGTATGGTGGAATTTCAGAGTTTGCAGCAGCACTCGCTGGTGGACAGGCACGTCTGACAGATGTTCCTGGACTCAAGCCGGTACTTCGTCTCCACCCGCCACGAAAGGGGTATAAGACTACGAAGAGGACTGTCCAGCAGGGTGGTTCCCTGGGCTATCACGGGGAGAACATCAATGATCTCCTCTATAAAATGAGGTAATTGCAATGCCAGTAAATAAGCGTTCCAAGTACCGGGGTTCCAGAACCTGTGGTGGCGGAACCCATAAAAACCGCCGTGGAGCAGGGAACCGTGGTGGCCGTGGAAGAGGAGGAAGCAGAGATCACAAGTTTGTACGTGGGGTTGTCCATGCAAACTGGACCTATGGTACCTGTGGTTTCAAACACCACCACCGGACTGCTATGACCGGCAATGTTCTTGATATCGGCCAGATTGATCAGATTATTCCATCACTCCTTAAGGAAGGGACAGCAACCCAGGATGGAGATATGATCGTTCTCAATGCAGCTGATATTGGAATTGAGAAGGTTCTTGGTGGTGGACAGGTCACCTGCAAGATGAATATTACTGCAGAGGCGTTCTCCCAGTCTGCGATCCAGAAGATCGAGGCAAAGGGCGGGCACGCCCTGCTCTCCTGATTTGATACCTGGGAGGTTCTGAATGGGTGAGATACTCGACCGGATGGAGCCAATTCTGGCTAAAATGCCGGCAGTCAAAACGCCAGAAGGCCATGTTCATTTTAAGAACAAACTTGCCTGGACCGCTGCAATTTTAATTTTATACTTTGCTCTCACGAATATTCCTGTTTTCGGGCTTTCCCCTGAATCACAGGATATGTTCCAGTACTTCCGTGCTCTTCTTGCTGGTTCAAGTGGTTCAATTGTCCATTTAGGAATTGGTCCAATTGTTACTGCTTCTATCGTTCTTCAGCTCCTCAAAGGTGCTGACCTTATTCACATTGATACCTCTGAATTAAAAGGACAGATCCAGTACATGGGTCTTCAGAAACTCATGATCTTCATCATGATCGTGGTTGAAGCCCTGCCGATGATCGTTGGAGGATTTTTAAAGCCTGACCCGGCTATTGCTTCAGCATTATTCGGAGGTAACAGTGGTGTCCTGGCAATACTAATCTTTATCCAGATTTGTATCGGTGGAGTACTCATCTTCCTGATGGATGAGGTGGTGACAAAATGGGGTATTGGTTCTGGTGTTGGTCTCTTCATTATCGCCGGTATCTCTGAAGCAATTATCAATGGTTTCATTAACTGGGCTCCTGTTAATGATATGTATCCGGTCGGATTCTTCCCCCGTCTCTTCTCTGTAGTGCTTGACGGGGCGAATTTTATCCAGTACTTTGGAACTGACCTCATTGCATTCATTACCACTATAGCAATCTTCATACTGATTGTGTATGTTGAATCTACCAGGGTTGAAATCCCTCTGGCACATACTCAGGTTCGTGGTGCCAGAGCACGGTTCCCGGTCAAACTCATTTACGCCAGTGTGCTTCCGATGATTCTTGTCCGTGTACTGCAGGCAAACGTCCAGATGATTGGATTGTTCCTGAATAACGTGGGTATTACATTCTTTGGAACTTTTGAAGGACAGACACCGACCAGCGGTCTCATGTGGTACCTGGCTCCGATTAATAGTCCATCTGACTGGATGTGGTGGATGCCCAATTATATTGGAGGCCATGCACCATGGGAAGTCCTGATACGATTGGGTATCGATTCCGTTGTGATGATTGTCGGAGGCGCAATATTCGCTCTGTTCTGGGTGAAGACAGCCGGCCTTGATTCAAAGGCAGTAGCCCGTCAGATTCAACTCTCTGGAATGTCAATACCTGGATACCGTAGAAACCCGGCCGTTCTGGAGAAGGTTCTGGATCGGTATATTCCCCGTGTCACTGTCATTGGTGGGGTTTTCATCGGTATTATGTCGGTAGTAGCAAACCTCTTTGGTGTGATTGGTGCTGTATCCGGTACTGGTCTGCTGCTTACCGTTTCAATTACCTATCGACTCTATGAACAGATCGCCAGTGAACAGATCATGGAAATGTATCCGTTCATGCGAACATTCTTTGGTAAGGAATAAAAGAGAAACCAATATGACCGGGAAGAAAGTCATTATTACCGGAGTGCCCGGGGTCGGCAAGACCTCGGTCATTACCGAGTCAATCAGACGGCTTGAAGAAGAAGGGGTGCCATATCAGAGCATTAATTTTGGTACCTTTATGTTTGAAGTTGCACAAAAAGAGAATATTGTCAAAGACCGCGACGAAATGCGGAAACTTGATAAAAATACTCAAAAAAGGCTTCAGCAACTGGCTTCACAAGCGATCGCCCGGATCGATGGTAATATTATCATCGATACTCATGCTTCAGTAAAAACTCCGGCTGGATTCCTGGCAGGTTTGCCGGAATGGGTTTTAAAAGAGTTAAAACCTGATTTGATCATCCTTGTCGAGACTGATTCAGACCAGATATTAAAACGCAGATTATCTGATGCATCGCGTATCAGAGATATTGAAGGATATAAAGATATTCAGGACCACCAGGATTTCAACCGTGCTGTTTCAGCAGCGTATGCAATGTTTACCGGTTGTACGATACGATATATTAAAAATCCGGATTTCCTGCTTGAAAAAGCAGTTGAAGAGATGGTACAGGTCCTCAGGTAATAACTCATGGCAGGTTCAAAATCCGCAACAATGAGCATGATGCCCCTGATTCTGGCAATGGGGCTGTTGTTTGTAGCCAGTATTGAAGCAGTCCGCAATACTCTTGGGACTTCATTAAATGTAGTCCTTGGGCCCCTTGTGGATACATTTCATATTCCCTTTTACATCGTTATCATCATCCTCTCTGCAATGACAGGTTTTTATTCATCGATTATTCAGAAATATACCATTGATTATAAGAAGATGAAAGAAACGCAGAACAAGATGAAAGAATTCCAAAAAGAATATCGTGAAGCGATGCTTTCAAAGGATGAAAAGAGGATAAAAAAACTCGAATCCAAACGAACACATATGATGCAGGATCAAATGGAGATGAGCCAGGCTCAGTTCAAACCAATGGGGTATATTATGGTAATTACACTCCCCATTTTTTTCTGGCTGATATTCCGTCTCAATCATTTTGATGCCATGATCAACATGCCATTCTTCGGACTGGTTCATCTTACTGATCTCATTCTTGGACCTGCACCTGCCTGGATTATTTGGTATATGCTTTGTTCTATAACCCTTTCACAGGTAATCAGAAAAGCTCTTGATATCGGGGGTTTGTAATGCGGATTACGATCAGTGGTTTACCGGGAAGTGGAACAACTTCTCTTACTTACCATCTTGCTGAAATACACCGATATGATGTTATTTCTGCTGGTGAAGTGTTCAGACAGATGGCAAAAGAACGCGGGTTATCATTAGGGGAGTTTGGAGCGTTCTGTGAGGAAGATCCATCGGTAGACAAACTGATCGATGAACGACAGCGTGAAATTGCATTATCAAATACTCATATTATTGCTGAAGGGCGATTGTCCGGTTGGATGATACCTGAAGCAGATCTGAAAATCTGGTTGAAAGCATCATTAGAATGCAGGGTCAAAAGAATATTTGATAGAGATCAGTTTGCAGATCTTGATGCTGCTATGCAGGCAACACAGGAACGGGAAGCAAGTGAGGCTCTCCGGTACCAACAGTATTATGACATTGATATCAACTCACAAAATCCGTATCATCTTGTCCTTGATACTGAAATGTGGACAGTTGAACAACTTGGTATAATTGTCTCATCTGCAATAAAGACTTTGCAAAAAACCGAATAATTTTTATTTACCATCCTCATCTTCTATCCATCAATCTTTTCGGCCTTCCTCTGATATGGTGAAGCTCCAGACCCCCAGGTCCGGTGATGTGAACCAGAATTTGGAATATTCCATCGTCATAACTCCCAATAAGTTCTGGTTTTTGCTTCAGAATTGTCTCGGTGATCACATCGGTTATATCATGAATACTGCATGAATCCTTGTCTTCTGCTTCAACTGATATACGAAGTGTTATCTCATTTTCTTCTTCACCATATACAAATGCTTCATATTCCCCAGTAAGCGAAGGCAAATTTGATGATTGAAAAACAGCACGTTCGATGTCAATACGGTTAATTGGAACCTCAAAAATATGAATTGTCTCTGATTCACGCCAGGGATTCTGAAT
This sequence comes from Methanospirillum hungatei, assembly GCF_019263745.1. NCBI lineage: Archaea > Methanobacteriati > Methanobacteriota > Methanomicrobia > Methanomicrobiales > Methanospirillaceae > Methanospirillum > Methanospirillum purgamenti. Next base: position 2,354,038 of record NZ_CP077107.1, read on the forward strand.
TCTCATGTGGGTCCTCCCACATTGGCACCTGCTTCTGCTGATAACCTTTGTTGTGTCATCGGTATCATAATTTATGAGAAGTGATCCACATCGTTCACCCGGTTTTAGTAATGTTGTAAGAACAATGTGCCCCTCTTCTCCGTCTGGTAAAAACCGTTGATGTCTTGGATCATGAATGTCAAGATGGACAATATCTTCAGGGACATGGAGTCCTGCAATTGCCTGGCATTCTCCACACATCGTGCCTTCAGTACTACCATAACTATTGTATACATCACAGTCAAAAAGTTCCTGAACATATTTTCTGGATTCTTCAGCAAAACTCTCCCCACCAACTACAAGTCTCTGAATACTGGAATCTGCGGGTTTCATTCCCTCTGCCTGCATTCTTCTCGCCAATCGTAAAAATTTAAAGACACTTCCTACAATCCCGGTTGGTTGATACGATTGAATGAGACGGATTGGAAATGTACATTTCCCAGTTGGTATAATACTCATTCCAACTTCCCGTGCTGCAAGTGTCATGGTATTTGCTCCCACATTCATTCCATAACTTGCACAGATGATCATCTTGTCTTCTGCAGTGAATCCTTGTGAGACAAATATTCGGGCATATTTTTCTGCGTATCTCTTCCAATCGTCCCAGGAAAGGAAAAAACTCTTTGGAGTTCCGCTTGTTCCACTTGTCTCATGAATGGTGTAGATATCATTCCAATCAAGGCTTTTAAACATAAAGTCCTGCGTGACTGGAGGCTGGTTTTCTCTAATGATATGACCATTTATGACTGGTAGTTCAAGTAAATCCTCATGACTTTTTATTTCATAAGGGCTGATGTTATGTTCCCTGAAAAAATTTTTATAAAATGGTGAGTGCTCTGCAGCATATTGAATGGTATACTGAATCCTTTCATCAATGAGAGCTTCAAGGTCAGGATACTTCATGGTTTCAATATCAGATCGAAGATACTGTGATGGATGCATTTTTGAATCATAGGTGAAAGAATTGTTTATACATTTCTTACAAGATTGTTTAGTAGGTAAACACATGAGAGAGAACAAACAATTTAGAAGATATTATTTTTCCATACTGGTTCTTGTTCTCTTAAGTCTCCTTAATTTCTCGTACTATGTTTCTGGAGCAGATGATCCATACACCTCTGGGGGGACTTCAGGTGTGGGATATTATATGGGTGAGTATGTTTCAGATACAATCCCGTCTTCACTTGAAGCTGGTTCATCATATCCGGTAGTCATTACCTTTCGGAATAATGGGATGGTATCCTGGGAATGGGGAGTTGAAAAATTTGGTCTCCTCTATCAGGGTTTACAATCTTCTATATCTGTTGACCCGGTTTTCTCTCCTATTCCGGAAGGAATGAAAGTTGCAACACAAGAAGTATCCTCTTTTCCTTTTACCCTCACTCCTCCTGATAAACCTGGTGAATATGAGCTGAGTTTCTCAATGTCTACCAGAAAAGGTGAAGACAGATACACGCCGTTTCCTAACGGCTTCTCAAAAAAGATAACCGTTATTCCTAAAGAAGGCGTTTCATCAGGATCTGTTGGTTCAATTATAATTCAATCAACTCCATCCGGAGCACTTGTGAGAATGGGTAATGAAGATAAAGGATTTACCCCTCTTACCCTGCCTGATCTCAATCCTGCTCAGTATGAGATTTCTGTTTCTCACCCAGATTATTCATCTAAATGGACACAGGTTATGGTCGAGCCTGGAGCTGTCAGCAGGGTTCAGATTGATCTGACCTCTCAAGAAAAACCTTCAGTTTCTACAGAACATCTTTTGAAATATACGACTCTTGGTTGGATTTTGGATAACCTTCCTCTCATTATTATCAGTGCTGTTATTATTTTCCTGGGTTTTCAGGTGATTATGATGGATACCCAAAGAATTCCTGAACAACACCCGATCAGGCGGTATACACGTCCCCTCATTATGTTTGCTCCTTCAGCGGATGGTAAAAACAGGTTCCAAAGAGGGGTGGGTGATAGAGGAAAAGGAAATCAGGCAGGGGAGAACGAATCTGTATCCGGAAAATCTGATGCCGGCTGGAATAAAAAGGGTGGAAAAACATCTGGTTCTGGAATTGGTGGTCAAAAAGTAATCATGGATCGTTCTATACGACGGGGAGGATCAGATTCTGATAAAAAACCGATTGAGACAGAAAATTCAATTCCTGACATCCAGGTAGAAGATCCTGAGCAGGAGAGTAAAGAGATTGAGGGGATGTGGGGTTTTCCTCATTCTCTTCGTGATCGGTATGAGCCCCTAGGAGTGGCAGGAGATGATTCATACGCACGGGTATACAAAGTCCGCAAAAAAGAGAGTGGTGCTTTAAGGGCATTAAAAGTAGGTCATTTAAAGCAACCCGGAAGTGAAATCCTTCAGAAAGAGACGGCTGTCTGGCGATCACTGCGGCATCCAAATATCGTTCATCTGTTCCGTTCTGAGTTTCTTGATGACATGACATTTTTAGAGAATGAATACCTGGAAGGATTATCGTACAAGGGCTCTCTCCATACCTCCCTCTCCGGCCTTCCAAAACCTATCCGGGAACAATATGCCGTATCTCTCGTTCGGGATATTGCCGAAGGACTTCGTTATGCTCATGAAATAGGAGTTCGTCATTATCATCTTCAGACAGGTGATATTCTTATTACTCCTAAACTCCGTGCAAAAATTTCTGGTTTTGCGAGGGGGAGAAATGAATTTGGATTCTCAATAAAGGATTCAGATGTCCGGAATGCTACTGCAGCATATATTACACCTGAACAAAAGAATGAAACAATATACGGAAACCCAGGAAGAAGAACTGATATCTATCAGCTTGGGGTTATTTTTTATGAACTTCTGACTGGTTTTCTCCCTTATAGTCCGGAAGCATTTAAGAAGTCAGGTCGTGAAGGATTGTATGAGGAATATAAAGATGAACTTATTTTACCCTCAGAAATAAGAAAAAACCTGGTAAAATATGATCCTATTCTTTTACGGATGTTATCCCGGAAAAAATCAGGGCGATATGATTACATGGATGAGTTCATCGCAGATCTAGATGCGTTGAGCAGGCCTAAACCGGTAGAATAAATAGGCTGTACGTACATCTCATTCTTTACAGGTACAGTCGGATGGTTCCTATCATCGTAGTAGTATTACTCGTAATATTAGCCATTGTTGTACCTGTAAATGCTGCTGAAGAATGGGTTAACCCTCCAGGGTTTGGTCCTGCATATGTTAGTGATACAATTCCAGATCAATTGCTCCCTGGTCACGCTTATCCGGTTTTCATAACGTTTCGCAATAATGGTCTTGTCAGCTGGCAGGATGAAATGAGAAGAATCGGTCTTTTGTATGAAGGAGATTTAACTGATGTGACAGCCATCCCCACATTTGTTGAACTCTCAAAAGATCTCAATATTACTCCAGGAAAGACCGCAAGTTTTGGCCTTACTCTTCTTCCAGTTGGTGTTCCTGGATCGTATAATCTTTCTTTTTCCGTTGTCATGCGTTCTGCTATCGGAGATCAAAAGATTACAGAGAGTTATGTAAAACACATAAAAATTGTCCCAACTGATGGTATCTCATCACCGGTAAATGGATCTATTTATGTTGAAAGTCCTCTGCCAGATTTGAAAATTTTTCAAAACTCGGTGTATGTGGGGAATATTCCTGCAATAATTGCAGATGTAAAACCTGGTCGATATGAGATCAAAGCAATGAATGGGACATTTGAGCGTTTTTTTTCAGTAGATGTAGATCGGGGAACAATGACCCGGATCATGGTCCTGGATCAAAGAGATCCTCCAGTAATCACAAAGAAAAAAGTGGGTCCTGTCTCTGATGGAACACTGATAGGATATATTGAAGCAAATATTCCTCTTATCCTCATAATTCTCCTGATAATTATAGTATGTATTGGATTAGTGATTCATGGGTTGCGAAAAAGAACCCAATTAGAAGAAGAGAAATCTAAAAAAGGAAAAAAGAAACAAAAATCCGATGATCATGATGAGAATCGGTTAGAAGAGGAAAATGAACTTCTTAAGAAGATTCATTCGAAAAAACCGATCTTTGAAGGATTGACATCATCTTCAATTCAAGATGGAATCAGTTCAGGCAATCCCTCTGTTTTAACGGGATCTGGTGTCTTGAAATATCATCCGGGTAAATTGGATAAATCATCGGATAAACAGGGCATTAAAAGAGAAATTTCTGATGATAAGAAAAAAGGAACCCTACTTACTCCAACTCATGATCTTGATGTTAACCTGCAGAACCTTGAATTAAAATCAGGTTCTGCAACAGCATTTCTAGGAATTTCTAATAATTCATCTGTTCCGGTAACAGTAAAAGATCAGGATATTTCTGCTGGAGGGTTTGGCATAGTTCCAGTAGATCTGAAAGAGCCAGTTGATGATGAGCCTGAGTTAACCCTTCGCCTTCGTTTTCTTGCCGGAGGATCTGAATTTTTTAAAAACATTTCAATTCCTTACAATCGTGGTCTTGCCTTACTGGCTCGTGGTGTGGTCGAAAAAGGATATGAATACTTTAAAAATTTACTCCATAATGATCCAACAAATATACAGGGATTATTTTATCAAGCCATGATTCTTGCAAAATGGGGTCTTGAAGAGGAATCAAAAGCTGTTTTTGAGGAAATACTAAAAATAGATCCTTCACATACCGAAGCTTTGAGTGAATTAGAAAAACTTAATACGAAAATTCAAAAAAGAAAAGAAAACAGAGAAATTCAGATCAAACCAAAAATTGCCGGATATCCAGATGAGTTATTCGATCGTTATACTCCTATCCGGGTTCTTGGTGATGATCCATTTGCGACTGTAATTCTGGTACGTAGAAATGATACAGGAGATTTACGTGCCCTTAAAATCCCCCAGAATACTGCAGATATTCGTCCATCCCTATATACGGAAATTTCATTATTATACCAACTTCGGCATCCATATGTTCTTCGTATGTTCAGGGCAGAATTCTCCCCGGTAATGTTTCTTGAGTTAGAATATGTGGCTGGAGCCCGTTATGAAGGAACACAACGGATATGCCTCTCCGATCTTCCTGCTCCGTTACCGATTGACTTATGGCTTCCAATGATTGAGCAAATTTCTGAAGGTCTTGCGTATATTCACAAACAAGGTGTTCGTCATTACCATCTCTCACCTAAGTATATTCTTCTTGATGAACCAATGACACCAAAAATTTCAGGTCTCATTCGGGAATCATTACGTGGGGCTGGGAGTAGTGGGAAAGAAGAATTTTTTGTTCAGGCACCTGAACAGATTGATCCACATTTTTTTGGAAAAACCGGGAAAAAAACAGATATTTATCAACTTGGGGCAATATGGTTCTGGTTGGTAACTGGAAAAATTTTCAATCATGATACTCTAATTCCAGAATCAGACTGGGAAAAAATATCGTTCAGCAGGTTTGATGAATCTCTGGCATGTTATGACCCACTTCTTCAAAATCTCACCGCCCGCTTTAAAAATGATAGGTATTCTTCTGTTGAATTTTTTTTAAAAGATCTTCATGAGGCCTCTATAAATCAGGGTATACCTATGAGTAATTCATTTTCTGATGCCGTATGAGAATTGTATCCGAAATGAATACTGTTCCTATATGGCGATATATCCTGTTTATTGTCATTTTATTATTTTGTATTCCGATAATCGGCATTACACATGGCTCTTTATCTGGAATTAGTATTCAGGGAGGTGAATATGTAACTGATACAATCCCTGAAAACCTATCTACGGGACACAGTGGTCAATTCATGATAGAATTTCGAAATACTGGAATGACTGCATGGGAATATGATGTAGAGAAGTTTGGAGTTGAATACTTCAGTGATAATTCCCTGATTACTATCGAACCCCTAATTAACCTACTTCCGAAAGGTTCCAGAGTTCATAATGGTCAAAGTTACCAGTTTCCATTTTCAATGAATACTCACAATCCTGGAGAAGTTACTCTTTCATTCGCATTAGTCAGATTGTTACCGTCTGGTAAAACTGTACCTGTTTCAGATATGGTTAATATTCCTGTAAAGATTATACCACAAAATCCCAATCTTATGAGTGAAACCGGAGTTATTCAGGTATCAGGGGGAGTTTTTCATCTCCCAGTAAAATTGGATAATATATATGTTGGAATGACTCCTCTTACTCTCTCGGATATTCAGGCAGGGTTCCACAAAGTGGAAATTGAAGGGAGAGAAGGGGTGATGGAAAAAGAGATTGAGGTTTTGCCAAATTCTTTGAATCCTGTTTTGTATGATCCTGAAGATTCTTTTTTTTACATCGAAACAAAAAATTCTCTTTTATTAGATGACACAAATCCGTTTCTGACTGCAATATTATCAAATTTTTTTATCGTTCTTGGATTCGTAATCACTTTGACCGGAGTTGGAATTTGTGCAGTTGTTGTAATAACTGGCAAGATGAAACGAGTGAAATTCACAGTTTCACAAATATTACCGTTTTCAATTCATAGCCATCCTGGCCGGGATTTCTCTGTTGAGGTCTCGAGAAAAACTGATAAAGATGAGGTACGGTTTGATCCCATACCTGGGATATTTACTCAGGGAAGAGAAAAAAAGTTCCAGATAAAAATTTCGAATCTAGGTAAAAAGGACATCACTGTTGAAAATCACCGCATTTCTCCAGGAGAAATCAAATTACTGTATCGGGAGATAAAGGATGATAGTCCTGGAGACAATGTCACTGGGATGGATATTTCCTATATTGGAAGTGACGGTAAAAAGAAAACTCAATTTATTAACCTATATTATCGGATTTTACCGAAAAAACCTGATCTCTCCTGGGTGTTTGAACGTTTTTTTATAAGGGATGGAAAAGTTGTTGCAGTTATTAAAATTAAAAATAAAACCCTTGAAGCATTAAATATTGATTCAGTGAACATATTGCCCGGAAAAGAAGGAAAAATCTTTATTGGGATGGATGAGCCAGATATCGACTCAATTTCGACTTTTAAAAATCTGCATATAATTGATGGAGAAGGTGGTTCATTATCTCTGCCGACAAAAATACCATATAATCGTGGCGTTTTCCTATTTTTTTCAAAGCAATTTTCTGATTCTCAAGAATGGTTTCATCAACAGATGAAGAAGGGAATTAACGATCCAAATCTGCAAAAATATGCAGAGATTGTTGAGAAAAAAATTATGGAACTGAAAATTGCTAATAATTTGACAGATCAGAGAGGTGACAATGAAAATAAAAAATCTATGCTCCCCTCCCCTCCTGATCATCATCATATTACGAATACTAACATTCTTTATGATATACAACAGGAATTTCCTGAGGATCTCATTTCTCTTTATCACCCATCTGGAATTATCAGTGAAGATAGGTTAGGAATGATTTATAGGGCTGTGAGAGTATCAGATAACGAAGAGGTAGCGGTACGTATTCTAAAACCTGGAAAAGTAAATCATTCAACAATTGAATTACAGATACAAGCATGGAGATCGTTGAAACATCTGAACATACTTCAAATAAAATATTGGGAACGCGATCCCCAGTACTATTTGGAATTTGATCTCCCCTCCGGAGTTCTTCAATCTCGAAAAAGAATATATTCCCTTGCAGATGTTAAAGTTCCAATACCACCTCGTGCCTCTCTTAAAATCATCCGCGGACTTGCAGAAGGTATTGATTATCTTCATCATCAGGGAGTAAGACATTATCTCTTGGAACCTTCAGTAGTTTTGCTTGATAAAGGATTAAATCCAAAAATATCTGGATTTGACGCAGCTGCTCTGGTGCAATCATATATACCAGAAGATTGTTGGATTATTGCTCCTGAGCAATGTAACTCTGCCAAGTACGGAAATCCTGGGAAAAAGACGGATATTTATCAGGTTGGAGCGATCTGTTATTACCTTATCACCGGCCAGATCCCATCCATTGACAATTATAGTGATGTATTGCCCTCACACATCAATCCGGATTTAAATGTTTTCGATAATCTCATACGGAAGACATTGTCTCCAGATAAAAATGGCAGATATGGAGAGGTAAATGAAATGATTCAGGAAATTGACAATCTCATTGATGCTTTTTCTCCAAAAATCAAACAGAACTCTCGTAGATAATTATGTTATTAAATGTTTTGAAATATTTCCATCGCTCATTGATCTTACTGATTATATTCATAGCAATACCAATGATTGGTGCTGCGTATTATTCTGATTCAGAAAAATTACTGGACGAAGGGGTGGCTGAATATAAATCTGGAAATTTGGACACTTCGTTTCATATTTTTGAAGATATAACTCTTCAAAATCCATCATGGCCCTATGGTTGGTTATGGAAAGGAACAGTATTGGCTGATCTTAAGAAACAGGAAGAAGCCGACGTTGCATTTAAAACAGGAAGCTGTTTATTGAATCCTGATTCCTGCGAAGATTATTCAAAAGGGGATTCTGGAAAGATATATAGACAATATGAAACATTTCCCAATGACCATGCTTCTCTTTCATCATCTTTTTTTGTTGATTATCCACAATCTTTTGAAACGGGAAATAATTATTATATTTTGTCAGATGATCCCAATAAATCTACAAGTGAATCGAAACAATTTGTTCATCCTGAATTATTTGACAAAGAAGGTGACCTATTCAATAGCGCTGGTCACATTGATGAAGCAATTCAGTCTTTTCAACATGCAGAAGAATTAGATCCAGATAATTCTACCTATTCCAGGAAATTGGGGGATATGTATGCCAAAAAGGGTGACTTGAATTCTGCATTATCTGCATGGAACCGTTCTATTGAAAAAGAATCAGAAAAAGAAGTAATTGATGATATTTTAAAAAAACGAAGTGATACATTTTCAGCTTTAGGAAAACCATATAATGCTGGGAAGGAATTGGAAAAGATGAATTTTCCAAGAAATAATCCAACTACTATAATGGAAAAAGGAGATTTCTTCACTCAAAGTGGAGACTATCACCTGGCTGAAGAAGCTTACCTGGAATATTTGGATGCATTTCCAGGAAATACGGATGCATCACTAGGTCTGGCAAATGCTCAGATCAATCTGGGGAAATATCAGAAAGGGAAGAAAATCCTCGATTCAATTCCTGAGTCATCCCTCAATCCAAAGCAGATGGATCTTTATACTAAAACCAAGATGAACATCCCTGAACAAAGTGAAAAATTACCTGATCTGACCTTCCTCTTCCGGAACCACGTATTATATCTTTTCATAATTATCGGGGTTGTAGGAATAGTATTTTTCAGGAAAAAAATATTTAAATAATTTATGAGCACCCGCAAGCCCGGGATGCGGATCCTGGACTTGGTAACATCACCTGAATAAACGAATCTGCTTTCAAGCTGTGTGATGATTTTTTTCCTGTTCTATCTTTTTTTTGTTCGTATACTGTTATTTTTAATTGATAATCTCCTGGTTGAGTCTGTGGAATGGTAAATGCTACTTTATAATCTCTTTTATCTCCGACATCAGGAGCTTGATAATCGGTATTTTCATGTATGAGATCCATTGGTCCAAGCATAGCAGAAAATTGAATGGGTCCGGAGCTATTGGACAAGATGCCGTTATTTTTTATAGTTATTACTGGATTAATCACTTTTCCTGCACTGACTTTCAAATCTCCAGTGGAAAGGTTGAGTGATGTTATCTCAAACCCTGAATTTTGTCGTGTATCAAGAAGATCGGGAGATACTGCCCCAATTACTGAAGATGATAATATCGTAACCATTATACATGTCCAAAAACCCAACTTAATCGATAAAAAGTAAATGGTATTCCTGTTCATCCTTGTGTTATTGGCACCACATGATTTTATATTCTGTCATGAATAATATTGGGGTGGCACTCCTCTCCATATATTTTTCAATAATTTGTTGGATGATGTCGCTTCAAGGCTTTGAAACACGATAAAGAAATCATATATCAATATCGAAAAGAATGATCTTCATGAATTTCATAACCTTATCACACCCACACTCAATTACACAAGGGGAATTTGAAGATTTTCGAACATATGATGAGATTCCAACAGCGATTTTTATTAATGGCAGGCATTTATCTACTCTTCTCCTGGCTCCAGGGGATCAGAAAGAATATATTACTGGTTTTCTTTTAACCGAACAACATATTACAAAAAAAGAGGAAATTGAATCAATCCGTGTAGAAAAAAACCGGATAAGTATTATTACAACGAATATTTTTACTAGCCCCGGGCCAAAGAAGACAATTCTTTCTGGATGTGGAGGAGCAGTTTCATATATTGACACTGGAAAACTACCCATTTTATCCAGTAATTTTTCTGTGTCTGAAAATGCGATAGATGATTGTATTCGAAAAATCCATTCAGAGAAAGAAATATGTTCGTATGGTCTCGTCTTCTCATGTCTATGTCAAGAAGATGGATTGCTTCTATATCGATGTGATATCACTGATGATCAGTCATTGGATCGGATGATTGGAGCAGCATTCACCAAAGAAATAAATCTTACTTCCTCATTTTGTGTCTGTTCAGCAACAATAACATCAGAATCGGTTCGAAAATGTTTGATTGCCAGAATTCCCCTCATAATAACCATTGGATATTGTACTTCTCTCGCAGTTGAGATCGGCAGAAAAAATGGATTGGGTATTGGTGTAGTCCATGATGAGACGATCATGATCTATTCAACTCCAGAACGAATAAGCCGATAATTATTGGCTGATGATCTCTTTCAGAGTAGCAAGGAAGAGATCAATCTCCTCTCTGGTATTATAGTGTGCAATACTTACACGAACCGTTCCTTCAGGCAGATTCAGAGCACTCATCAGTGGCTGACAGCAGTGAAACCCTGACCGTACCAATATGTCATGGTCATCAAGCCGTTGGGCTACTTCATGGGGATGCATCCCATCAATGGTGAAAGAAACAACCCCTATTCTGGTTTCTGGGTTACCTGGTGCATATACCCGGACTCTCTCAATGGCGTGTAGACCGTCGATCAGGCGGCTGGTGAGATGCTCTTCATGCTCATGGATCTTGTCCATGCCGATTCTCTTCAGATAATCAACCGCAACACCTAACCCGATGCCCCCTGCAATATTGGGTGTACCAGCTTCATATTGCTCATATCCCTGTATCAGCACAACCTCCTCGTCGGTAACCGACTCAACCGTTCCTCCACCCTCCATCAGAGGAATCAGGTTTGGTTCTTTCATCCAGAGAACTCCCGTGCCGGTTGGCCCGCCGAGTTTATGTCCTGAAAAGCAGTAGAAATCGCAACCGATTCTTCTGACATCAACCGGCATATGGGGGGCTGCCTGGGCCCCGTCGACGAGCAGTAGTACTCCTTTTTCCCTGCACAGAGTGGCAATTTCCTGCACTGGGGTGATGATCCCAAGGACATTTGATGCCTGTGTGATTGCCACAAGCCTGACCGGCTTTTCAAGAGCCTTCCGGAATTCATCCATATCCAGGGAATAATCCGGAAGTATGCCGATGATTTCAAGGGTAACACCCTGCTTCTCAAGTGATCTCCAGGGCAGAAGGTTTGAGTGGTGTTCAAGGATGGTAGTGACAATCCGGTCACCCGGTGTCCAGGTCAGTCCCTGTGCAACCATGTTGATCGCTTCGGTGGTGTTTTTGGTAAAGACCGTGACGCCCTCCTCTGCTCCGATAAATTCTGCCACCTTCTCATGTGCATGCCAGTACCGCTGGGTTGCTATCCGGGTAAACCGGTGCACTCCTCTTCCGACATTTGACCTGTACCGGTGTTCAAACTCGACCATAGCCTCAACAACCGGTTCAGGAGAGCAACTGGTCGCAGCATTATCCAGATATATAACATCTCCAAGGATGGGATAATCATGCCTGATCGCACGGAACATATCATCGGGTTCAGGTCCGACATCTGCTCTCTTCTGCTCGATGGGAGAAACTGGCGGGGGTTGCTGCTTCTTTTTTCTCTCTTTTGTTTGTGCAAGGGTGAAATCATCATTGACGAGAACTCCCATGTTCCTACATAATTCACGCATCTTCGGTGGAAGTGCCCGCCATCGCCACAGACCCCAGTCAGTGTAGGCATCCGGCATCTGTTTCTTTTCGGCCCATTTATCAAGAAATGCATCCCACCGCTCGGTGAAATCCGGATGAGTCTTTCGGATGGAATCATATTCACTTTCAAGCATGGCAGGACAGAGGTAACAGCCGATCCGCTCGATACCCCGTTCATAGAGGGGATTAATTGGGAAGTTCCGCCACCAGAGATAGAGGAATACTTCAAATGCCCTCCAGCTCCGGATAGGGGATATATTCAGCTGCAGTGGATTTGCCGGGTTCTGACTGGTCTCATCAAGACCGGCACGGTTCCATGACTCATACCAGCGGTTCCCCTGAATGGTAACACTGGGACCTATATCAGCAAGATAAATCTTCAGGGGATGTAATTTGAGAAGTTTACAACACCACCGGTTGTCCTTGCCGGGTGGTCCTGCCTTCTCCACCGCCTGCCAGAAGTCACCGCCCTTCCTAATGATCTCAACTCCCTGCTCTTCAATAAACTGAATGGTTTCAGGGAATTCGAGTCCAGTATCGATGAAAAATGCCTTGTCCACTCCGGCTTTTCGTGCCAGGTGAAGAACAGCTGTGCTGTCCTTTCCACCGGAGAATGAAACATTGACCGTCGGCCGGTCTTTCATGTGGCTCTTAATGGTCCGGACAGCATTCCGTTCCAGGTTTTTCAGATGATATGTATTGTGGACAATGACCGCTTCCCAGTCAGGATCCGGATAAGTGGAGGGGGTAATCGGGAGGAGTTCTTTTACCTTGATAAATCCCTCTTTCACGATGGCTGTCCCGTATTTTCCATTCGCCGTGACAATGACCGAACCATCCGGCACCGGTGTTTTCAGGGGAAATCGTTTCCCACCGATTCTTCCTTTTTCTGCTTTGAGATCAATATGAGCAGTCAGGTCGATGATCCCTTTTGATATATACGGAACCAGAAATGGCAGAGCTTCAGGGGTAATATCGAGTGAATAGGTTTTGGTCACCGGATCAAAAGTGAACCAGCCAAACCGCTGCCCGTTGATGATAACAAGTTCTGCACGATCATACCCCCCGGTCTTATTCAGGAGAATTATCTTCGGAACAGGAACATCTCCGTATTGGGAAGTTAATAATTGAATGATATGATCCCGATCTGCCGAGAGAGCAGGGCGGAGATCATAGGGCTGAAGAAGGGGGATGGTTTTTGCTTCATTGCCGCAGCTGCAGGTTCGTCCGATCAGGGGAACGTTGCAGTGTTCACACCAATAGAGTGTTTTTTTCACAGCCGGCTCGTGCATTTCATTGAATAATTGGGGGTGAGGAGATAAGATACCTGTCAGTGGTCCAGTGAATATGGGACGATAATTATTAGTGTACTCTCGATTATGATAATGCAGAGTACACTATTAAATCGCCTGAATTGAATGAACTTTCTGATAGTCTTCGTTTTCAATATTAAGAGTCAAATGGCCGGTTATGTGAATTGAGAATTGGTGATTGTAGGTCCAAAGTAAGGAGTTTCCTGATCCCATCAATCGGATTACAAAATAATTTATCCTACAATGCTGACTTATCCTGAAATACTGAATATTTATGACAATTTTAGGATCAATCCTTTCAGATATCCGGGAAAAAACACCCCTTGTCCACCATATGACAAACTATGTCACGGTGAATGACTGTGCCAATATCACCCTTTGTATCGGCGCTTCACCGGTCATGGCACACGCAGAAGAAGAAGTCGGGGAGATGGTTGCACTTGCAGGATCTCTCGTTCTGAACATCGGCACCCTTGATCCCCTCCAGATTGACCGGATGTTTGTAGCGGCGAAAGCCGCAGAAAAACATGGCATCCCTATCATTCTTGATCCAGTCGGTGCCGGAGCAACCAGCTTACGGACAAAAACCGCTCATAGAATGATCCAGGAGTTGTCCATCTCAGTTCTCAAGGGAAATGCCGGAGAGATAGGAACCCTTGCTGGGAAACAGGCACAGGTCCGTGGTGTAGACTCCGGTGGGGTAACCGGCGATCCGACAGATATCACCTGTGTCCTTGCAGAGCGACTTGGCTGTACGGTTGTCATGAGTGGTCCCACTGACATCATCAGTGATGGTTCCCGGACTCTTCTTTGTGAGAACGGACACCCCCTTATGGGACGTATATCCGGGACAGGATGCATGGCTGCATCGGTTATTGGGTCCTGTGTCGCAGTCACCCAGAATTATCTCTCTGCATCCGCCACAGGTATTGCTGCGTTTGGGATTGCAGGAGAGCGGGCTGCTTCAGAGGCTGCAGGTCCTGGCTCTTTTAAATATCGCCTCTTTGACAATATGGCATCAGTCACTTCGGATGATGTTGACCGGTGTGCCCGTACTCGGTCAGTATAAAGGAAATCAGTGATCTGATTCACAACCTTCATGGGGAATGGGGGAATATCTTCATTCCTTCATGAAGTTACCTGGCATTTCTCTGAGCACTCTCATAATCGCAGTATTTTGTGGTTTTTTAACGCCATTTGATTTATCCGCAGTAAATATTGCATTGCCTGCGATTGCCAGTGAATTTTCTCTTGATGCTATTGAATTAAGCTGGGTTAGCAGTGCGTATCTTCTGGCATCAGCGATCTTTCTTGTTCCTTTCGGCAGAATAGGGGATATCTTCGGGAGAAAAAAGATCTTGATTGGTGGGATAGCACTCTTTACTCTAGCCTCTATAGGGATGATCTTCTCGGCCTCATCCATTATGCTTATCAGTTTTCGCCTTGTTCAGGGCATCGGAGCTTCGATGATCTTCGGAACTGCGGTGGCAATTCTGACATCCGTGACCTCCCCGGCACGACGTGGTCAGGCTCTTGGTGTCTACACTACTTCAGTGTACCTCGGTCTCTCTGCAGGTCCCTTTATCGGAGGCATTCTTACTGATGATTTTGGGTGGCGAAGCATCTTTCTCATAAATGTCCCGATTGGCGTCCTTATCATTGCCCTGATCCTGTTCTATTTAAAAGGAGAGTGGGCAGATGCAGCAGGTGAGCGGTTTGATCTGAGAGGAGCTCTCATCTATGGAAGTAGCCTTACCGCAGTTATGATTGGTTTTTCTGAGCTCCCCCATGTCACTGGATTCATAGCACTTGGACTGGGAATTACCCTGTTAACACTGTTTATCTGGCTCGAAAACCGGGAGCAGTATCCGCTCATCAGGGTGTCCATGTTCAGAAAAAACCGGGTATTTGCCTGCTCAAATGTTGCGGCTCTTATAAATTACGGTTCAACCTTTGCGATTACGTTCTTTCTCAGCCTGTACCTACAATATATCAGAGGTTTTGATCCGCAGGAGGCCGGGTTCATTCTCGTTACCCAGCCCGTAGTTCAGGCGATCTTCTCTTCATACGCAGGCAGTCTTTCTGATAAGATTGAGCCTGCGAAAATATCTTCACTGGGTATGGGGATTATTGCTGCAGGGCTTGTCTCCCTGAGTTTTCTCTCTCCTGAAACTTCCATGATTGAGCTTATGGTAATCCTGGCGGTTCTTGGGTTTGGTTTTGCTCTCTTTTCGTCTCCAAATACGAACGCAATTATGAGTTCGGTGGAAAAGCGGTATTATGGCATCGCATCCGGGACGTTGGGGACGATGCGGCTTTTAGGCCAGATGCTCTCGATGGGAATCGCGATGATGATCATCGCCGTGATGGTTGGAAAAGTAGACATAACCCCAGATGTTTCAGATGAACTCATGAGTGCAATGAGTATCGGGTTTGTTATCTTTTCTGTCATGTGTTTTATCGGTATATTCTTCTCGATGGTCAGGGGGAATGTCCGTTCTGAGTAATTTTATCATGACAATAATCACATTTTCATTTGTTGGGCTTGATGGAAGCATGATTCCGTTATTTGCTCACGTGTAAAATCATTGAATATGATTGACGATTTCATTCAAAATTGTCAGGTATAATTGATGATTTTCTCATGAATTATCCATTATTTTAAACGTGAAATTCGAGGGTTAATTGATGCGATGGATTCACACCCTGGAGTTACCAAATACATTCTTACTATGAACGATTCAGAAAGGATTGAGGTGGATGATAAGATTATCCTGGTAATTCCTGCGTACGAATATGCAGAAATGCTAAAAAAATGATATACGGGTTATTCTTCACAGGTCAGTTCATCATGACTGTGGGTGTGTCCTTCCTTCTCCTCCCAGGGCTCCAGTCCGTTCTTAACCCGGTAATCGTTTATCGCTTTGTGAATCCCTTCTTCTGCAAGAACTGAGCAGTGCATCTTGATCGGGGGGAGCCCCTCAAGTGCTTCGGCAACTGCTTTATTGGATACGTCCCAGGCTTCTTCAAGGGTTTTCCCCTTGATGAGTTCGGTTGCCATACTGCTTGATGCAACAGCAGCTCCACATCCGAATGTCTGGAATTTTACATCGGTGATGATATTATCCTTCACCGTGAGAAAAATCCGCATAATATCTCCACATGTGGGATTTCCTACCTCTCCGACGCCATCAGCATCAGTGATCTCCCCCTGGTTCCGGGGGTTCATGAAATGATCCATTACTTTTTCGCTATACATTGCAAGGCCTCTTTTTCAGGTAATCAGCATAAAGCGGTGACATTGCTCTCAACCGTTCAACCGCTTTTTTAATCTCGTCAAATGCGTAACTGATATCCTCGTTCGTATTTTCCAATCCAAGGGTGAGTCGCAGGGACCCGTGGGCGACTTCTGCTGGAAGTCCAATCGCCAGTAATACATGGGAAGGCTCAAGTGATCCTGAGGAACAGGCACTGCCGGTCGATGCGGCGATTCCAGAATGGTCAAGGAGTAATAATAATGATTCACCCTCGATAAATTCAAAGCTTACATTTATATTCCCTGGGAGTCGCATAGTCCGATGCCCGTTTAATCGGGTATTTGGTATCTCATGTAAGATCCGATCGAGTAAAGCATCCCGCAGTGTCCGTATCTGTAAAGTCTTCACTTCCAGGTTCGAAACCGCTTTTTCGATTGCAACACCGAGGCCTACAATTCCAGGAACATTTTCTGTGCCCGCCCGTTTCCTGTGTTCCTGGCCGCCTCCGTGAAGGTAATTATCGATACGGACTCCTTTCCTGATATAAAGTGCTCCAATTCCTTTTGGTCCGTAAAATTTGTGGGCAGATAATGATAAAAGATCAATGTTCATAGATTCAACATCTACGGGGAGATTGCCAATAACCTGCACAGCATCAGTGTGGAAAAGAATCCCCCTTTCTCTACATGCCGCGCCGATCTCGGGAATAGGTTGAATCGTCCCGATCTCATTATTTGCAAACATCACCGATACAAGAATTGTCTTATCGGTAATTGCAGATTTGAGATCATCAACTCGAACCTGCCCAAATTCATCCACTGGAAGATAGGTGATCTCAAAACCCTGTTTCTTGAGATAATCACAGGTATGTGTTATTGCATGATGCTCAATAGCAGAAGTGATGATATGGTTTCCTTTCTTTCGAAGGGCTAAAGCAGCACCTTTCAGTGCCCAGTTATCTGATTCGGTCCCCCCGGAGGTAAAGAATATTTCGTCTTGTTTTGCTCCGATGGCTTTTGCAACTTTTTCCCGGGCTTCCTCAATTGCAGTTCTGGATTCCCTGGCAAGGCGGTACAAGGAAGAGGGATTTCCATAATTGATCGAGTACCAGGGGAGCATGGCCTCTACAACTGCAGGATCTGTTGCAGTTGTGGCGCTGTGATCCATGTATATGGTTTTTTGACTGGCCATTGTATCGTGAGTATATGTATGTTCTGATTATAGATGAGGTGTATCTGAATTGATTCTACTCATTTTTCCTTCGTCATAGGGTTAAGGTGTGTATCCTTTCCCAGGACCATGCATACCTGGCAAATGATTCCAGAGCCAGGCCACCCACAGATTGAACACGTTTTATATGCTTCCTGCTGATAAGTCCCTCCTAATTTTGCTCTGATATTCTCTTCACATTGTGCAGCATTTCTCATTGCTCCAGGATGATTTTTTTCATACTGGTACAGGAGTGTCCTGACCTCTCCCCTTAGTGAAGAGACAGCATATGGACATTCGGGTAGATCTCTGAATAATCCGTTCAGAAGAGCATACAGTGTGACTTCTTTCTCACTTACACAGACAAATGGTTTGATTCGCTGAGCGTACCACGAAGAAGATCCATACCCGGTGAAGACCTTTTTCACATCTCCAGATATGGCATTCATAAGTGCAGTCTGGGCATGATCATCCTGATTATGCCCGGTTGCAATCATGGAGATCGAACATTTCTGCGCAAGTACTTCGAGTGCACGGCGGCGGAGGATTCCACAGATAGTGCAGGCATTTCGCTCAGATCCTGATACCAGATGATCCAGGGAATATCCATACAGATCCTGGAATCTGATAATCTCGTGAGGTATCCCGAGTATCAGACAGGTTTCTGTCGCTGCCTTGATTGTATCCTGGCGATAGCCTTCTATCCCTTCATCTACCGTAAGTGCGATAATTCTGCAGGGTAATTCACTCCTGATTTCACTCAGCACTTTGAGTAAGGCAGTACTGTCTTTTCCTCCGGAAAATGCAACCCCGAGTGTTTCCGGGAGTCTGATTGTTTTCAGATACCTTCGAACTTCATCCTCAACAGATTCTTTCAGATGGTTTCTGCAGAGATGAATCCCCTGCTCCCGGTCAAGGTAGACTGCGGGCTTGTCGCACTTTTCACAGAATATCTGGTTATCCGCCATGGGCGATCCGAATGACTCTTATAACATCTTCATCATCCGGAATGGTATCTTCCGGGATGATCTCGTCCTCCCGTGAAATCAATGTCGTCAAGGGATCGATGCCCTGATTGCTTAGTATCGTCTCGATTGATCTTCCCTGGACTGATAATTCAATTACTGATTTATCCGGGAGTATAAGTTTCATTCCTGGATAGTTTTGGTGTTATGTATGATAGGTTTGATGATGCCGGCAAAATTATTGATCCTGATTTTTTTGTGTCTTATGTATATCATCATGTGGTGTATTGAGTGCACAATCCGTTTCTTTATTAATTTATTTCTGATGATTTTCACGTAACAAAATCCGAAGTTTGCCTATTACTCCATGAATAAATAATCTAAAAACAACAGTAATATTCATCAGATGGAACGCAAGGATGGTATTATCTCATATACGTGAAGACATTCAGGCGATTATATCAAAAGATCCGGCTGCAAAAAGTATGGTTGAGGTTCTCCTCTGCTACCCGGGATTACATGCATTAGTATTGCACCGTATTGCCCATAAGGCCTGGATTCATAACCGGTTTCTGACAGGACGGTTTCTGTCACATATTGCCCGCTTTTTTACCGGGATTGAGATTCATCCGGGTGCAGTTATTGGCAGACGGGTGGTGATAGATCACGGGATGGGTGTGGTGATTGGGGAGACGGCTGAAGTTGGCGATGATGTTCTCATTTACATGGGTGTGGTGCTTGGTGGAACTGCACTGAAAAATGTAAAACGTCACCCCACAATAGCCAAAGGAGTGGTCATTGGCTCTGGTGCCTCCGTCTTAGGGCCGATTCATGTGGGGGAATATGCTAAGATTGGTGCAGGAGCGGTTGTTGTCCGTGATGTACCTCCCGGAGCCACTGTTGTCGGAGTTCCTGGCCGTATTGCCGGCCTTGAGAAATACACTTCACAGGATAACATTCGCGATTCTGCCATGCCTGACCCGACCCTTCGGGTTCTCAGCAGGCTTCTTGAGCGGCAGCAGGTGCTTGAAGATCGGATATTCAGACTTGAACGAGAGAATGCACTTTTGAAAGGCGGAGTGGATATTAAAATCTCCGGAGACAGGGAGTCTGAAGTCCTGAATGCCTTAAGGCAGGTGATTGATCCTGAGATCGGACATAGTATTGTGGATGTCGATCTGATCCGGTCAATAACCATAGCAGAGACGCTGGTAAAGATTGAAATGGCAATAAACTGCGATGCATGCCCGCTTCAGGACTATCTCATCGACCAGGTTTCAGCACGGGTCCGCCTTATCCCCTGGGTCTCTGATGTTGAGATAACCGTTATCCATGATCCCTGGGACTGGAAGATCTCTGCTGAAAACACTGAATGCAGTCCGGTAATGGATAAAACAATATAAGTATGGGTATAAGCGGATTCCTTATACCTCACCATATTTTGACATAGATCCATATGCCGTGATTATAGGTGGCATCATCTTCCTGGTGGCTCATCCATTCCTGACTCATTGATATTATCCTCGTACTCCGAATAAAGGGTGGAAAGAAATTCTTTTACATCTTCTACTGAAAACCTGGTTGATATGATGATATCCGGATCATGGACCATTCCCTGGATGGATAATGACGAGGATGTATCAACCCTGAAGAAGGTTAACGGACCGATAGTATAAGTGGTAGCCATTTTGGTATTGACCAGAAACTGAATAAAATTTGAATCGGGTTTCGGATCTACATGAAAGGTATATCTGAAAATTCCCTGAGTGCATGTTGCCACTTTTGCCCGATATGTTATACTGACTGGCATATTGCGTTGATAGCATCAGCGATCTGAGCACACTCCTCAGGAGTGTTCATGTATGACAAACTGATACGTACAGCCCCTTTTCCCTCTGTTAGGCGGGAGTGAATCCACGGTGCACAGTGGAGACCACTTCTTGAGATGATCCGGTATGCTTTCGCAAGGATGTACCCGATATCATCAGGATCGAGCCCGGATATCTGAAATGATACAAGGGGGGTCTGTGGGTTTTCATGGAGTAAGGATACTCCTTTGATGCCGAGCAGCTGCTGAATCAGGTCAGAGATCATTCCCATAGACTTCTTTTGTATGGATTCTATCCCGATATCCTGAACAAATGCAATGCCCGCTGCAAGTCCTGCAATACCAGGGAAGTTTGGTGTCCCTGCTTCAAATCGTTCAGGCATTGATTCCGGCTGAACTGGTGAGGACGAATCTGTCCCGGTACCCCCCTGTCGTACCGGGTAAATCAGGTCAGGACTTCTCAGAAAGAACCCCCCTGTTCCTGGAACTCCAAAAAGATACTTGTGGCCGGTAAAAACAAATGCATCACAAGATGTCCTTGAGAGATCGACTGGGATCTGCCCGGCACTCTGCGCTCCGTCAATAATGGAGTAAGTGTCTGCTTCATCCATGATGCGGGAGATTTCTTTGATATTCTGAATTGTTCCGGTTACATTTCCTGCATGAGAGATGATCCCAAGTTTTGTATCATCCCGAATAGCCTCACTTACATCTTCAGGATCGATTACCCCGTTTGCATTCGGAGGAATGACCGTCACCGAGATCCTGCCCGTCTTTTGCAATTTATACAATGGGCGGATTACCGAATTATGCTCAAATGATGTGGTAATGACATGAAATGGTTCTTTCTCCTGTGCAGCAAATCCGTGTAAAAGGAGATTGAGTGAATCGGTGGCATTTGCGGTAAATACATATGCATCAGGATCTCTAGTATTAAAAAAGTTGGCAAGTTTTCTTCGTGTTTCGAACAGGTAGTCAGGTACATCCTGTAAGGTGGTTCTTCCCTGTTCAAGATAGGGTCCGGCTGCTGCCTGTGATACCGCGGCTAAAACTGATGGTGGTTTCTGCCAGGTTGTTGCAGCATTATTTGCATAAATTATTGAGTTCTGAATGGTATCAGGATTATTCTTTTTCTCCATGTATCCATGCGACCTTGTCGTTGAAGACGTCTGCTTTCCAGATTGGTACCCGAATTTTTAATTCGTCGATGATATATCGTGCGGCTAAAAATGCTTCATTCCGGTGGCCTGCTGCGACGGCAATGAGGACAATTACTTCGCCTATATGCATCTCTCCATACCGGTGAGTCACCTGTGCACGAATAGGGCCCCATTTGGAATCAGCCTCTCTCACAATGATTCCAAGTTCTTTTTCAGCCTCATCAATATCCGTTTCAAACAGGAGATGATCCATTCTATCTGCCCGGACTGTTCCGGCAAAAAGGACCAAAGCTCCTGTCTCTGGGGAGATAAGGTCAAACAAGTGTGAGGTGTCTATCGGTTCTTTCTGGATATGTATCATTTAGCCTCCGGAAACAGGTGGGTAGATTATGAGTTCATCCCCATCCTGAAGGTCTGTAGAATCAGTCTCTTCGTTCAGGATTCGATCTTTGTTTTTGAGTATAATAACATACCTTCTTACTACTCCGTTCTCATCAAAGAGCAGGGATTGTTTCTTTTCATCCTCCCCGGTAAGGAGTTCGAGAAATTCCTGGACTGTTGTTCCTGGTGTAACTTCAATGTCGCCTTCTTTTCCAAAGAACTCAACAAATCGTGCATATGTCTGATAATGAATTTTCATATCTTCTCCTTTCTGGGTAAATCCTTTCAATGTATTAACGGGCATGTCTCTCCCTCAGGATGTCCACTCTGGGAATCTTCTTCGAAAGTCCATGGTATGCAATAAGTAGGGGGTATTATCCACGAATATTCTATGATTCAGGCAAGTATTGCCTAAACAGAGTGAACTTGGTTACCTGAAGAGTGAGGTTAGTGAGGAAGATCTCTTTGATCTGACCTTCTGGAATGCACTCAATTCCTAACCTTTTTTTATAAACTGACTTCTATCCCGGATATCCGTTCCGGATGCGAATAGATATTCATTTTTCTTCCCCGGACAAATCCAATTATGGTTAGCCCCTTACCCTGAGCAAGACGTATAGCAAGGGTTGTTGTCGCTCCCCTGGAGACAATAAGCGGGATATTTGCAACAAGGCACTTTCGTGCCATCTCTGAAGATATCCGCCCTGATATTACTGCATAACAGTGAGATAAGTCAATGTCATTTTGCAGGGCATAGCCAATCACCCGGTCAAGAGCATTATGTCTACCAATATCTTCTGCAACGGTATGGACTCCATCAATACCGGCAAGTCCGACTACATGGATACCCCCTGTCAATCGGTGAAGGTCTGAATCCAGAATTCCTTTTATTGTCTCATGAATTCTTTCTCCGGATATGTGAAAATCTGAAGTGATGTCCGGGAGCCTTGCAGGATCAAGGTATGAACTGTCTCCCCCACATCCTGAGAGGACTGTTTTTGTTCCACTGCGGATGTGTGCCCGGTGAATAGTAAGTACTCTGATCTGGTTTCCTTCAATCTGCAGTGAGTCAATCTCCTGGCAATGAGAGATGATTCCCTCCGTCACCAGATACCCCATGACAAATTCCTCAAGCCTGGTCGGACTGGTCATGGCGTTCAGGATCTTCCTGCCATTGACCCAGATGGTATACTGCTCTTCAATAATTACTTCATGAGTCCGTGCTGTGTAAATGCCATCCTCTTCTCCATAACAGGGAAGTATTTCATACATATTCAGATACCCTCCGAGATTTCTGTCACCGCTTCTACAAATTTATTAATTTCTTCTCTTGTATTGTAGAGATACAAGCTTGCCCTGACCGTTCCTTCAGAGATAGCGAAATGTTCCATCAGTGGTATACAGCAATGATGACCAGATCGAACCATGATGTCATATTGATCATCCAGCAGGTGGGCGGATTCATGCGGATGCTGACCCTCGATAGTAAAAGAGACAACACCAAGACGTGAGTCTGTCCCTTTTGGTCCATACATCGTAACTCCGGGTATCTGTAAGAGCCCGCATATCATATCACGGGTCAGGGATAATTCATGTTCATGGATTTCCCTCATTCCAACGTGGTTTAGAATTCGTATGGCTTCCCGAAGGCCTACTGCTCCGGTTATGTGAGGGGTCCCTGCTTCATATTTCATATAACCGTCTTCCAACGTGTATTCGCTGGTCGTTACCGATTTGATGCTCCCGCCACCCAGAATAAATGGTTCCAGGTCCGGCTCTTTCATCCAGAGGGCACCGGTTCCGGTTGGCCCAAGCATCTTATGGCCGGAGAATGAAAGATAATCACACCCGATATCTGATACGTCAACTGGAATATGAGGTACGGACTGTGCACCGTCTAGCAGGGTTTTAATATCATGGTCATGAGAGATGGAACATATCTCTTTTACCGGCTGGATGGTTCCTGTTACATTTGAAACGTGGGTGAAGGTAATAAGTCTGGTCTCCTTTTGAATGAGTTCTGAAAAAGACTCGGGGTGCAGATATCCCTCTGCATCAGGCCTGACAAAGTCCACGTTGATACCCTTTTTTCTCAGTTGCATCCATGGGAGTATGTTGGAATGATGCTCCAGGACTGATGTGATTACATGATCCCCCGGATTCAGTCGGAGGCCATACGCGACCTGGTTAATCCCTTCGGTGCAGTTTTTTCCAAAAATACAAACCCCGTCTGTTCCACCAATGAATGATTTTACCCTCTCATGTGCATCCCAATAGAGTTGTGAACTCACCTGGGAGAGACGGTGAACCCCTCTTCCAACATTTGATCTGGATGAAGTCTCATATTCATCCATAACCTCCAATACAGAGGATGGCATCAGGCTGGTAGATGCATTATCAAAATAGATGAGATCCTGAGTGAGAGATATGTCTTCCCGAATCGTTTGTATATTCATAATTTTCCCCCGATGTGTCCTTATTTGCACTATTTTAGGATTCCTATATAAGGGTCTATACTGGTCACGAGTATTTATGGTATATGGCATCAAACATATTTCACAATTGTGAAAATAGAAAAATGACATATATTCGACCTACAGAGTCTGAAATCCAATCGCTCAAAGAGGAAATAGCCGCTTTAAAAAAAGAACAGGATGCAATAATTCTGGCCCACAATTATCAAAGGCCTGAAATATACGATATAGCGGATAAGATCGGAGATTCCCTTGAGTTATCACTTGCCGCCCGTGATGCCCGGGCCGAATGTATCATTTTTTGTGGTGTTGATTTTATGGCAGAGACTGCAAAAATTCTCTCTCCTGATGCCAGCGTGTACCTTCCAGCAGAAGAGGCTTATTGTCCCATGGCGAGTATGGTGTCTGAATCTGATGTATTTTCTTTGAAAGAGCAGTACCCGGATGCCGACGTTGTGTCGTATGTCAACACCTCCGCATCCACGAAAGCTCTGTCAGATATCTGCTGCACATCAGCGAATGCCATTGAGATTGTACGTTCATGTGCATCTGATCAGGTTATTTTTCTTCCAGATCAGAATCTGGCCTCCTATGTCCAGTGTTTTTCAGATAAATTAATCATTCCCGGAAGAGGGAATTGTTATGTCCATGATCGGATTACACCGATAATGGTAGATAATATGCGGGCATTTCATCGGAAAGCCCCATTTATTGCCCATCCAGAATGCAGACCTGAAGTAATTAATATCGCCGATGCAGTCTGTTCTACGAGCGGGATGATTGCATACTGCCAGGATCATCCTGCAGAGGCTTTTATCATCGGGACTGAAAATGGTATGATCGAACGTTTAAAGCGTGAAATTCCTGAAAAGCGATTTTATGCTATCGGGGGGATATGCACTCCCATGAAACAGACAACCCTGGATACTGTAAAAGATTCACTCCTATCCGGTGCTGGAGAAGTCACTCTGGAAAAATCTCTAATTTATACGGCACGTGGAGCTCTTGAACGCATGCTCCAGATTTCAGGAAGGAAAAAAAATATCCCGTGCCGACAGATGAAGAAGAGTGGGCCGGGGATTATTATACGAAAGTGATGGGTAACATGATCGATATTGAAAGGAAAAATCCCTCTTTTTTGATACTATGGATGGCTTTTTCAGGGGGCAGGCGGGTATCATGATTCGCGGTTCAGTTGGAACGGTACAGACTCAGGTTCACACATTTTCTTCACCATTAACACTCGAAAGCGGAGCGGTTCTCCCGTCAGTTACGGTTGCGTATGAAACATATGGCTCGCTCAACCCGGATCACTCCAACGCAATTCTCATCTGTCATGCTTTGACTGGTGATGCCCATGTTGCCGGGTACCATGAAGGAGATGACAAGCCCGGGTGGTGGGAGATGGTTATTGGTCCTGGAAAAGCTTTTGATACAGATAGGTTCTTTATCATCTGTTCAAATGTCCTGGGTGGATGCAAAGGGACAACCGGCCCTTCATCGGTCAATCCTGAAACTGGAAAGATATACGGGGCATCATTCCCTGTGATAACGATTGCTGATATGGTGATGGTCCAGAAAAGACTGATAGATAATCTAGGAATCACGAATCTCTTTGCAGTTGCCGGGGGCTCCATGGGCGGAATGCAGGCACTCCAGTGGAGTGTTTCATATCCTGATATGCTGAGCCGGGTGGTTGTAATAGCAAGTACTGCGTATTCAACGCCACAGCAGATAGCCTTTAACGAAGTCGGCCGGTGTGCAATCCGTTCAGATCCATCCTGGAATAATGGCCAGTATTATGATCAGGAATGTCCAGCCTCTGGTCTTGCACTTGCACGGATGATCGGTCATATCACATATCTGTCAGATGAATCGATGCACCAGAAATTTGGCAGGGATTTACAGGAAAAAGCTGGCTATAGTTATGATTTTACGACAGACTTCCAGGTAGAGAGTTACCTTCATCACCAGGGAGATCGGTTTGTTGAGCGATTTGATGCAAATTCATATTTGTACATCACCAAAGCAGTCGATTATTTTGATCTGACCGTGAATGGCTCCCTGATTGATGCGTTTAAGGATATGAAAGCAAAATGCATGGTGATCGCCGTCAGTTCAGACTGGTTATATCCACCATATCTTTCACGGGAGATTGTATCCGCTCTGGCTCAGCTGGATAAAACTGTCGAATACTGTGAGATTCGATCCAATCATGGACATGATGCATTTCTGCTGGAATCAGGACAGATGAACTACCTTCTGGGGCGTTTTCTCTCGCACCTAACAGTTTCAGATCTGATGATCCGGAGTGTGCCAACGGTTCGCGAGACCGTGACCATTAAAGGTGCGGCGGCTCTGATGATTGCTGAAGCAGTTAATCACCTTCCGATTGTTTCGTCAGATGGCAGCCTTGTTGGTATTGTCACATCCTGGGATATCTCCCGGTCGGTGGCGCAGGATGTGAAAACTCTTGAAGATATTATGACCCGGACCGTCCTTACTGCAACACCAGGAGAACATATCAGTAAAGCAGTAAACCGTATGCAAAAGAACCGGATATCCGCCTTGCCTGTGGTTGATGAAGAAAACCGGGTTGTTGGTATAATTACTGCAGAACGTTTATCACGCCTGGTTATCAGGTGTGAATGAGAAAAATATTATTTGGGATCTGGCCCGAGGGAATCTGGATGATAGTGATCATCTACACACATTCCTTATTTTACAGTTGAATAATCCTTTCAAGACTATTAAAAACTAGTAATATTGTACCGTATTGAAGTCATACGCACAAAAACGGTTACGATCATACATGCGATAAATCCATCAGTACTTGAAAACCCTGCCATGGACATCAGCACATATGCTGTGGCACCAGCAAAAGATGCTATGGCATAGAACTGGCTTGGTTTAAAGAGTTCAGGAATTTTAGCAAATAATATGTCTCGTAGCACCCCTCCGAAAGAAGCGGTGATTACTCCCATGATGGGGGCAATAATGGGGGGTATCCCACTGGTTAGTGCGTACATGGTGCCAAGATATGCCCACATACCAAGAGCGAACGAATCAATAAAGGCAAAGGTCCCTGAAGTTCCGAAGATCAGTCTGGTAATCGACTGAAAAAAACCAGAAGAACGTTTCTGTTTTCCGGGGAGATCTGTCCTTGATATTGGAATAAGAATAATTCCAATTATCCCCACGATGAAGATGCTGATAAGATAAATCGGATCAGCCAGCCAGAAGAGGGGATACCTGTCGAGCAACAAATCCCGGATTGTTCCCCCTCCAACGGCTACTATCACTGCTATGACAAGTGCACCAAAATAGTCCATCCCGTTTTTTCGTGCATCATACACACCGGTGGATGCAGAGAGCATTATTGCAATCCATTGTATGACGGTCTGAAAAAGAAGAACCATATCAGTGATTTCAGGATCCATGAAAGGACTTTCAGCTCCTCAATTTGCGTATTCTTATCTCTTGCTTGTCTATATTGTCCGCACTGTGATAAACTATCATGCCCAGTGACTTGGGGTTTGGAATAAATGTATAGAATGCAGGGTTTCCTGACAACGGTAACATATTTGTCTCATTTTTTGGAAAACTGAAAAAATCTGATATTCCGACATTTTTTTCCTCCTTCGGATTGTGAAAATTACTGGCATCTTTTGCCTGAAAATCAGTTTATTTTTATTCGGTGACCAAACGGTATAAGGTTCACATCATCGTGAACACTATTCGGAATGAAAAGATATGACATATATCAGGCATAAACCGGTCTCTCGGAATACGTATCTGTCAGAGGTACCGGCAGGACTATTCCGTTTAGGTATAATGCGTTCCTGTTGTTAAATTCACAATTCTCGATAATTTTGCACAGAGGTGCAGAGCATCATCTTTTGATTACCCTGATCCTGGTCAATGGATCCCTTACAACAGGAACGAATCATGAAAACAACTGTATATCATCAAAAAATCGGCACCATCATATCATCAATACCAGTACTACTCTACATGGTAAGCGCAGGTATTCTGGGAATCACGGCTTCATTTCTTCTGTATGAAGGGATATTAAGCACGATTCATGCTATTCAGACAGAAACACTCTCAAGCTCTTCATCAGAGATTTATAGTGCATTTTTCCACGCCGCAACCGCGATTGCCCTTCTTGAGACAATTGAGGTCTATTTCAGGACACACAAGGTCGTCGTTGAAGTACTTTTCCTTGCAGGAATCGCAGAAGCAATCCGTCATATACTGGTGTATGACATTGCAGATATTGCTCACGGGGATATCTCCACATCCCTTGTCCTCATTGCAGGACTTATCGGGGGAATCCTTGTATATCAGCATCTGTCACATTCAGGTTCGGCAAAAACAAGCCGAAGCTTGAGAAGATCTGCGAAAAAATCAGGCCACTGGAAAATATTTACCTGGTCTGGAGCCTGATACCCCCTCTCTTTTTAAATTTTGCTGATTATTTAGAGGTTTTCGTTCATACTCAAACATACGGGTATGATACTCATGTAGCTCCTTTGATGAGAGAACCTTTAATTACGTGATTATAACCAGATTGTACTATACCTATGGAGAGAATATGAGTATCAATAGAAATTACGTAATGATCTCGGGGATTATAGCACTTTTGCTGGTTTTTGGAGGGCTTGTCACCGTTCTATCGGGGACCGGCAACGGAATAGATGCAGGTACTCAGGATCAGAATGAGAAAAAAATTCCGATAGAATATTACTATGATCCATCCTGTGGGTCATGCAATGTTGTCCATCCATTTATTGAGCAGTATGAATCCAATTCATCAGATATCTCTGTAGTCTATTATAATATTGGTTCAGACAACTCCAGTGCACAAAAATTTGCTCAATTGCAAAAATCTCTTGGTCACGTTCATGTACCGTTTGTCCTGATGGGGGATCGCTATCTTACCGGTCAGGATAATATCATACAGAATTTTGACATACTGGTTCAAAAGATAAAAAATAATGATATTGAGCCTGGTGACACTCCGCAAGAATATATGGCTCCTTAAAAAATCCCCGGCTGAAATTCTTTTTTTCTTTTCGCACGACGATATGGATTGAAACAGGTTCCGGCATGAATTGCCGCATTCCTGATTCTTACCTAATATGGCAACATACCAATCTCCCATCTCGAAAGTGATATGAGAAGGGCCTTGAGTATCTGGTGAAAGGTATGGATGATTCATTTACTGCAGAAATAAAAGCAAAATTAATCAGTATCGGCTCAGTCAGGCTGGATCCCGCCTTGGAACTCCCCGAATATGTCGGGAGGTCTACTGCTGGTCCAAGTGCGGGGGGCAGGTCAGTCTTCTTTACTGCCGACTCACGTCGCGTCCGCCTCTCTATTCGTGACAATAGTCCGTTATTCATAAGGCTGGAAGGAGAAGGTGTAGCTATTTTTCATGATGGCTCTCTTGTAGCAACAGGGATGTTGGAACCGGTAGGTGCTCATTGTCCGCATCAGGCATATATCACGGTATCAGAACGGTGTATTTTCCACTGTGCGTTCTGCCCGGTTCATCGTATCCAGGGTCCGGTAAAATCTCAGGATGAGGTATTATCGCTGGTTGATGAAGCATATGCCCGGGGGAATCTGCAGGCAATTTCTCTGACAGCCGGCATTGAGGCATCACCGGATCATGAAGTTGACCGGATGGAATGTATTGTCACCGCTCTTCGGAAACAGTACGATATTCCTATTGGGGTATCTGTATATCCTACCTATGACAGTTCTGAACGGCTGTACGCTGCCGGTGCTGATGAGATAAAATATAATGTTGAAACGATGGATGCCGATATCTTTTCCATTGTCTGCCCGGAGCAGGATCTTGATTTTATTCTCAATTCCCTTTTGAATGCAGTTCGTATTTTTGGAAAAAACAAGGTTAGCTCGAATAGTATCATCGGGCTTGGAGAGAGTGATGAAACGGTCATTTCTGGCCTTGAAACGATTACCGGTCTGGGGGTGCTTCCTGTTTTACGGCCTGTGGTTATTCACCCGACCAATCCCTTACCTGGTGCCGAACGCCCCTCAGCAGAACGGCTCCTTAAACTGGGAAAGGCAGCAAAGGAAGCGATGAACCGGCATGGGTTAACTCCTCTGAATGCCCGGACCATGTGTGTTCCCTGTACCGGATGTGATCTGACTCCCGTTATTGATTTTTAACATCATTTCCTGTTTTATCAGGAATC
Source organism: Methanospirillum hungatei (assembly GCF_019263745.1). Classification (NCBI taxonomy): domain Archaea; kingdom Methanobacteriati; phylum Methanobacteriota; class Methanomicrobia; order Methanomicrobiales; family Methanospirillaceae; genus Methanospirillum; species Methanospirillum purgamenti. The sequence continues at coordinate 2,384,938 of NZ_CP077107.1, forward strand.
TTATCCTCAATTTCAGATAGGTGAGGAAAAAAGAGTTATGGATTTTCCGGACAGGAACAGGGGGTATCTGGTTCCAGAAGTCCATCCCGAAGACGGATTACCCGATGTGCCCGGTGGGCAAGTTCTGAATTGTGGGTTACGATTACAACCGTGTACCCTTTTTGAACGAGCTCTTCAAAGATGCCGTACATCTGTTCGGCGGTATGGGAATCCAGGTTTCCGGTCGGCTCATCAGCGAGGACTATCTTGGGATCATTGATTAAAGCCCGGCCGATGGCAACCCGCTGCATCTCTCCTCCGGAGAGTTCATGGGGGAGATGATCTGCCCGGTGGGATAGTCCTACCATATCCAGAATTTCCTGTGCTCTGGATTCATTAACCGGCTTTTTACTGAATGTTAATGGGAGAAGGATGTTTTCTTTCGCGCTCAGTGTAGGAATCAGGAAGAACTGCTGAAAGACAAATCCTATCTCCGCTCGTCTGATAATGACCCGACGACTTTCAGGAAGGTTGGTAACATCAGTTCCATTGATGGAAAGTGTTCCGCCTGATGGGGTGTCAAGGCAGCCAAGCAGGTTCAGAAGAGCTGTTTTTCCTGAACCGGAAGGGCCGACTATCGAGACAAACTCCCCGGCCTGCACCGAAAGACTGACTCCACGGAGTGCATGAACATCTTCAGCGCCACGATGGTATATCTTCGTAAGGCCTGAAGCGTCGATTACGCTCATGAGATCTCACCCCTCATTGCTTCCATGGGGGATTGTTTTCCGGATCGAATGGCCGGATAGATACTGCAAACCAGGCCTAGAACAACAGAGAGCCCGATACACAGGAGAGCCATAACCGGATCAGCTGCTATCAGACTGCCTGACGGAGCATAGGGGACATTTGCCCTGATGAAGGATTCAATGAGACCTCCTCCCAGGAGAGCCAGAAGAACTCCTGCCAATCCACCAAGGAAGGTAACTACCAGGGTTTCCATGATTACCAGTCTCATGAGGTCTGCAGATCGTGCCCCGATTGCTTTGAGCATTCCAAACTCCTTCGTTCGTTCATGAACAGACATGAGCAGGGTATTGGAGATACCAACGGCAGTAATTACCAGGGTCACCGCAATCATCGAAAGGAGCAGAGTCCGTGCGGATCCGACGATATTCAGGATTGTTCCGGTAATCTGTGTCATGGTTACAACCTGCATATCCGGGATCTCTTCGATTCTGTCTGCCACAATTCCTGAATTATCGATAGAATCTGCCAGCACTGCGATGGTTGTGAGTTTATTCTCTTTTCCAAATACCCGCTGAGCCTCACTGAGCGGGGTGAAATGGAATTCATCCTCCTGGCCTCCGGAAGTATCCAGAATGCCAATGATCTCGAAGGGTTCTTTCTTTGGTCCGAACGGGAGTATCTGACCTACCTTCAGATCTTCTTTATCTGCAAGTCCCTTTCCGACAACCATCACACGCTCTTCGTTATCTTCGAAAAAGCGTCCTTCTACTTTCCAATATGGCCGGATGGAACGCATTTCAGATCCGATGATCCCATAGAGGATATGGGGCGATCCGTTCACGATAAACTGGTGGAGAAGAATCGGGGTTGCAAGTGTTACGCCCTCGGTATTTTTTACCCGGTCAAGATCCGTCTCATTGAGATATTTTGGGATCACCCCGCCATGCATGATCAGGCTTGCTGCCTCATAGGGGCACCCTTTGGGTACCGCAAGCATATGAATCCCGAGGCTGTCAACTTCTTTGGTAAGTTCCTGTTCATATCCTGCCTGAAATGCCAGCAATGAAAATAATACCGCTACTGCTAACGCGACACCCGCAATGGTTAGGATTGTTCGGACCTTTCGACGCTGAAGATTTCGGAGAGCAAATACAAAAAGGTTCATGGATAGGTGGTATCCCCGATAGTGACCTGGCTTCCGGTAACAAAGATGTCACCTTTTTCAGATACCTGGCCGGTTACCGTTGCTTTTTTACCCATTGCCGGGGGAATCACGAAATTATTTGCCCGCAGCGTGACATAGAGGTCACCGGTGTCATCTGATATGATAAACCAGCATCCAGAACCGCACTGAGAGGTTATCGTCCCATTAAAGGTGACATTCTGTCCCACATACGTTTCAGGGTTCTCAAGGATGGTTCCTATCTGCACCTGGGTTGTATTTACTGGCTCTGTTGTATCAGCGAAAGCGATACCTGTAATACATATGATGAAAAGGATTCCAAATGTTGCATATTGCATAGACTTTTTCATGGTTCATTCCTCCTGGGATACGAAGATATGGATGGAATACTGGTCAGCCATTACTCCTCGTCCGCTATTGTAACCATTGGGGATGTGAATATAAACCTATTCTAATCAGAAGAGCTACACGAACGAGAAAAAAAGTCAGGAATTGAGTGTGCAGGAAAGGGTGTCCGGATCCCACCCTGGGTAGTATCTTCTAAATTTCCCATCCGTTTCCTGTCTGATGAGGCCTTCTTTTATGAGCTGCTGCATACTTCGGGAGACAACCGGTCCGGAAATTCCCAGAATGCTGGCAAGTTCTCCCCTGGATACTCCGGGATTATCCTGAACCGCTGTGAGGAGTTTCCCCGGCCCTCTATGATGAAACCGGGACATGAGCTGTTGCTCTTCTATTGAATAGGTCCCGTGGTTCTCAAAGTAATGATTATTGTTTCCTGCCTGGCAAACTGAAACAAGGCCGGCATCAACTATCTGGTCCAGATGGTACTTTAGGGTGTGTTCATTCAGCCCGCATAATTCAGCCAGAGATCTCAGTTCAAGGCCTGGATGGGTTACGATCATGGAATAGAGGATCTTCCGGGATTCATGGTCCAGAACATTTTTCCGTGATATTCTGCGGTATCCTCTGATAATATACTGTCTGACCCGTTCTGATATACTCGGGGCTGGAGCCATCATCCGCTGATGTGAGCATGAACAGGTGCTTTGAGGCATTGCTGAAGTCGGCATGTTGTTGCAGGAACATCCTGATCCAGACTGGCCTGGAGTATCCATTGAACAAGTCATTGGGCAGCAGGGTGTTCGTGGGATCATAGGCTGAAAAATCGCAGCCCCTGCTTCTCCAATCTGGGCAGATACCAGAAAGATGACAAAGAGAAGAGCAGGAACATTCATGAGTTATTATTAGTTATACTGGAATAAATAGTTTCACAATTGTGAAGCATTATCTCATTGTGCAACATGATACTGATGTAGTGGTTTTCGGAGGGGTGGGTCTTGAACCTCTCCTCTGAAGGGAATAGCATATGAATGAACAGAAAAAGGCCCTTCTCGTGCTTGGGTGCCCGGAAGTTCCGGTCCAGATGGCCCTGGCCCTCTTTGCAGGGTATCATCTTGGAAAAGAAGGATATGATGTCATTACCGCAGGAAATCCGTCGGTTATGAAGCTCATAAAAACATCAGATCCAGCCGGTCATTATCTTAAACAATTAACGACACTGGAACATTGCATCGAGGATATCACGGAAAAGGGAGCATCATATGATCTTTGTATCTCTTTTGCTCACAATGATGCAGGGATTTCCTATGCTGCAACCATGCGGTATCTTTTGCCCGATATCCGGTTCATTACTATTGTGTTTGGAAGGGAAGCAACAGAACTTGCACCAAGGATTGAGTACACCGGGGAACAGATTGTCGAGATTGCGGTGCATAATCCGGTACCAATCCGGCGAAAATTGCAGGAGGTCATGGGATGGGGTGTATCGAAGAGTTAAGCTACAACATCCTGGCAAAAGGGATGAGTTTTCCGAAATCACGGCAGTATATTGAGAAAACATACGCTGAAGTCTACCATATCATGCCAGGAACAAAAATCTTTGGAGATCCTCTGATCGGTCCCCCTCCCATTGCTATTGGAATTGAAGGTGACCTGATTGTTTTTCCCTATGTGAAACCCTGCCATGGTACTTTTCTCTTATCCATCGAGGATTCAAATGAGGCACTTCGTATCCGACAGACTGCGAAGTATGTTGGGAAAAAACGGTAATTCATAACAGAAATCGCTTTATTTTTCTCCTATTATGAGGTATTTTCTGCCGGTTTTCAAGCATTTAATATCCCATAGGTATACCTATGAGTGTTCATACACTGAACATGAGGAAAAAGTATGCCTCATACACAGAAAAATGGAATTGGCCTGACTCATTCTGATCAGGAGAATAGTATCCGGAGTTCTTCGGGTATGATGTATCCACAGTACTCCTTTCCCCAGGAACTCCGTCGTGGAATATACTGTTGATTTCGAGAAGATCACGATGCTTTGGTAAGGGTTGTCGCCACCCAACTAGAGATCCAAATCCTCGAAATTACTCGTACCATGCCCCGATTATATCACCATAACAGATACAATATCCGCAAAATAGATTGATATCTGGCTGGAATTGTGTTATCCCTTTCCACCATATTTTTTGTAAATGTTCTTCTTGGTCCTATATCAACGACCAGAACGATCATTTCACCATCAGAAAGTGCGATGACAACTCGATACCCACTAATTCTCTATTTGTACAGTGGTTTCGCACCTTTCGGGTTGTTCATTTCTTTAAAATGGGATGAGAAAAAGGTGAATTTTCACTATGCTGATGTTTATTTGTTTCACAAAACCAATAATGAGTACAATAAATGAACATTTTGAAACGTAAACGAACCTCAAAATGCACATCCGGAGCACTGGTGCATGAATATACCCTGAGTGAACCAGTTGATATGTCATTCATTGGTCTTCTTGGCTCATTCGGGAGCGTAGAAAAGAAAGTAATGGGGGATCTGGTAATGTTTACGTTTCAGAAAGATGAATGGTTTACTCTGAAAGGAATGTCAGATGATCCTATATTCTATACTACCTGTCAGAAATCAGATTCAAAAGCAGCAGAAGAGTTCATTGATAATCTTCTAACGACATATAATAATCAGCAGCAGGAAGATGGTTCGGGAGTCTGATGCCCATATATCGGGCTCTCCCGCTTTTTTCACCATAGACATGCGTTCTTTCACCCACATATGGAGTTCTGTCAGATGCCAGATATTCCCCGGATACTCATAAAAGATCTTACCTGCACTTTTGGCCAGCTCTGTGCCGTAAATCAGATGAATCTCTCCAAATCTGACGAAATTTTTGACATCCTCGGCCCAAATGAATCAGGAAAAACAACTACCGTTCTGATGCTCACAACCCTGCTTGCACCTACCAGTGGGACTGCAGAAATCTGTGGGTATGATATCTGCACAGAACCTGACAAGGTCCGCAGGATGATCAGTCATGTCTCCCAGGATATGGCAGTAGATGTCCGACTAACCGGCCGGGAGAACGTGATGATGTATGCCTAGCTGTATAATGTCCCGGATTCGGCGAGGAAAACCGATGAAGTCCTCCGGATTCTTGAACTAGCTGATAGAGCAGACGAATATGCCAAAGTCTACTCAGGGGGAATGAGAAGACGTCTGGAACTGGCTCAGGCTCTTGTGCATAATCCACGAGTACTCTTTCTTGATGAACCAACGGTCGAGCTGGATGTATCAGCACGAAAAAAGATCTGGGAACATATCAGCACTCTTCGTAATGCCGGGATGTGCATTTTTGTCACCACTCATTATATGGATGAGGCTGACCGGTACTGTGACCGGGTTGCTATTATCGATAAAGGAGTAATCCGGGTGGTTGATACTCCAGCACAGCTGAAAAGCATGATCTCTGATGATGTAATATCAGTGATATATCCGGGATTTATTCTGGAATTTCTCTTCCCGGGATTCGGTTTGTCGGAATGGAAGGAGATTACCTTATCTTTCATACTAAAAACGGGTCGCAGGCTCTCCCGTCGATTAAATATGAACTCACTGCCCAGGGGATGCAGGTTCTTGAGATGTCGGTTCGATCACCCTCACTGGATGATGTCTTTCTCCACCTGGTCGGACCGGGTGAGGATACGAGTCCCTTTAAACTGAGTGCATTTCGAAACATGACCGGGAAGCGAAAATGAATCCAATACATGTCTATTGCAAACGTGACCTGATTCGGTGGTACCGGGCAAAGTGGGGATTTATTTCGGCGATGATGATCCCGGCTGCCTGGCTGATATTTGTCGGTCTTGCTCTCCCGATTACCTTTACTGATAATTATATTGATTTTGTAACCCCCGGAATCCTAGCGATGACAACGCTGAATTCATCACTGGGAGGGGGAAGCCTTATTATTCTTGATAGAACCCTGGGATTTTTCAACAAATTTCTGGCTCTTCCCACCCCCCGTGAAAGCATTCTCTTTGGGAAGATTCTGGTTATTATGACTCGGGGGCTTATTCAATGTACCATCATTCTTGCAATGGTATTCCTTCTTGGAGCAACACCCTACTCACCTCTTCAATTAGCCGGGACTTTTTGTGTCCTCATCATATTCGGGATTTTACTATCAGGGTTTGCGACCACCCTTGCTCTGTATGTCGATGAACATGACAGTTATGCAGCACTCTATGCCATGATCTCAATGCCGCTGTTCTTCACTTCGTCAGCCATGATGCCCTATAGTGAAATGCCTGAATGGATGCTTATTCCCGCGGCATTAAATCCCCTGAGTTATGCCATCGATGCCATCCGGCTGATGCAAACCGGGATATTCCCTCTCATTCAGGTTACCCGGCTATCAGTTCTTGCCCTGCTCGTTATTGTAACCAGTATTCATGTCTTCAGGTAGGCAGAAGTCTAGAAATGAAAAAGTCTCTTCAGGATGAGGGCCCTAAAACCTCATCCATGCTTCCTGAACGGTATCCTTTCAGATCCAGAGTGATATATGAAAAACCGATAATTTTAAAAAACGAGTGGATCTGTTCTCTGTGTGCGATGATTTTTTCCATCTCTTCCGGGAGCACTTCAATTCGGGCAATTGAGCCATGGTGGCGAACCCGTGCCTGTCTGATTCCGATGTCATGAAGGAGTTCTTCTCCCTTTTCAATCATCACAAGTTTTTCATTGGTAATCTCCTCACCATACGGTATCCGGGAATACAGGCAGGCAGAAGATGGTTTATCCCAGAATGGCAGTTCCATCTGACAGGCTATCTCTCTGATATCCTGTTTGGTGATCCCTGCCATGATAAACGGGTGAATCACACCGCATGAGCTGAATGCTTCAATACCGGGACGATGTTCTCCTAAATCGGATGCATTCGCACCATCTGCGATATACTTGCAACCAGTCTTGTCAGCAATTTGCCTGAGGATCGTATACGTTCCCAGTTTACAATGTCTGCACCGGTCATGGGGGTTTGTTCTTTGTAATTCAGTGGAGAATGGCACTCCTTCCCGGACGGTGAGAGGGATTTTCAGGTATTCTGACTGGTTTATTGCTGCTGTTAAAGCTCTTCGGGGAACTTCTGGTCCGTCCACCAGTACACAATGCATATTTTCGGCTCCGATAGTCTCCCTGGTAAGAACAGCAAGCAGGGTACTATCCACTCCTCCGGAGTATGCGATGAGGAGTGGTGCATGTTCTCTGATTATCCTTTTCAAATCCTGAATTTTGGTATTGATGTCCATAATATGCACAGAATATTCCATTCCTTATTTGGCTGGAGATCCCTTTGCTAGTTCTTCTTCCAGGGTTGATATCGTTTCCCGCTGGGATGTGGTCGCAGGTTTAAAGGGGATGGCACAACAACAGCTGGGAACCTGCATGACTGAAAGGTCATATGTCCCGATTTTTTTTGCGACTGCTATGGTCTCTTCCTTATCAAATCCAATGAGGGGACGATATACCGGCATTGATATCGCATCATCCAGGACGTACAGATTGTCAAGTGTCTGAGAGGCAACCTGTGCCAACGATTCACCAGTGACAATCCCTTTTGCTCCGATTGTGCGTGCTTTTTCCTCGGCGATCCGGTACAGGTGCCGTTTACAGAGAACACATGCATATTTTTCAAGATCCCGTTTTTTTAGTTCCATCCTGGTCGCGTACACATGCCCATCATCAATGACCTCAAGGGTTAGATCCGGCTGATATTTCCTCAGGTGTTCTACAATCAGATGTGCTCTCTCTTCAGACCTGTCATCATGAAATGGAGCGATCTTCACATACACCGGGTGAAGTATCGCCCCCCGTTTCATCATCATGAACATGGCAACCGGCGAGTCAATTCCTCCGGAATGCAGGGTGACAAGGGTGCCTGATGCTCCCTGCGGAATTCCTCCGGGACCGGAAATGATCTCCTGATAGAGGTAGCACTGTTCATCCCGGACCTCAATATGTAATTCATATTCAGGATTGGTGAGGTCAACAGCAACAGTTTGCCATGATTTCTGGATATGTGCTCCGAGTGATCGGGCCAGCTCCTGTGAGGTAAACGGGTGGTTTCCTGACCGATTAATCCGCAAAGCAAACGTTTTGTATTCAGAAAATCCGGTATCGTTTACATATGCCAGTACTCTTTCATTCAGATCTGACAGGGGGAACATAATACAGGGAGAAAAGGAATACACTCCGAAGGTATGAGATATGGCATCCGGGTCCACTTTCCCTGATATCCATATCCTTCCCCTTGTTTTGGATATTGTACAATCTGGTAATTTTTGTTTGAGTGAATGGATAAGGAGATCCTCCCAGACACGACGTACAGGTTCGCTTTTTAAAAATATTTCAGAATATCGGATAAGCCAGATGTCAGGGTTCATATATCTTTCCGGGGGTGACTTCCTGAATACGCAAGTGAATATCGAAATAAATGGCCTAAACACCAATACATAAAATTTTGTAGGTTATTGTCCATTTTCAAGTCGGGATTCAAACAATCCGGTTTGCAGGTGATCTACAATCAGCCAGATGGGCACTTTGCCATCATGACAATGCATCAGAGAATCTGTTGTTATGAAAAATGGTAATTATACACATAAATCAGGTCTCTTTGCGGCAACATCCGCCAACATATGGTATGTTTAACAACCATCCATGTATCTCTCACGTAGCAGCAATAATTGCCTCAATCCAGGTGTATGAATGAATGGGCAATCCAATATGAGAACGTGAGAGAATGGTCCTTACAGATTTTGATGAAAAAAGATATCACCGGCAGATGCTCATATCCGGATTTGGCTTGGAAGGGCAGGAACGGCTAAAAAATGCAACGGTCTTTATTGCAGGAGCCGGAGGCCTTGGAAGTCCTGTTGCCACTTATCTTGCCGTAGCAGGAGTAGGTCAAATTATTCTGGTTGATATGGATGTGGTAGATCCGTCCAACCTGAACCGCCAGATTCTCCACTGGGATGAGAATGTTGGTCAGAAAAAGGTTGAAAGTGGAGCTGTGAAACTCAGAAGGTTAAATCAGGAGATCCGGATTACTGCTCTGGATGTTACAATTGATGAAAGAAATGTGTATGAGCTGACAAAGGATGCCGATGTCATTGTCGATGCCATGGATAATTATCCGACCCGGTTTCTCCTCAATAAAGCAGCCCATGTTCACTCGATTCCATTTGTGCATGGTTCAGTATGGGGACTTGGAGGTCAGATGATGACGATTATTCCCGGAAAAACACCCTGTCTCTCCTGTCTGGTGCATGAAGCCCCACCTAAAGAAGTTTTTCCAGTTCTTGGGGCAACACCGGGTGTTATTGGGACTCTTCAGGTAACAGAAGCCATAAAATTGATCACTGGTATTGGGAAACCGGTCTTAAATCGTTTACTATTATATGACGGGGAATTTATGAATTTTCATGAAGTTTCTATCGAGAAAGATCCTCGGTGCCCGGTATGTGGAATATCCCGGTAATTATTCTCCTATTTAAAGCGAAAGAAAATTGAAAATAGGGGATATTATCCAGAATATGGAAACAACTCGGTCGAGAGGTACCGCTCACCGGTATCCGGAAGTATCGTCACAATCATCTTTCCCGCATTTTCAGACCTTGCGGCAACTTTCAGAGAAGCCGCGAGGGCAGCTCCTGAAGATGGACCGGCGAGAATACCTTCCTCTTTTGCAAGTCGCCGTGCCATCTCATATGCTTCTTCACTGGTGATTGGGATGACTTCATCAATGATGTTTACATGCAGGTTCTCCGGGATAAATCCCGGACTAATCCCCTGTATCTTATGGGGTCCAGGCTTTCCACCAGAGATCACCGGTGATTCAGCAGCCTCTACAGCGATCGCCTTGAACGAAGGTTTTCGCTCTTTTATCACGGTCGCAATGCCGGTAATAGTCCCTCCGGTTCCAGCCCCGGCAACCACAATATCTACTGCTCCATCGGTATCGTTCCAGATCTCTTCAGCGGTGGTCCGCATATGGATTTTCGGATTTGCCTCATTCTTAAATTGCTGTGGTATCAGGTAACTGTCCGGATGTTCCCGATGGATCTCCTCGGCCCTTCTGACTGCTCCGGGGATTCCTTCTGATGCAGGGGTGAGAATGAGTTCTGCCCCTAATGCAACCAATAATTTCCGTCTCTCCACACTGAACGATTCAGGCATTGTCAGAACCAGTTTGTATCCCTTTGAAGCACAGACATAGGCCAGAGCAATACCGGTATTTCCACTAGTGGGTTCAATTATCGTCGTCCCTTCTTTGATAAGCCCTTTTAACTCAGCATCCTCGATAAGGGCTACTCCTATCCGACATTTTACACTCCCGAGCGGATTTCTGGACTCCTGTTTTACCAGGATTGTCGGAGGGTTTGGGAGTTTTAAGAATCTTTTTGGTATCTTGTTTAGTCGGATTAGGGGGGTATTTCCTATTGTCTTTGTAATATCGCTGTATATTCTTGCCATGATTGCTCACCTGAGAAGATCTGGAATCATTATCGGTTATTCCTCATAGTGAAATGAGTTGCATTAGATCCGGTTTTGCGTCCGAAATGAATGGGAAGATTTCCCATTTCATAGAGGCTTAGATCTGTGCTAATGCCTGATCCAGATCCTCAATGATATCTTCTACATTTTCAATCCCGATTGAGAGCCTGATATAATCAGGGGTTACACCGGTTGCCAGCTGTTGCTCCGGACTCAGCTGCTGGTGAGTCGTTGAAGCGGGGTGGATGACCAGACTCTTTGAATCGCCGATATTTGCGACATGAGAGAAGAGTTGCAATGCGTTAATGACTTTCTTCCCTTCCTCAACACCACCTTTCACACCAAATCCAAGAAGTGCACCATATCCGCCTTTCATGTATTGTGTTGCCAGTTCATGGGCCGGGTTATCCGGAAGACCCGGGTAGTTCACCCATGCCACTTTTGGATGTGACTTCAGGAATTTCGCAACGGCAAGGGCATTTTCAGAATGCTGTCTGATCCGGAGGGGCAGCGTTTCGAATCCCTGAAGGAGCAGGAACGAGTTGAAGGGTGATATTGCAGCTCCCATATCCCGAAGCAGGGAAAGTCTGATCTTAAAGATGAATGCCACGTTTCCAAGACCTGCAAAATCTTTGAATACGTCCCAGTATACGAGGCCATGATAGCTTGGATCGGGCTCTGAAAATTCGGGGTATTTTCCATTCCCCCAATTGAATTTCCCTGAATCAACAATCAGGCCCCCAATTGAGTTACCATGACCTCCGATGAATTTTGTGGCAGAATGGACTACAATGTCCGCACCATGCTCGATTGGTTTTACCAGTCCTACTGCCGAGGTATTGTCAACGACCAGGGGAATTCCTGCTTCATGTGCAATATCTGCAATGGTTCGAAAGTCCGGAACGTCCAGTTTTGGATTTCCGAGGGTTTCTGCATATATCGCCCTGGTTTTTGGAGTAATAGCCTTTCTGAATGCCTCGGGATCCTGTGAGTCAACAAAGATGACGGTTCGTCCAAGCTTGGCAAAGGTGTATTTGAGCAGGGTATATGTACCACCGTACAAATTGTTTGCTGCAACGATCTCATCACCAAGCCGGGTAATGTTCAGCAGAGCATAGGTTATTGCTGCCTGTCCGGATGCAACTGCTAATGCTCCGGTTCCTCCTTCAAGGGCTGCAATTCGCTGTTCAAGAACATCAGAGGTAGGGTTCATGAGCCGGGTATAGATATTTCCGAGTTCAGATAGCCCAAATAGGGCTGCAGCATGGTCGGCATCACGAAATACATAGGAGGTCGTCTGATAAATCGGAACCGTCCGTGATCCGGTTGCTGGGTCTGCTTTCTGGCCTGCATGCAATGAAGTTGTGCTGTCTCTGTCTTTTTTTTCTGTCATTGGTCTCACGTTTCACTTTTTTATTGGTAATTCATATTTTTCTGCAATTTCGACAAACGCATCAGCAAGGTATCGTAACTTTTTCCAGGAAAGCCCATAGGTTGATAGTTTCCAGGTTCGTGTTGCTCCTGCAAATTCACCGACAATTCCCCGTGCGGATAACTCATCAGAGAAGTAAAATCCCTTGCGTTTGTGTGTTTTGGCGACGATGTCAAAGCTTCCTGTGGTATCTACCTTTGAAAGGGCATGTTTTCTCGGGTACTCTGACAATACTTTGCTCCCGTCGATGGTGAGGAGAGCATCGATGAAATAATTTGATTTTTTAACTTCATCATCCCAGTTTTGTGTTCGTTTCTGTACCTCCGGGAAGGAGGCCATCATGGCGATGAGATTGGAACCCATCAGGGTACACCCGAGCATCTCGACTTCCTTCACTCCGAATTTCCTGCTCGTCAGGTCTCCGACCATCTGGGTTGTTCTCAAAACTTTTGGTGCCCATTCATCAGTTGTCGCAAGCATGCCTGATGGTGCCGGGGATGCCATACTTTTATGCCCGGATCCCACCACAAAATCTGCCCCGATGGCTTTTCCATCAACAGGCATGACTCCTACGGTATATGCCCCATTATAGAGGAAGGGGATATCATATTGATGGGCAACTTTTGCAATATCAGTGACATCATGTTCGTTTGCCACCTGGTAGTCAATATGATCCATCATCACCAGAGCTGGGGTTTTTCCTGTTTCCCGAATGACTTCCTCGATTTTTGTCGCGGTAGCATCAGCAGTTATGAGATTATTGTTATCAACCGGGACTTCCCGTACCTGTCCTCCGGCTCCCTCTACGGCTAGAAACTCGGTATAGTGGGCAAAAGATGATACAATAACTGAATCACCCTTGTTCACCACCGTCTGTGCAACTGCCTGAAATCCCCGCCTGGCTCCAGGAACCACCCGTGCCTGATCCATGTTCACAAACTGAGCAAGTTCTGTATGGAAATCACCAATCGGTGGTTTAGAAATCTTGTCCAGACGGAATGGTTTCCGGCAGGCATCACAGGTTGAATACCCGTCTCCATACGCAATAATGGCCTTCCGGCCTTCAAGCGTTAATCTTCCGGCTGCCTGGATTGGCTGAATATTGATATAATTCTCTTCCCTGTTTCGAATCTCAATGGTCCCTGCAATTTTTTTGAGTGGTTTGGTGACCGATTCAGAATCCAGTTTTTGAACGATTTCATTCAGTTCGGATAGTTTACTCTTCCAGACCTCCTTTTCGTCATTATCAAGTCCGGTCGGGAGAGAGTCACGGAGTATTTGCCTTATTTCTTCCAGTTTAAAGAGAGCATTAAAAACCTCATCAGTCTTTTTCTCCATCTCCGGATAATCACCTTTTCATTACATAATAATTTTCACAAATGTGAACTCATACAGATTAGGTACCCGTTCATAAAAGAGATATGAAACCGGCAGAGTTTGCTTATTGTTATTCATTTCATCAGGACCGAACGAAGAATCCATTTGTCTTACTGATAATATTGACGAGTTCCCCGTTCCATGGGGGTGGGATTTGGATAATAATGAGAATGATATGAGATCATCATTCACAATTGTGAATATTTATTAGGTACGAGAACACACATAAGTATAGTCACTATGACCAGAAGGGATCGTTTTTGCCTCTGAAGGGGCTGGAAATTTAGAATTACTGGAATTTGAGCGTCTTCCGCCATCTGCAAAGCTGGTGTATAAAGTGCTTGAGACGGGTGAACCTCTCACTCAGAAAGCAATTATTGAGAAGACACGACTGCCGCCAAGAACTGTCCGGTATGCAATTCGACGGTTGAAAACGAATGCATTGCTCAAGGAACGATTGAGTTTCATGGATGCCCGTCAAAGCATTTACAGCATTGCAGAATCAGGTCATGCTGTACTGATGGGGTAGATGAAATGGAAGAAAATCAATTGTCCTTTCTCTCCCCTAATTTATCAGAATATTAGTGACCCGTTTGGTATCGATTTTTCATTTTTTCTTTATGGAGTATCAATTTTTATTGTATCCCGTTGATTTCTTACGCTATTTGGGAATTATGAATCTTCCTGTGAGTCCTTTGCATAAGCCTATAGATATTACTTGTGACAAAATTGTTTAAAAACAGAGCCAAGATCCGGATTTGAACCGGAGTGTAGCTGATCTGCAGTCAGCCGCGTGGCCGCTCCGCCATCTTGGCAATCACTACAGGATTTTACTTCTGCGTACTCATAGATCAACCTCGAAGCATATAAACAGACGCTATTCGGCAATAAGAATGATGGGAATTCACATTACTGGTTAAGATGCTTATCTTCCAATATGTGCCTTGATATTCATGAGGTACCATTTTTTATTGGTATTCTGTGCTCATCTCTTACATTATCCGGTCTATTTTGCCTGATTCCTGTTATATTTAAATGAATCCGGCATACGATAGTATGGACAGAATCTGCAGGAAAGTATCTGGACCGATCAGACTGGTTGACTCCTCTCTCCGCATAAGGATTATTATCCACCTGATGAGTCTGTATCTGTAAGATGAGTGCCTTAATGCCGGTGTGGCAGAGTGGCTGAATGCCTTCGCCTGCAAAGCGAATGTTTGGGGGTTCGATTCCCTCCGCCGGCGTTTCTGTTGGGTGATTTCAATATGCAACTGTATAGTACCTTATCAAGATCGGTGGAGCCATTCCAGACACGATTTCCTGATCGGGTTTCACTCTTTGTCTGTGGTCCGACCGTATACGATTATCCTCATCTGGGTCATGCAAGGACCTATGTGGTCTTTGATGTCCTGGCAAAGTATCTCCGATGGACCGGGCAGGAGGTACTGTATGTCCAAAATATCACCGATGTCGATGATAAAATTATCAACCGGGCACAAGAAGAGAAGATTTCACAAAAAGAACTTGCAAGGAAGTTTGAACGTCAGTATATCAGAGACATGCTGGCCCTCGGTATTGATTCGGTGAGTTACCACGCCAGGGCAACAACCCACATCCCGGAAATCATCAACCAGATAGAGCGACTCGTAAGCATTGGTGCTGGGTATCTTACAGAAACCGGTGTCTACTTTAACATTGATTCATTCCCCGGAAACGGAGAATTATCCGGGCAATCAAAGGATAAACGAATCAGCCGGGTTACTGACTCAACAAAACACAATCCCGCAGATTTTGTGTTGTGGAAACGTGGTGAATATGGTGAATATACCTGGGACTCTCCGTGGGGAAGAGGCCGTCCGGGCTGGCATATTGAGGATACCGCGATAACCGAGAAATATTTTGGCCAGCAGTATGACATCCATGGCGGCGGGCTGGATCTCATCTTCCCCCACCATGAGGCCGAGATAGCACAGATGGAGTCTCTCGAAGGGAAACATCCGATGGTCAGGTACTGGATGCATACCGGGTTTCTAACTATTGAAGGGGAAAAGATGTCAAAATCCCTAGGCAACTTTATCAGAATTCAGGATGCCCTCAAGACATGGGATAGAGATACCATCCGGTACTTTATTCTCCTCTCCCACTACCGCTCACCGCTCCAGGTAACCGAAGAGAGCCTCTTAAATGCCAAAAAAGCCCTGGAACACATCCGTGCTATCGCAATAACTGACAAATTTCCCTATCCTGAAGGACGGGATGCATTCATCGCAGCTATGGAATCTGATCTCAATACGCCGAATGCTATTGCAGCAATCCATGCCCTTGCAGCACATGGGGATATCGAAGCGTTAATAGAATATGGAGAGATTCTTGGCATCCGGTTCCTCCCCGAAACCAGTGCACCGCTCAGTATCCTTCAGGACATCAGGGCAGAATTACGTGCCTCAAAACAGTTCGAAATCGCTGATATGATTCGGAAGAAGATGGTCGATGCAGGCATACAAGTTACGGATTCTCCCTTGAAACCCTTGAAATAGCCATTCCTCTTATTTTTTTTATTTTAAGGGTTGGTATCATTGGGGGATTTTATTAGCGACTTACATAACCTACCCTTAACCTATACAAAATACAGTTCTCAAAATTTGGACAATCTATAGGGTCACATATACGCACGGTATTGTCAGATCTCTCATGTATTCTTCTGACTGCCGTGGCAGAGTGCTAATATTTCGAATCAAATTAAAGATTTGATACTATAATGGCCGTTTTATGGTCTGTATAGTCCACGATCTCTAGAGGATCAGGAAGTACTTTTTCGATTGCAAGAAAAGACCGAAATTGGCACTAAATTGGGTGGAAAAAATAAAGCTGGGTTATACCAGCATGTTGATTGGATGCTTTTCTGCCTTTACATCGCCACCGAGTTCACGGAGGGTTTCTGCAAGAACAATGTCACTGAATGCCATTGCAGTTGCGGTTGCCTCACAGTTCTCGATTGGACCGAACATGATAAGGTCAGCACCAAGGGTTGCTGCCATAATGTTACAGCCGATGTCAGCAGAGGACCAGGCAGCCTGACGGATACCTTCAACACCGCCAAAGTGGTGGTGTCCCATCTGTTCAAGAAGGGTTCCTGCATCTTTATACCGGTCAATGATACCGCTCTTTCTCCAGCGTTTGAGCCAGGTCCAGGAAACGGTCATGTTGTGGTATGCACCACCGGTTGGGAGACCGTGGATTGCCTTACATGCAAGGATCTCACGGAATGAACCACCGGATCCAAGGCCGAGCGGAGTTGCTGCAGTGTCGAGGATTGGACGCTTGATTCCACATTCCTCTGCAATTGCCATCATGGACTTTTCCTGACCGGCAACGCCACCTTCTGCGAGCACTTTCTCACGCCCACGGACACTTGGGTCACCTGGGTTGAATGCGAGCACTATTGCTGCATCTACGTCACTGTTCTTGATTGCCTCGATGTTCTCCGGTCCGATAGAACCGTTGATGGAGTTGTAGACTGCACGGTCTGCAATACCTGCATCGGTAACATACTTACATGCATGTGCAAGTGCTGCCGGTGCAGAGGAGTCCATCAGGAATGGGAACTGGTCATCGATGGAACAGAACCAGTCGATGTAGCTCTCGAAGGCTTCTCCGAATTCAGCGATGATCTGACAGAAATACCAGTGACCGGTTATGTCGTAGAGTTCGACGCACCGGTTCCAGAGTGCTTCTGCTTTTGCTTTGTCAATCTTTCCAGTGTGCTCATCGAGCACGGTCTCGTGCTTGTTGTAGAATATCGATGCACCGAGTGCACGGGGGTATTCTCCCGGCTGTCCTCCAAGCTTGTAGCCGTTGAAGTCGAGGACCGTCTGTTCTTTTTCAAACATGAACATGGCTTATCACCTCTTATTTTGCGAGTATCTCGAGCAATTTTGGCAGTAATTCCGTAATAATTATATATGACATAAGTCCGGCAACGATACCGTAGAGAATACCGATATCGCGTCCGACTTTCCGGCCGACACGCTGGGCCATCTCACCCTCGACAAATTCGAGTTTGGTTTCGATTGCGTCCAGCTTAGCCTCGATCTCAAGGAACTGCGGATTTGCAGTTGCAGATGCGGCTGCTCCACCGCCTCCACCTTCTTCCTTGATCTCGACAACCATTGGTCCACCAGGGAAGACTCCGGGATCCCGTGCTTTCAGCTCATTGATTTTTGCTGAAATGGCTCCGATATCCTCAGACTCCATGATGTCAACGATCTCGACCTGTTCCTGGAACCTCTTGATGTGATCTCCGGTGAGGTTCTCAATGAACGGAATTGCTCCTTTTGATCCGACGATTTTACCGCCGTCAACACCGTTCTGGTGAAGGGCGATTAAGCTCTGTCCGGAAAGGTGACCCTTGACTTCTGTACCACAGGTTATTACAAACCGGATATTCGGATTGGAGATGACATTTGCAATGACCTTCTCCAGACCGAGGTTTTCAGTTTTACAGGAACCAGCGATTGCCGCTCCTGCACTGCAGATTGCACCTTCGTCAAGGTGGGAACCCATAGTAACGACTGCTACCGGGCTCTTTGAGTCACCGGTGTGGAAGTCACCCTGGACAATTGGCCATCCGGAGGCGGCCTCTCCCTTGTCTGCCATCAGACTCCTCCCATCAGAATTACGGGTACAACCAGGATAAGGGCAAATGCAAGACCTATTGCAAATCCAACAATTCCTGAACCCATGATACCGGATTCGAGTTTGTTGGTACGTGCAAGGATCTGTCCCTTATATTTCATGTCAGCCACCATGGTATCAATTGCTGCCATGCGTATTGGGCCTGACTTCTTCTCATCTGACACTTAGCTCACCCCGTGTCCTACAAGCAGGAGTCCCACAATCACAAACGAAACGATAAGACCAATCATAAGTCCTTCGACTTTACCGCCGTATACACCGGCAGCATACTTGTCGTAGAAACCAATATCGGTAATCATCCGCTGGACTGTTTTCATCCGTGCATGAATCAGAGCGACTTCGGCAGACATTGGTCTGACTTCGCCACCCTCTTCTGCTGCTCCGCCACCTTCTTCCTTGATCTCAACGACCATGGCTTCAGCGTCGAATGCACCTGGATCGCGAGCAGTCAATTCCTTTATTTTTGCAGAAATTGCTCCGAGATCTTCGGATTCCATGATGTCGACAATCTCGACCTGTTCCTGGAACCGCTTCATGTTGTCTGCGGAGAGATTTTCAATAAACGGAATTGCTCCCTTGGATCCGACGATTTTTCCACCGTCAACACCGTTCTGGTGAAGTGCGATAAGACTCTGACCGGAGAGGTGTCCCTTAACCTCAGTACCACAGGTTATGACAAACCTGATGTTCGGATTGGAGATGACATTTGCAATGACTTTCTCCAGACCGAGGTTTTCGGTTTTACAGGATCCGGCGATGGCTGCTCCTGCACTGCAGATTGCACCCTCATCGAGGTGGGATCCCATGGTAACAACTGCCACCGGGCTGTTTGGGTCACCCGTATGGAAGTCACCCTGAACAATTGGCCATCCACTGGCTGGTGATTTCTTGTTTGCCATTTTTCTCCCCTCACATCAAAGCCAGAACGATGATTCCGGCGACCAGGAGTCCTACAGCAAGTCCATAGAACATGGCCGTGATTCCACCAGCGAATACCAGTGATTTCTCACGGTTCGGGAAGCTTTCAAGGAAACTACCCTCACCGGAGAGCATGCCAACGATATCGTCAGTGACTTTCTCCAGCTTATTTACCTGTTCTACGATTGGTGCCAGAGACTCACCCTGCTGGGTGACGAATCCTGCAAATACATCACATCCAAGACCGAAGTCAGGAAGGACCGGAATCCACGTCATTACTGGTCACCTCCGACTTCAATGATCGGCTTTGAGTCAAGCCATGCATATGCATCACGCTTGGAAAGTGCAATATACTGCTTGTACGTGTAAATCCATCCAATCAGTGAAATGATCAATCCGACGGTTGCAGACAAGAGGTCGAGGAATGCGAAGGACATAACGGCTACAACGAACATGGAAAGGAATCCAACTTCGATGGCAAGCATAAGGGTTCTGTCCTGTGACTCGTTCGGGCCAAGACAGGCATTGAACGGGTGCTGCAGAGCCATTGCACCAAGGAAGAAGATCACTGCAAGAGCTGCTCCACCGATGAGTGAACCTGCAAACTCTGGTAATACGGTTACCATGAATGTCTGAGCTCCTCCGGCTGCTGCTTCTGCTGCAGGTTCCATAGAGAGGGTCATTCCACCGATGACAAGACCGTTGAACATGAAGGTTCCTGTGCACATTGCGGCAAATCCGAGCATGGTCAGTGCTCCGACGATTGATAATTTCATGAGTGAAAATATCATGACCGGAATGTTCATGTTAATGATGTTGTTTGCGATGTACCCGATGACTGCTCCGATGATGGCTGCAAGAATCAGGGTTACAATCGGTGATGCCATTCCAAACTTTGTACCTGCAATCATGGCGATTGCACCGGCTCCGAATGCTACCATTCCGGCAGATGGAACACCGGTACCAAGACCGTAACTGCACAGGTGCTTGATTGTGTCAGAACCCCACCAGATTGCTGCAATGGCGCCGATTCCACCAAAGAAGGAGAAAACTGCGATGCCAGTTACAACATTGAGATATGTGAGGTATGTGCCGACTAAGGCGACGACAATTCCGTAGATCATCAGGGTGTTTTCAGATATCGCCCCTGCTGATGCTTCCATTTTTGCTGTCATTGTATTCTCCTCACATCCCGGTGTTTAATACAATCAGCATCGAAATCAGGCCACAGAAGGCTGATGCGACTGCACAACCGATAACTGCCCGTGGAACACGCTTGAATTTTGGGTCATGCGGTCCTTCGATAGTGCCGGTGATGTTGTATGCTGCCAGTACTGCGTTGACCAGGAAGAAACCGATAGCAAAGATTCCGGCGAGTGATACTGCCAGGGGTTCGATTGCTTCGGGGCTGGCCTGCATAATTGCTGGCAGTCCTGCATGGTAGACATCGAGAAGTTCGATGTAAATCAGGGTTCCGCCAAGACCGGCGATGAATCCACCAACCACTCCTCCGAAGAATGAGATGAATGGCAGACCATGTCCTTCAGTTCCCTGTGATTTATATTCAGGGAAGGTGTCTCCGGTGATTGGGTCCTTGGCAACTTTTCCAGATGCTGCAGGGATACCCATTGCGAAGACATAGGTGGCGTTGACCATCAGACAGGTGATGGCCATCATAAGACCTCCACCGACGGCTCCACCAGCGACCGCTACTGCAAAGTCTCCGGTTGCCTCATATGCCCAGGCCCCACCAAAGAGACCTGCAAGACCGGCACCGGCGGCAAGCATAGCGACACCGGTTGCGATACCGGGTGCCTGTCCCATAGCTGCCGGAGCACCACCGACTGGCACAAAGTGAACGCCAAATCCAATGAGTGCTCCACCGATTATTATTCCGATGAGAGGAACGATAGAGAAACCAAGTGCGTATGTTGCAGCGATCGAGACGAGGAGAATAACAATACCTACGACAGATCCGGTTGGGTTTATTCCTTCACCGCCGGCTGCCTTACCTCCGAGTGCACTCATGAAGAGGCCTCCTCAGTGGTGTATGGTCCGTAGGTCTTGCGGCCCCACACTTCGACCCAGCGGTCGATGAATGTGAAGACAAGAATCAGAACAACTCCCATGATGATT
Source organism: Methanospirillum hungatei (assembly GCF_019263745.1). Taxonomy (NCBI): domain Archaea; kingdom Methanobacteriati; phylum Methanobacteriota; class Methanomicrobia; order Methanomicrobiales; family Methanospirillaceae; genus Methanospirillum; species Methanospirillum purgamenti. The sequence goes on from NZ_CP077107.1 coordinate 2,406,308, forward strand.
GCTCCCCAGCCGTTCATCATCTTTTCAAAGAGGACGGTACGCCAGAGTTCGAGGAACACAATCAGACCGAAACAGATACCAGATGCCGGACCGGCAAACTTGGTAGTGAACCAGCCGTTGTCAAGGGATGAACGCTGTCCTGCTTCTGCATACCGGACGATGTTTCCAGATGCGGAGATCGGAACACCTGCACCATACTTCTGGTTCTGGTACTGACGTTCCTTTCCGTAGAATGGATTTCCGGTTGCAGATCCTGCGGCACCAAGCGCAATACCCCACACCAGTCCGAGCAGGGGGAGTGCGAACGGATGATGGAGTGCTGATGCCATCAGGTAACACATCGCGACCGTACAAAAGATCGCGACGAACGCATGTGCCATAGTGACCGATAACAATGACTTGATGATGTCAATGTATACCGGCTGCTGGAACTTTGCCAAACTTGCTATACGGCCAAGATAACCGGAAGTACAGTAGATTCCCTGTACAAATACGGCGATAACTGAACCGAGAATAATAGCAAGTGCCGGGTTGTAGTTAATCTGCATCAGTGCCCAGGCAACACCTGCTCCAATGGCACACCAGGCTCCATATGCTGGTGGCTCACCGGAGATTGCCTTGTTAAAGATGCGGTGAATGTAACCCATCTGCGGAGCGAGCTGAACCTGTGAGTTCGGGTCACCCTGTGATCCGATATCAGATTCAGTATCTTCCGCAGCACCGGCAACTGTGGCAAAAGCTCCCGCTAATGCAGTAATACCAATGCCTAATACAATCTCTTCCATGTAAACCTATCTCCTGCGTAGCTCAAGATCAGACACAAGAGTGCTCGCGTTGCAATACCACACACATGGCATATCAGACCCGTTGTGGTAATTGATTTGTTCGGTCAGTATTGAATTAAAGGTTTCGAAATAACGTCGATTTATATGGTTATACTACCCCTCCTGAAAAAAAGAGGCCAAATTGAAGGATTTCACTCAGGCAATCCTTCTCTAATTCAAAAAAACTTGTTTTCAGATCAACATTCCCTGAGTGAATCAGAGGGAGAAAGTATTTGTTCTTCAGTGAGTGGTGTTGGTATATATATATGATTCGGATGAAAAAAACGCGTGAATCGATGATTATGCGCGTGAAGTTCGTTTATCGTCGATTTTAATCGAATAGATCCAGGATTGCTCTATTTGCTTGATTTATGGGAATTACCCTGAATAATATTTTCGAAGAAGGTGAGTTACATTTCTGATGTCGGTTCCCTGTTTCCTTGCCTCTTTTAGATATGCCTTATATTGGGTATCCTGTGTCATTCGAGGAACAGGTCTGCACACATCCGAATGGAGCATCAAGTCAAATGCCCTGGCTTCCGCTTCTGATAGGTGGAGCCCGGCATAATCACCGGTGTGTGGTATGGATACAAGATCTAAAACCGGATCTTGAGAACATATCTGTTTAGCCAGTGGAGTACTTGGGATTGGTTCAGCAATTGATATGAAGACGTCATCCAAACAGAGTTCTTCCATAATATCCTTTGTAATCTGAAAGTCCTCCTCTTCTTCTCCTGGATATCCTGTGATGAAACTTCCTGCAGGCTTTACTCCATATTGCCTGCATTGTTCAACTGCATCCCGGACCTTGTCAATTGGGATACCTTTTTGCATCAGGTCAAGCACTTTTTCACTCCCTGATTCTACACCGAAAAAAATCCAACCGATAGTGTGTGCCCGGACTGCTTCAAGTACTTCTTCTGTAAGGCAATCAGCCCGGATATCTGGGCATGAAACATTTTTAGGTCCCATAATCGATGAAATGCCTTCGAGAAGACTGATAAACGCATCTGAATTAACTTCGCCATCCCGTGATCGGTATAATGATCCGGTTCCTCCGATAAGGGCAAGTTTTCTGACCCCTTTCTTTTGAAATGCTCTGACTTCTGTGAGGATCTCTTCAAGAGTCCTGCTCCTGATTCGTCTGCCAAACACCCGTGGCACCTGACAGAATCCGCACCGCCCAAAACACCCCCGATGGGTTTCAATATAGGTCTGGGCGCCTCGGATATCCTGAGTTGCGATGTCTTCAGGGATTAAGGGGAGCGGGAAGGTGATATCTTCTACCCGGTGTTGGCTAGTCTTTATGATTTCATTTTTTTCCAGATATGCACAATTCGGGCAGTCTGAAAAATCATTTCCCTCTATGATTCTGGATACTGATTCTTCACCTTCACCACAAACAACAAGATCAGGATGTAGTTCACCCAAAACCATTTCAGGACCGGAGGACACTGGCCCTCCGATAATACAAGTTCCTCCCTCCTGTTGTATTCTCAGGACTGTGTCTTTTATCACCGGATCAAGAAGATGAAGTGTACTATAAAGGCTCAAAAAAATTGTGTCCCCACGTAAATCGGAGATATTCCGGGTAATCTGTGGTTTAAATCCCGCTTCCCGAATGATCCCGCCAATTCGCATTGCTCCATAGGTGTAGAGTCCGGGAGCCCCTACCATAACCCTTGATCTCCGGCTTTTCATTATCTTTACACTGTTTGGATTATTCATTCATAAATATCCATACCCGTTTGCTCTCAAGATGGTATTCTTCCTGATCTTAATTATTTCTCATAAGCTCAGAAATATATTAGAATCACTCAGACATACAATATAATTACTACGTCTGTGCCAGACTGAATGGCAGGGATGTTGCTGAGGAATAATTATGGGACAATCTACCTATTCCGGGGTTCCAGGTATTCTGCGACCCTTTAAAGAATATATTGAGAAATGGGCGCTTCCATCTGGATCAGAAATTGTTTTTTATGGTGTTCCAGGAACCTGTACTCCCTTTGTTGAGTTACTTTGCTTTGCTATCAGATCTCTTCCTGTCACCTGTATCTTTGTTCCTTACACTCATGAGGAAAAAGCTCATAAACTGGCTTTGAAGACTGATGTCGGATTTCAGGCAATAGAAAATTATGCTCCGAAGAACCCAGCTGTAGTAGTAATAATGGGTGGACTTGCAATGCCGAACATGCCGGTAACCGCCGATGATGTTGCGGTAGTATTGAAAAAATGGAAAGGGGCAGGGACCATCGGCGTCTGTTTTATGCATATGTTTGAAAAAGCGGGCTGGCTTGATAAGGTGCATTTTGATATGCTCATAGATGCTGATATTTCGGTTTCTGTAACATCTGAATAATCTTTAAAAAATATTTCAATTTTGATGTATCATGGAACATTCTCAAAAAACCAATCTGCCCGAAAGAGCGAATATTAATGTTCGCCATGTTATACTCGTTCTTTCAGGAAAAGGCGGTGTTGGCAAATCAACAGTATCTGTAAATCTGGCATATGCTCTGGCAATGAAGGGTAAGCAGGTGGGCCTGCTCGATCTGGACATTCATGGTCCAAACGTGCCAAAAATGCTTGGTATTGAAAAACATCAATTACTTTCAGAAAATAATAAAATAATTCCAGTTCGTGTCCTTGACAACCTTCAAGTGGTTTCTATGGCTTTTCTTCTTCCTCATAGAAACTCTCCGGTAGTGTGGAGGGGTCCGATGAAATCTTCAGCGATAAGGCAATTTCTAGAGGATACTGCATGGGAACCTCTTGATTATCTGATCGTTGATCTCCCGCCCGGTACGGGTGATGAAGCGTTGACTGTAGCCCAATCTGCACCTAACATTTCTGGTGCTGTTATTGTTACATCTCCACAGTCTGTTTCTACCCTTGATTCATCCAAAGCAATTACGTTCAGTAGAGATCTAGGCATCGAAGTACTTGGCGTGATAGAGAATATGAGTGGGTATATCTGCCCTTCATGTAAAAAGGAAGTTGATATATTTGGAAAAGGTGGGGGCGAAAAGATAGCAGAAGAGATGGATGTTCCCTATCTTGGTAATATTCCAGTGGATGTTGATATCAGGCGGTCATGTGATGAGGGTTGGCCGTATGTCGCAAAAATTACTGGAAGTCCTGCATGGTCTTCTATTCACACAATAATCGAAAAACTGAATGCACGGATCGAAAAATCCAAATAGAATCTACTCAGTTTTTCATTTCTTGCAGGGAACATTTATTGCTCATATGTGCAATAAATATCTGGTATGATAGTAAGCATACCTTCGAGTGGTTCCACCCTGGACTCTCAAATGGATGATCGATTTGGACGTGCTCCGTACTTTGCATTCTTTGATACTGACAGTGGCAGCTCTAGAATAGAAGCAAACCCACACGCAGGAGGATCAGGAGGTGTTGGTCCAATGGCAGTACAGTTTTTAGTTAAAAACAATGTGCAGATTCTTATTGCACCCCGCCTTGGAGGCAATGCAGATGGTGCCCTGAAAGCATCCAACATAACAGTGATCATGCGAAATCCGGATGTAACCGTAGAAGCTGCATATAATGCATGGAAACAGAGTTCTGAGAACTCTTCATGAATAATAGAAAAAATCTGCGGAGTCCTGTATGCAGATTGTAATTGCCAGTGGAAAAGGAGGAACCGGAAAAACAACTATCTCCTCCAATCTTGGATATGTCCTTTCTCAAAGCAAAAAAATTACAATTGCGGATTGTGATGTTGAAGAGCCAAACCTGGGTATTTTTTTCACCTGCATTCCACAAATCAGAGAGATTCATGTTATTGTCCCTCATGTGGATGAAAATGCCTGTCTTTATTGCGGTGCGTGTGGAGAATTCTGCAGATTTGGTGCTTTGACAGTACTAAAAGATCGAGTGTTGTTTTTTCCCCAGTTGTGCCATTCATGCGGAGGATGTTTCCGTGTCTGTCCTCATGAGGCCTTAGAAGAAAACCCTGCCCTGGTTGGGTGCATTGAAACCTGCAATCTTACCGATTCCTTAACTTTGGTCACAGGCAGACTGCGGGAAGGTGATGTCAGGACAACTGCAGTAATACATGCGGTACGAGACCAGATTAAGGATGATTCACTTGTTTTGTTGGATGCTCCTCCTGGTACTGCATGCCCCTTTATAGAGACAGTCGATGATACATCCTTGTGCGTTTTGGTAACAGAACCCACCCCGTTTGGTCTTCATGATTTAAGCGTTGCCGTAGATGTTCTTGATGTTCTTCATATCCCTGTTGCAGTAATTATTAACCGGAGTGATGGGAATGATGATATTATTGAAGAATATTGTCTGAAGCGAAATCTGCCCATCCTCATGAAAGTTCCACTTGATATGGCATTACTCCGAATTCAGAATAATGGTTCTCTCATTTCTCAGGTTGACCCAGTCTGGTTTGATCGTTTTTCAATACTTGGTGATCAAATTCTTGCTTATGCTGGGGGACTTCAATGATCCAGGTAGCTGTTGTAAGTGGGAAAGGTGGAACTGGAAAAACAATCCTCACCGCTTCACTTGCTTCATTGTTACCTCAGGATAAAGTCTTGATAGATGCTGACGTTGATGCAGCAAATCTTGCACTCCTATTAGATCCTGTTGATTGCAGCGCTGATGAATTCAGAGGCATGGATGGGGCTTTTATTGATCCTGGTTCCTGTGTTGGATGTGGCATTTGTGCACAGGCCTGTAATTTTGAAGCCATACAAAAAAATCAGGATCTGTATGGGGTAGTACCATATCGATGTGAGGGCTGCGGGACCTGTGTTCTTGTGTGTCCTGAAGATGCTGTTCAGATGCAGCCCAGGGTTACTGGCAGAATACATTATGCACAATCCCATGCAGGACCACTCCTCTATGGATCACTGATGCCGGGATCAGGAAATTCAGGATTGCTTGTTCATCGTCTTAGGCAGGAAGCAAGAGTGAAACATCCGGATGTTTCCCTCGTTCTGATTGATGGACCTCCTGGAATTGGGTGCCCTCTTATATCGACTATCACCGGAATCCAGGTTGCAATATTAGTTACAGAACCGAGCAAGTCTGCCAAGTCAGATTTGATGCGTCTGATTACATTATGTAGATCCTTTCAAGTCAGGATGTATCTGGTGATAAACCGGTATGATGTAAATGAGGATATCGCCAAAGAAATTTGTCAGATAGCAGCAGAAAAGGATATTCATCTGCTTGGCATGATACCATATGATCTGGATGTTCTAAAAGCAACGAGAAATGGGATTCCCGTCAGTACGATATCTGGTCATGCATCGGAAGCGATACATCAGATTGCGAAGAACCTTTCAGGTGAGATCGATCAAATATGATGGATGTGGAGAATGGCAGCGGACAGCAACGAAGACGTGGTCGACCCAGGATCAGAAGAAGACTTTCTGAGTTTGGCTCACTCCGCTGTTATGGGCCACGATGTCTTGTTCCGGTAGAGGAAGAGCCTGTCATATTACTTCCTGAAGAGATTGAGGTGTTACGACTCATAGATCTCGATGGAATGGAACAGGAAGAGGCTGCTTCTTTTCTGGGAGTTTCCAGAAGAACCGTTTGGAAAGATCTTCATGATGCCAGGCGTAAAGTAACTGATGCACTGGTTAACGGGAAGATTATTGAGGTCTCCGGATGTATGAGGCAAGGAGGAGACGAATGCCCAAAAACCCATGAATTTCTCTGTCCCCGGGATGCCCATGTCTGTCCGAGGATTGTTCACGATGATACTGATGAATCCTTGTGACGCAATCAAAAACTTTTTTATAATTTAACTCATATGAGTAATAATGGTGCTGTGCACCAGGAGGTGACAACTATACCTGATATGGATGGTACCGGACCCAGATGGCTTGGAGAACGTAAATTTTTCAAGCGGGGATGGTGGAATCAGCCTGACAATAATAATGATATACCGGGTTCTTCTGAACAGAAACCTGAGTATGGAATTGGCAGGGGCGGTCTTCCCCGTGGATGTGGGAGAAGAATGCGTAAAAGATGGAACTAATTCAATCAGGTCGTAATACATGAAAGTTGCAATTGCGTGTGATGGAAAGGATGTGTCGGCACATTTTGGACACTGTGAAGGGTATGCAATATATGATGCTACTGATTCTGTGATAGCATATTCTGAAACCCTGCAAAGTCCGGGGCATGAACCAGGACGGCTTCCGGTTTTTCTGGCTGAACATGGTGTAAACCTGATAATTGCCGGAGGAATGGGAGCTCGTGCTGTTCAACTCTTCAATGATAACAATATTGAGGTTATTCTTGGAGTAAGTGGCCCGGTTGATGTTGCTGCACAGAATTTTATTGGCGGAAAATTACAGTCCACCGGTAGTATCTGTTCACATCACGATCATGAGTGTTCCGGACATTAACCAGCTTGATTGTCGTAAACGTTGATTGTAGTATCTTTTCCAGGTAAAATATTGCCATCATTGGCAAACCTCTCCCGAGAAAATATCCCCTTGTGAGTAACTGGAATATATCCGGAAGGTCGGAACACCGACTTTTTCCGGTTATTGAAGAAAACTTTCTCTTGGTCATGATTTCTCATTTTACCTTTGAATAAATGTATTTACCCAGGTACTCGTTCGGAATTATCCGGATAGGTGTGAAAAGAGATGAATCCAAACCTTAATTCTCGTGTAAAATCGATATTTTAAACGTTTATACCTACCCAGTAAAAAATTCCCCGTTCACCACTTTTTGCCTGAACAATCCCCTGCTGAACCATCAGAGCCAGTTTTTTTCTGACCTCCGGTGCCTGAAGTCCGGTCATGTGTGCGATATCTTCTGCAGTACAGGGACGACGACGGAGTGTTTCATCTATCAGGGCAATACTGTCATCATCAGAGAGAAGCGTACCTGGTTCATCAAAGCCCGTGATATCAACCGGTATTCCTCCTTCAGCAAAGAAATCCTGGATATTCTTTAATTGCATCGGGTCAGGTGAAGACACCCATGCTTCTGTTCCCGGCCGGTCAAGGTAATTGAGCTGGATCCTGTTTGGCCTGATACGGTATGTAGCAGTCCGGAGCTTATCAAGTTCAGTATCCGTGGTGTTCAGTCCGGGAACCAGGAATACTTCCAGCCAGATCTGGCCTAAATACTCGTTCCTTAGGTTCTTTATTCCCTGGATGATTTGAGTAACCGACAATCCCGGAACAGGCCGGTGAATTTTCTCGAAGATCTCTTGTGTGGTTGTTGTTATCGTTGGACTCACGAGATCAGCCTTGAGAAGATCCCGCCGTACATCAGGGTCAGTGCAGAGACTTCCATTGGTAAGGACCGCTACCTTATACTGATCATAGTTTTGTTTCAGGTGGGCAAGCACAGGGCCGAGAGAGAGCGAGAGGGTGGGTTCGCCTGATCCGGCAAACGTGATATAATCAAGTCTTGGAGAAGAGGAGAGGATTGTATCTACCTGGTGGATGATCTCATCGGTCCTGAAAAATTCTCTTCTCTGCGATATGAGATCAGTTGTTGCTCCACATTCGCAGTATACACAGTTGTATGAACATGTTTTGAAAGGGATGAGGTCAATACCAAGCGATCGACCAAGTCGTCTTGAGATAACCGGTCCGAAAATATGGTGAATCATAGTTACAATGGGATACCTGAATATTCGTATTCACTGGGTTTTTCTCAATGGAATGATATTCAATCCATCTATCTTTCTATTGCATATGTATGTTAGAGTCAATTATTACCTGCAATCTGACCAGAGCTCATTTTTCATTGCTTCAATATCACTTCGGGTGAATTTTTCTTTTGAATTTGCAGGTGCTCGTATGGATTTCAGAAACGGATCCTCATTGGGTTCCCGATGAATGATTATTGTATTATTATCCATCACCTTCAGTGATACTTTTTCAAAAGGTCTAAAAAGCACTTTCTCATTTATTGCATGAAGAGAAATTTTGAGATCCTGATCTATCTTACTGTATTCATAAGGCATCTTGTCTGGTTTACCTACATGTAATTTATCAATTTATTATCATAATGGATGTACGGAGAGAATACTTTTCTCAAAAAGAGGGATCCGATCAGGTTAATACATGGAAATAGAAAGAATTCTACTGATAGGATTCTTTACCAGAAACATCGTCCCCTTCTTCCTCGCGGACCTCCAAATGTACATCCTCGTCCCCCGCCATAGGGTATTCCTCCACGACCGCGTCCGTATATTGGTGCTTGACTCTGAACTGGTGGCTGATATACGGGAACATTTTCGGTTGTGATTGTCTGACTATCTCCGGAAGGTGCGACAGGTTGACGTGCTGACTGATATGTAGTGCGGCAGTATCCAAATCCTCTTCCTGTCATGGAACCTCGTCCAAGAGGTCCGGTTCTATCAAATCCTGGCATATTTTTTTCCTGGTACGATACATCGTACCATTATTACTCATATGAGCAAAAATACATAAAGGTATCGTTCAAGCGCTGAATGATCCTTATTTTTATACTCCCATACATCTCAAATAAAATAATTACAATGGTTTTCAAAAATGATGAAAAATTATCCCCCAGTTACCAACGGGGGGATGTAAGGTGAACTAAAATATGAGTTATGCTCTCCTAATTTTCGTCTTACCTCCTCAAGCAGTCGTGTTATTTCATCCTGCTCATCAGGATGTGATACTCCCGCATTTTCGTACTGAGTAAGAGCTGTTTCAAGTGCATTGACCGCCTCTGGAAATCGATTCAGATTATTGAAAACTCTTCCTAATCCTGCATAGGATGCCCAGTTGGATGCAGCGCCTTCAGCACTGGTTATTGCCTGTTGATAAGCTTCAAGTGCTGAAAGATACCTTTTTTGACGTTCAAGGGTGATACCTAATCCATACCACGCTTCGGGATTTGTGGGATCCAGTTCAGTGGCTTTTTGAAAAGCTGAGTATGCACCCCGGTAATTTCCCCCATCAAGTGCAGCATACCCTGTAGTAATATAGTCGTCTGTCTGGTCGGGAGTGATCGTCGGAGTAGGTGAGGGAGTGACTCCTCTGTCCAGGACAGTACTCATAAGGTTTTGATCTATCTGTTTTAGAAGCCAGTTTGGAGCAGAGAATAACGAACCATGTGACCAGCCATCCTCGTATGGTACCATTCCGGATGGAACAAGATCTGGATCGAATGCGTATCCATTATAATATACTTTCCCGGTATCAGCGGTGCAGACTATACCTACAACGCTCAGAAGAATAGTGAGGATAAGCAGGGTCAGAAGATTGTGTGACATACATAATTGATCTCATATGAGAACTAAAAACTTTCTTATGGATTATCATAATTCAGTCAACCCTAATTTTTAGAGTTTGTGATGTTATCAGATCCAGGCAGTTTTTATTTCTTCCTTATCTTTTGTGGATAGCAGATACTCAACCGAATAAAAAAACCGATTGAGAATGGAATTTTCAAGATCTGTATCAATAAGAAAAATCTGTCTGAAAGAAGGTGTTATTACTGGAATAAAAAAGAAAAAGTGTTTTTCCCGTTTAACGGGCTGGCATGAGAAGAGTACGCTCTCCGCAGGCTACGAACTCGCGGATTGCACCCTTTGCGAACTCCTTCCGTGGCTCGGCAAAGTCGAACGGCAGGGATGGGTCTGCGAAGGTGATCTTGATCATTGGGGACAGACAGAAACCATCGTTTCTGGTGTAGTGTGAAGAACCGACAATTGCTGCGTATTCTCCCTGGTGTCCCACATTCATTGCGTAGTTCGGGTAGTTTGGACCACGGTATTCACCGATACAACCCTCGTCAGGTCTGACTGAGAGTGAGTTGGTGGAACCACACTGGTCCTGCAGGTCGTATCCGAAGAATCCGAGACGTGACCAGCCTTCCTTGTGCATGAGCATGGAGAGATACCATCCATTCAGACCTGCGTTGGAGTTTGCAGTTGCGATACCGACTGAAAGACCGGATGCTGCTGCGATAACTCCTGCACGCTGGGAACCTCCGAAGTGGTCCTCCATCATGGTTGGGAACTGTTCGTACTGCTCCATTGCATTGAGGGTGACCTCACCAGCGATGTCATTGACGACTTCCTGGGTTGGCTTGACCTTCTGTGCCGGGTCAACTGCCTTGAAGTCGACTTTGTACTTGTCCTTGATGTAGTCCATACCATAGTAGGTGAACTCATCGAGGATGTTGTCGGTGTATGCTGCGGTTGCATACTGGGTGAATCCGACACCACCAGACATGTAGGAACCGAGCCAGATCTGGTCAAAGAGCATACAACCTGCACCGACAACCTCAAGGGATGCCTTTGCCGGGTCGTTCGGGTACTTCCGGTTTGCCTGGATCATGTCAGCGAAGTGACCGAACATGATTCCACCTGGCTCATTCGGACCACGTGCACGACGGGCTGGGAGGTGGCTTGCCATCTGGATAACACCAGCGTGCTTTGCTGCAAAGGACAGGTCAGCGACTGCTGCTTCTCCGGCACACATGCGGTATGCGGTAATGAAGGACATACCGATCTGCATGGCAGACCACCGGGATGTAGTTCCACCATCACAGGTACGTGAGACGATGGTCGGGATGTGGATTGCCTGCCAGAGTGACTTGCCGACAGCTTCATTCAGTGCTTCTGCCTGTTTTGCGGGGAAGAGCTTGTTGACATCGAGGACAAACTGCTTCTCGAGCTGGTCTGCAAGTTCGGAATCTCCGGTAAAGACTTTACAGTAACAGTCATCGACAACACTTGGGTGGGTCTCAACCATGTGTTCCTGAACGACTGCACCACCGGGCATTGCGTGGTTTAAGATGTGGAGGTACTCGTTGATAGTTTCAGGAGTAATTTCCTTGCCAAGACGCTTCTGAAGAGTGCTGTGTGCAAGGTCCATGTTGACGATGATAGTACGACGGATATCATCCCACATCTGCTGCATTGCCGGGTTGTTGACAAAGTGCAGGTCATCACCCTCTACAAAGGTTCCGGTTCCGGAAACTTCGTAGGTCATGAGCTGACGCTGACCCATTGGCAGACCACCGAGGTGGCAGCGGTTGGGGTCGTACATGGAGATTCCACGGCGAAGTTCTACCTTCTTGGATGCTTCCATGAACTCTTTCTTTCTTGCAGACTGGTTCAGGCCACCAAAGTTGTAAAAACCGGTCTTGGTGTCTGCGACGTCTCCCTCGAATTTGGTCTTCAGTGCTTTGAGGAAAAGTTTCTGTGCTCTCTCTATTTTTGCCATATTTAGTACCTCCTTACTCCACCGGCATGAAACCGTATTTTGTTCTCAGGGAGTGGATCCGCTGGATATATTCAATGTACTCGGCGTCGCTCCGGTAAGAGGTACCAACGAGTGAGTGGAACATGGTAGTGTTTGCTTTCAGCCAGGCATCATCCATTGGCTTACCAACATCGACCTTCTTGTCGAGTGGGGTACCAATCTGGTCCTTGACGTACTTGACGGATCCGCCTTCGAGGACACACCGCTGCAGCATGTCGAACATCATACCATCTTCTGCAAGACGGAGTGAGTGACCGTGCACCGTTGCACCACGGATACCGACACGTGCCGGATCAAAGAGGTTCGTGTTGATCAGGTCAGCGGAGATTTTTTCAAGGTCACGCTCACGGCACTCGACGATCTGACGGCCGGACAGAGTTCCTGGGTCGATACCACGGTAGCGGTAACACTCGGTGTAGGTTCTCTGGTACGGCTGGGATGGTGCGTTAAACATTGAGTCTGCGAACTGGATGTACCGAACACGGTCTCCAGCCTTTGCACCGTCGGTTGGGGTGACAATCTTTCTGATTGGGCAGTCTGGCTCACCCTGTTCTGCAAGTGGTGGGTGTGCAGCCGGATATGCCTGACCTGGTGCACGGTGTCCGAGAATAAGGACAATGTCCTCGTCAGTGACATTGCGAATTTTTTCAAGCTTTACATTTGGGTTCATCTGCTTGCGCCGGTTTTCGGCGACAACAGACTGGCCTGGACCATACTGTGGAGTATATGCCATATCTTTATCTCTCCAAATTTGAAGTTTTCATAAGTTTCATGACTTCGTGAATGACTTCGCTGATCTTCTCACGAGACGGAGTCTGACCCCTTGTGATACCACTGACGATCGCCATTACTGTCCCTTTCGTCCGGACATTTGCTTCAGTCGGCATCACTAGCGCCGTTTTTACCCCTTCTTTTGCAAAATCCTCGTAATCGATGGGAGCCTGACAGACCACAATCGCCGGTATTTCACAGTCCTTTAAGATAGATCGGACTTTGTGGACAACATGTGATCTGACATTTCCATGGTGCAAAACCGCAACTTTGTGACGGTTTATCTGGATAATTTCCTTCTCGTTCAGGCCGAAATATGCTCCCAGCACATGACCGGCACTCTTAGGGGCATCAGGGGGAATCCCGGAGCCCGCGTTGAGAATCATGGTGCTGATACTATATTCGACCCCCTGTGCCCGCAGGGCGGACGTAATATCACAGACCGGCTTTGTGACGTGCCGGCGACCGGGGGACATCCCTACTATGATGACGTCAGGATATCGGCATTCAGAGATAGTCCCCCTTTGGGCTAGGGCCCCTCCTTTTCCCATGCCCGCACTTTCGCGGCAGTCTACAATCTGTGTTACCCGTCCGATCGGCATTATCTATTTCCCTGGATGAGTGTCGGTCCGGTTTTATTCTTGGGATCGACCAGACCTAGCATAATTTCGTTTGCATTCGGGCCGTACTTTGCATAATCAACCTGTGTTGGTGTTGATCTCATAAACTTCCCTTCTTTTACTGAATAGGTAAAGTTTGTAAACACTTCTTTACAGGCTTCTTCGATTTGCTGTACGATATCCCGTGTTTCCAGTTCGAGAAGGAATGTTCCAACCTGCACCCGGAGGTCAACATCAGTTTCCCCGACCCGGATAGTTGCTTTTCCTGAGTGGGGGTTATCCAGGCCCCGTGCGGGGCCATAGGGGACTTTCTGGGGTATACTCGGGCCATTTATGACGATCCTTCGGATCCCGGGTATGACCGCCAGTTTATTGAGGATTTTCTCTACTGTATCAGGTTTTAAGAGGCGCTCGGTGACGATCCTGCATTGCGGGAATTCAGCATCAGCCATTGTGCGAAACCTTGGGGATTATGCTCCCTGAGCAATGTGCTGAATCGGCTGGGCAAACTCTGGGATCTTACCAAAGGTGTCCTGGTAGACCTTTGAGGTGCTCTCTGGAGTGAACATCTGGGTTCCTGCATCAAGAGCACAGGCAGCAACAATACATGGGAGACCAACACCGGCTGCGTGACGAGTAACGACGTGGTTTCCGTTGAAGATACCTGGACCTCCACCACCATAGATAGAGTGGCTGAAGAATGAGAATCCGACTGCTACACCCATTACACGACCGTAGTCACAACCCGGAAGTCCGGTCTCGTGCTCAATCAGGTCGTTGAAGTAGAGCAGGGTTGAGGAAACAGCCTGTGCAAATCGGCCAGCACCACAGTTTACCATAGTTGCTGCCATGGTTCCAGCTGCAGTGTAGGCGTTCCAGAGCATTGGATCCTTGGTCTCGTAGAAGGTGTATCCGGATGGTCCCTTCTTGCCTGCGGTGATAACCTTGTCTTCAATTGCTCTCTCGACAAGAGACTGGACAACGGTACCGATAGTTCCGGATGCACCGTTCTTCTTTACCAGGTCATAGACGAGGTTGTTTGCATTCAGACCCTGGTAGGCGTAGAGAAGCAGCTGTGCACGTTCGAATGGTCCGATTGCGGCTCCCATTTCGAATTCTCCTGCCTGTTCAAAGGTTGCTGAGAGTGCTGCACCCTGCATTGCATTCTTGTTGGTGATCATTACACAGTGGTTTGCCTGGATGTTACGGAGAGCGTATCCCAGACCTTCATTGTTCTGTGGAATGGACAGGATGGATGCACAAGCTGAGCCTGATGGATCCATTGTCTGTGGGTAGGTACCCCAGAATGCTGCCTTGACAGTAGAACCATTGAACATATCAACGTTAAACTGGTCAATGACTGCATATGTTGCTGCTGCTGAAACAGCGGTCATTGCTGCATCGTAGGTTGCTGCTGCATCAATACGAGCGGATGGGACCGTACAAAGCAGAAGTTTGCCGCCGCCGAATTCCTTGATCTCGGTGTCGTCACCCTCGGTGACCTGGAGCATCTTGAACATCTTTTCCTTGATTGCACCTGCATTTGCAACAAGGTCAAGGTTGAGTCCACGTCCGGGGATCTGGTTTTTACCAGCTTTTCCGGTCTTGAGAAATGCTTCTGCTCCACCAAGGTTCACTGCAACAGTTCTCTTGGTGAGGCTGATCATCTTCTTGATGCCGGGGTTGGTAAGCGGGCTGATTTTATCTAAGGCGACACCGCTTTTCAGCAGTTTGCCCTGATCGTCATAAAGATCGATTGTGTCGGAAAATTTTGCCATATAGTTCCTCCGATGTTTCTTAAAACCTGTACGATTCTGTCACTGTATACTGAAGGAATTGGTCACTGTTAGACTGTAATCACTCGTACACGTCCCCTTTACGGGACTGATGATATGTCGGAAGGTGTGAATAAAAATGTAACGGTTTGTTTTTCAGAGAAACTTTATATCTTGAGTGAAGTTTTCTTTAATTATATGAAATAATTTTATATGTTAATCTATTTTTGTGATGATCAATATTACGAATAAAATTATTATTAATTATGTAATTGTACTTCGCTTTTTGTTTGTGCTATTGGGTTGGGCGCTTTACTCTTTCTCCGGAGATTTAAATTTATATATAGCGTTATGAGGTTTACATAAAGTGTCAAGAATTAGATCTCTCTTTTTTTTAAGTTAGAAAAGAGTGGTAAAATACTAGAGTGAATGCCTTTATGCTTTAGCACCGAACTTGATGGATCAATCGGTAAAAAAATTATACACTGATAAAAATAGATCTGTTTCAGGAAAGTATATTACAATATTTTTCATTTAATTTAAATTAAAAATGAGACTGGTTCATGAATAATCATAAAAAAGTTACAATGCTCTCTTTACATCATTATTGTTCAGAAAGACGAGTTGATTTTCATTATGTTGCTGATTCTTTCAGGAAAAAAGGATGGGAGGTAATTTTTGTTACAACTCCTCTTTCTCCATTTTCAATACTGTCTGGAGATCACAGGTGGAAATATATAAAAATTTCTGATTTAAATAAACCAATAAAAATACAAGAGAACCTTATTCAATACTCCTATGCCCCTCTTTACTCCCCCCTTTCATTAACAGGTAATAAACTAATAGATACCATTTCTCCATTATTTTTTAAATTATTTCAATCGCGGATTCCAACTAATCTGAAAGAGTTAATAATTGATTCGGATTTATTTTTTCAGGAGAGTAACTCTGGAATCATTCTTTATGACTATCTTAAAAAAAATCACCCTGATGCGAAATTTGTTTATCGAGCAGATGATGCATTGGAGACTCTTCATCCCCATAAAAAAATTATAGAATATGAGAGAAAAATCACTCCATTAGTTGATTTAATCACCGTTCCTTCATCGTCATTGTATCAAAGATTTAGGAATGGCAATGTTGTCCTTTTACATCATGGCATTAAAAAAGAACTCTTTTCTAAAGAGAATTTAAAACCCTTGGTTTACGATAATTACCAAAAAAATTTTGTTTTCATTGGAATAGCACATGTTGACCAGAGTTTCTTAAAAACGGCTGGAGAAGAGTTTCCGAAATATGGATTTCATGTCATCGGCCCACTCTCTCTCAATGAAATGCCAAAAAACGTCATATCCTATGGAGAACTTCCTCATCTTGATACTATTCCATATTTGGTTCACGCTGATGTTGGTCTCCATATCCTCAGGACATCTGTTGGACTAGACACCTACTCCGATAGTTTGAAAGTAATTCAATATACCTGGTGCAAACTTCCAATTATTGCACCTGATGGAATTCCCTCAAACAGGAAACATTTTATCAGGTATTCATATGATGACAAAAAATCGATCTGTGATGCAGTAGAGAAAGCTGCCGCGTTTGAACGAGATACAATTGATACCTCTGATGTTCGTGATTGGGATGAGTTTACAGATGTGATTCTAAATGAAGTTTCATTATAGGATAGCACGTAAAATAAATAGGGAATTCATAAAAAAATGACACAATATGGTAAAAATGTTATCGGAAATGACTTGCGAATCTTTGATCCGGTGATACTTGGTTTTCCTCCACGTTATCATTTGAATAAAGAATCATATGATGGTTGTTCAATTGGATCACATGGAATACTAAGACCTGGAACAACAATTTATGCGGATGTAAAAATCGGTGATCATTTTTCATCAGGTCATAATGTGTTGATTAGAGAAAATACAGTTATTGGAAATCATGTCTCCCTGGGGACAAATGTAATCATTGAAGGTAATTGTTCAATCGGTGATTATGTGAATCTTCAGAGTCTGGTTTATATTCCAACAAATACGAAAATTGGTTCTCATGTATTTATCGGTCCGAATTCAGTGCTGACAAATGACAAATATCCACCAAATGGAGGTTCAGATTTATTTGGTCCGATATTAGAAGATTATGTTTCAATTGGTGCAAATACAACCATCCTTCCAGGAATAACAATAGGAAAGGGTTCACTTATTGCTGCAGGTTCTGTTGTAACAAAAGATGTTCCACCTGGCACCCTTGCCATAGGTTCTCCTGCACGTATAAGAACACTACCCGAAGGAGCTGAACGAAAATGATTCCAATTGCTCACCCCGTTTTTGATGATAATGAGATTGACGCTGTATCTGCAGTCATTCGTTCAGGTGTGATTGCAAGTGGTGAGCAAGTTCTCTCCTTTGAAAAAGAATTTGCTCAGTATTGTAGTACCTTAGATGCAATCGCCACTAATAATGGAACTACTGCACTTCATACTGGATTACTTGCATGTGGAATTCATCAGGGAGATGAAGTAATCGTACCTTCATTTACCTTTTTTGCCACCGCATCTTCTGTAAGTATGTGTGGTGCAAAACCCATTATGGTTGATGTATGTGAAGAATCCTTCGAAATTAATCCTGATGCGATTGTTGAATCAGTTACATCAAAAACAAAGGCGATTATCGGGGTACATCTATTCGGTCAACCATGTAATATTGCAGCGATCCTTGATGTTTGTGAGGATCATAATCTAATATTTATTGAAGATTGTGCACAGGCACATGGGGCGCAATATCATGGAAAAAAGGTTGGCTCATTCGGTGCTATTGGATGTTTTTCGTTTTATCCTACAAAAAATATGACAACCGGTGAAGGTGGGATGATTACGACCAATGACGTGTCTATTGCAGAACGTTGCCGTAGATTAATAAACCATGGTCAGGAAAAAAAATATCTCCATACTGAAATTGGATATAATTACAGATTAACAGATATCGGAGCTGCAATAGGGCGGGTGCAACTTCGGAAACTGGATGTTATGAATCAAAAAAGGAATAATAATGCGTCATTTTTTTCAAGAAATATTCACCATCCGGATATCACTTTGCCCACAATTCAAGAAGGATGCAGCCATGTATTTCATCAGTACGTAATCAGAGTACGTGATAACAAGCGTGATGACCTGGTTTCATGGTTGTCAGAACATGGAGTCGGAACCGCTGTTCATTATCCCATTCCGGTGAATGAACAACCTGTTTATTCAGGTTCTCAAAATCCTCCGTGTCCCGTTTCTTCTAAATTGGCTAAAGAGGTTCTTAGCCTTCCGGTGTATCCGGATTTATCTGAAATGGAATTATCTCATATCTGTGATTCAATTAACCGGTGGTCCTGATGGATGTGGGAGTTATCGGGACCGGTATGATGGGACAAAACCATGTCCGTGTTTATTCTCAATTAAAGGAAGTCGATTCTGTTGTTATTTATGATGTAAATAATGAGCAGGCTAGAAAGGTGGCCTCCCTGAATAATGTGGAAGTAGCAGATTCTTATAGTGATTTATTTCATCGTGTTGAAGCGGTAAGTCTTTGTGTTCCAACGCAATTTCACTTTAATACTGCCCTAGAGGTTATTAAAGCTGGGGTTAATGTGCTTATCGAAAAACCAATCTGTCTCTCTTCTGATGAAGGAAAACAACTGGTACAAAATATTCCTGATGATCTCATCGTAGGAGTTGGTCATATTGAACGGTTTAATCCTATTGTGAATGAAATCAGTCAGATCATTTCAGAACCTCTCTATATAGAATTTAAACGCCATAATCCTACTTCATCCCGAATTACCGGAAGTTCAGTTGTTGAAGATCTTATGATCCATGATATTGACATTATGCTCCATGCACTTGGTTGTTCAGATGTGAATGTTCAGGCAAAAGGGAATGAAGATGTTGCAGCTGCTTTATGCTCAAGTAAAAATACATTGATTTATCTGTCTGCCAGCAGGAAATCTTCTAAAAAAATCCGTATGATTCATATCGAGCAGGAAGATATGACAATTCAGGGGGATTTCATGTCGCAGGAGATCTATATTCATCGGAAACCTGGTCAGTATAAAGTCGACAGGGATCGGTATGTTCAGGAGAATATTGTTGAAAAAGTGCTGGTGGCAAAACAGGAACCTCTCCGGTCCGAATTATCCAGTTTCTTGAAATCAGTTAAAACAAATAAACCATTTTCTATAACAACCAACGAAGCAATTCAGAATCTTGAATTATGTGAACAGATTAGAGGAATGTTCTAAATGGGTAGGGTATTAGCAGATCTTTTTAAGAAAAGAGGACCTATCAGGACTATCGGTGTTATTGGGATGGGATATGTAGGTATCCCGGCTGGAGCACTTTTTGCCAAATCTTTCGAGAAGGTTTATGGTTTTCAGCGTGATTCATCAAGCTCAGGATATAAAATAAACCTACTTAATGCTGGGAAAAATCCTCTGAAGGGTGAAGAACCAGGGCTTGATGAACTATTAAATGAAGTTGTCCAAAAGAAAAAGTTCGAATGTACATCTGATTTTTCTAAAATTTCACACTGTGATGCAGTTACGATAGCGATACAGACTCCCTTTTTAAATCCTACAGATTTAATACCTGATTTCTCTGCTCTTGAAGAAGGAGTTCGCCAGGCAGGCAGGTATCTGTCAGAAGGTTCGTTAATAGTTCTTGAATCAACAATCACGCCTGGTACTACTGCAAACTGGGCGAGAAAGATATTGGAGGAAGAATCAGGCCTTGTCGCAGGCAGGGATTTTGGTCTTGCTCATGCTCCTGAAAGGGTTATGGTTGGCAGGCTGCTTCGGAATATTCAGGAACATGACCGAATAGTCGGGGGGATAGATGATGCTAGTACAAACCGGGCAATGGAGCTCTATGGTCCGGTTCTCACCTCCGGAAAACTCATTCCAATGACTGCTACTGCAGCTGAAGTAACAAAAACTGCAGAAAATACCTTCCGTGATTTACAAATTGCAGCAGCAAATCAGTTGGCTCTTTATTGTGAGGCAATTGGTATTAATTTTTATGATGTCCGAAAAGGCATTGACTCGTTAAAAGGTGAAGGGATTACTCGTGCAATCCTCTGGCCGGGTGCAGGTGTTGGCGGACATTGTCTGACAAAAGACACGTATCATCTGGAACGGGGAGTTAAAATCTCTGATGAGCAGTCGGTGGACTTTCCTGACGGGATTGAATCCCTCTATGTGACTGCCCGTCACATCAATGATTTTATGCCAATGCATATGGTTCATCTCCTGAAAAAGGGGCTGAATCGTTCAGGTAAGAAGATTAAAGGGGCCAGGGTAGCCCTTCTGGGATGGTCATTTCTTGCGAATACCGATGATGCAAGAAATACTCCATCAGAATCCTTTTACCAGTTATGCATTGAGGAAGGTGCTGATATCCGGGTGCATGATCCCTGGGTTACCAATTGGCCCGGGATTGATTTAAGTCAGGATTTGGAATCAGTTTTATCCGGTGTTGATGCTGTAGTGATTTTTACCGGACACCGGATGTATTATCAGTTGGATTCCCATAAAGTCCTGGAATTATCCGGTTCATCCCGATGTGTAATTATTGATGGAAGAAATGTCATTGATCCTGATGTTTTTATCCAGAATGGGTTCATCTACTTGGGTATAGGGAGAGGGGATAAGAATTCCCATCCCATTTAACCGGTGCATATAATGACTATTATCCTGTCAATTGTTGGTGCATGACCACAGTTAATTTTGTGTGCTCCCTTGTCAAAAAAAATCATAGAATGGTGAATAGTGATGAAGGTTCACAGTAGATATTATTGCATAAAAAATAAGAATTTTCATCATTACGAGATGTTCTAAAAAAAATGAATATAATTATTTTAGATGTTCATCATCCTGGAGATGGTAGGATAAACCGTCATATGAAACATGTCCTGTATGAAGGACATGATGTGTATCATTTGCATATTAATAGATATTATTCTTCATTGAAATCAGGAAAATTTTCTCATAATGGTGAAAATGGATTTAGACTCAATATCGGTAATTTTTCAGACCATATTATTAATCGACTTTTTGTACTAATTATTTTGGTATTTCCAATATTGGGAACACTAGTTTTGTCTAATTTACGTAAATTAAATTTTGATGACTCAATTAAAACAATTATCCATATACACGATTATGAATTGCTATTTACTGGAATATTCTTACGGTTCGCTCTATATCCCGTATCAGCCCTTGTATATGATCGTCATGAATTATTCGAGATGAATAAAAAAAATCAAAAATTATTCGATAAAATTCCAAGGATTTTTGAGATTATTTCTCTTCGGTGGATAGATGGATTGGTTGGAGTGTCTGATGAACATTTAATTTCCTTAAAAAAAAGGTTCAGAAAATCGATTGTTACTATTGTTCCTAATTATCCAGATATTGATAATTACGATTCTAAAATAATAGATGGAAAAATATCTAAATTAGAAAAAGAGTCATTTTCATTAATTTATTTTGGTTCTCTTGATGTTTCATTGGATAGAGATATTTATCTTTTGTTGGAGGTTATGGATTCGGTTCTCGCTGATTTTCCTTTATCAGAGGCCTACATTGGAGGATTAACTTCTGATGACGAATTAATATCTCGTTTTTCTTATCTTCAAAAAAAACACAGGGGAAGGTTTTTTTACTTAGGGCATATTGCACATCATGATGTTTTGGAGTATACATCTCATGCACATCTTGGATTTCTTTTTATGAAAACTGATTATTGGGTAACAGTATCAGCGAATAAAATTTATGAATATTTACGATATGGAGTTATTCCAATAATCAGGGCAGATGTCGAGAATCAAGATAAAATCGTTGAATGTTCTCTCCTTTTTTCTAAAAATGATAAAAAAGAGGAAATTATTTCTTCAATAATTGGTTTATTAGGTGATAAACCAAGACTAGAAACTATGATTTTAAAGTCCCTTCATACTGGAGAATCATTCTCATTTAAATATATTAAGTCGAGATATGATAAATTATATGAAAAAGTAGGACAATATGACGAATATATCCATAAAAATTTGAATTAAATGAGTAATATTAAAATCTTAATAGTACCTTCCTGGTATCCCACTAAAAGTAATCCACTTCCTGGAACTTTTTTCAGAGAACAAGCTTTGGAATTGAGTAAAAAAGTAAATGTCGCGGTTCTATTTATCCAGGAGCCGATAAGAATTATTGAGTTTTCTAAATTATTTC
Organism: Methanospirillum hungatei; assembly: GCF_019263745.1. Classification (NCBI taxonomy): domain Archaea; kingdom Methanobacteriati; phylum Methanobacteriota; class Methanomicrobia; order Methanomicrobiales; family Methanospirillaceae; genus Methanospirillum; species Methanospirillum purgamenti. The sequence continues at coordinate 2,428,843 of NZ_CP077107.1, forward strand.
AAAAAAAAATCCATTTTTTTTATGATAATTCAATTTTCACAGTAAATTATGGGTATATAAATTGGTTTCCTTATTGCGAATTTCTAAAAATATTTTTATATCGTAGAGCAGTAATAAAAGGTTACTCAATAATAAAAGAGGAATTTGGCAAACCTGATGTAATACATGCACAATCAATTATTATGGGAGGATTTGGTGCAATAATTATCAACGATCAGGAACACATACCCGTCATTGTAACTGAACATTCTAGTATTTTTAATGATTTATTTAATTCTATACGAAAAAAAATTGCATATAATGTTTTAAAAAGGGCAGATTACTTTACGGCAGTTAGTAATTCCCTATGCAATTTGGTTAAATGTAAAGGGCGAAACCAATGTACGGTTATTCCCAATTTTATCAATGAAGATAAATTGTGTTTTTTTCTTGAAAAAATGTCGAATAATTCTATTTTTCATCTGTTAAACGTTTCCCGATTAGTTCCGATTAAGGGTATAGATATTTTAATTCGAGCGATGGAAATAGTCGTAAAGGAGAAAAAAATACTGAATTGCCATCTGGATATTATTGGAGATGGACCTGAAAAGGAAAAATATTTGTCAATAGTAAAAAAATTATCATTAGAAAATTATTGTACTTTTCATGGTGAAAAAATAACTGAAGAACTTTCTCAATTTTATCATCAAACAAATGCATTAGTTATCTCGAGTAGATCAGAAACCTTCGGCATTGTTGGAATTGAAGCAATGTCGTTAGGGAAACCGATAATCTCAACACGTTGTGGAGGACCGGAAGAATATGTCACACCTGATGTTGGATACCTTGTTGAGAATGAAAATCCTGAAAATCTTGCCGAAGGAATAATATACGTCATGAATAATTATCAAAAATATTCACCACAAAAAATTAGGGAAACATTTCTTAGTAATTATTCTTCAGATGTAGTAATTGAAAAATGGATCAAGGTTTATACTGATCTAATGATCAAAAAATAATGAACAAATATCTGATAAAATATCAATTAAAATCGGAATAGGAGAAAACATAAATAATACCTGAAATAGGAAAATAAGCAAAGTTTATCTTCAAAGAATTTATTGTTGGTATACTAAAGTGTATGAATTAGGTAAATATGCACTAACTGTAATTGATAAATCTCCATTATAATTCCAAATAACTGGTATTCATAATATGACAAAAAGACTTAAGGTATTATTTTTAACAATTTGGTATCCTGATAGTAATCCTGTATCTGGTATATTTGTTAAAAGACACGCAGAAGCAGTTTCAAAAACTTGTGATATCACAGTATTATATGCAGTCCGTGATCCAACAATTCAAAAAATTAAAAAAACTAGCCAGATAGAAGATGGCATTCGTGTCTATCGGTTGTATTTACCACTGGATTTATCAAGTAATTTCTCTGTTATTAATAATTTGCGCAATAATGTCTATATTCATATGTTCATGGTGTATAGAAAAATCGTGACCGAAATTGGATCCCATGATATTGTACAAGTGAATGTAATGTCGAATCATTTGATAAATATGGGACTTTTTGCAATATCCCACATTCCGCAGTTTGTTATGTGAAATAATATTTTTCATGATGCGTCCCAAGCAATCGAATAATTTTCCGAATCGTTTTATCCAAATTGAGAACTTTGGTGACGATTCTGCCTTCAATCCGAAGTGAGAGTTCTCTAACTCTTCGAAATAAAAAGAAAATCCAGCGTAATGTTGGTTTTTGAGTTGGTTTACCGGTTTGACTCGGCACTGTTTCATTAGTCTCTTTGAGACTTTTCCGTAACTTGTACTCTGTTACGGCGTATACATATAGACAAAGAACCATGATCATTGCCAAAGCCTGAATTCTCCCAGTATTTTTAAGAAATACGTCAGATACCCGGAACGTTTTATCCTTCAGAAACCTGAATCCTTTTTCGACCTGTGATTGACCTTTATAATAGTTTAACGTGGTTTCAGGATCCAAATCAAGATCATTTGTCGCAATAATAAATCTGCCAAGAATTGACTTTTCTTTTTCTAATTCAGTAAAATTTAGTGAGATATCAGCCTCAATAACATATTTCAGTATGAGCGTTTCATCTTTTCCAGGCCGTCCCCGTTTCTTCTCTAATCGCTCGTGAACTTGTTTTATAGAACAAGTATCAAAAATTACCCACGGGTGTTTCGAAACCCATTCGGCAGCAGCACTTCTGGCATCGGGTTCACAGGCAAAACGTTTACAGGCCAGGTGTTTTAGGGATTTTTGAGCTCGTATGAGTTCTTTCTCTACTTTTTTATCAAAATCCTTCTCTTTTTTTCTTTGTTGTTCACTTGAATGAAAGACAATCCAAGTTTGTCTGACTCCGGCGTAATTGGATGATGAGCAATAGTATGAATAACGACTGTCTTCGCAGGAAGTGAAAGATTCAGAAGTTTTTCGAAGAGACTCAGCTTCAGATATTGTTAAGGGAACACGTGATATCCAGAAGGTATGAAAGCCGAGCGTCTGAAGATTTTCTTCAGTATAGAATGCTGAATCTGCTACATGAATGACTTTTTCTGCAACATTGAGGTTCTTTTTAACTTTCGTTATGATCTCAAGGAGTGCTTTTTTATCAGACTCATTCCCTGAGAATGTCTGAAGAAGAAGAGGAATTCCATGTTGATTGGTTGCCATTCCAAGTGCAAATCGTTTAAGATCCCAGCGACCATCCTTTGGATGACCATGCGTTATCTCAATTTCTTCAGTATTGCTGTCTGAGTCATAGTTTCCATGGACACTAAAGTTGGTAGTATCGTTATTTACTAAATTGATTGCGAATTGGTCTCTTTCAAGGCATTCCGATACAATATGATTGAACATTTCGGTTTCTCCAAACGCATGAATTGCATCTAAAGTCCGACCCAGAAGATCATCATTCAATTGTGTTGGAGTGATCTCCTTGTTAAAAAGACGAGTGAGGGAGATATCGGTAAAAAATGCAGGAAAAAGATAAAGCCGCCGTTCAATATATCCTAGGCCATTTATGACCATTGCTTTAACAATATCGCCATGTGTCAAGTGATGTGGACCTGTTTTTGGAATGAAATTATCAATTATCTGACCAATATTCAGTTCATCATAACTACCAGCAACAAGTCCAAGATGACCGATTGTCCGATCTGAATCTGATACGAAGATATCATCGAAATCCATCGTTTATCCATAGAGATCGATCAGGAAGTATTTATAGTTAAGCTTTTATGATTAATTGAATTTTATAAAAGGATATGCGGAATGTGGGAATATTATTAAAATTTTTATTTGGCATACCTTTTGTCATAGTTGAACATTCAGCTACTAGATTAAATCCTCCGAGTGGAGTAAAAGAAACAATAAAAACTCGCCTGACATTAAAATTTGCAGGAATTGTCTTACCTGTTTCAACAATTCTTAAGAATGCATTAGAATCAGTTCAATCAGCGAATTATCAAATAATTGGTAATGTTGTAGATACTACTTTCTTTGTACCAAAAAAAGATGAAAAACATAACCTTAAAAAACGAATTTTACATGTTTCTCTTCTTAATGACCGATATAAAAATGTCAGCGGTATAATTCGAGCGGTTGGATATTTAAGAAAAATTCGATCAGATTTCGAATTACATATTGTTGGAGACGGATTAGATAAAGAACCATTAATGGAGTTAGCACATCATATTCAAGGCCAGGATGAATATATTTTTTCCATGGTCTTTTATTGAATGATTTATTACTGTCAGAATTCCAAAAAGCAGATCTATTTGTCTTAAATAGCAATTTAGAGACATTTGGTTGTGTTGTTATCGAAGCAATATCGTGTGGTTGTCCTGTAATTTCCACTCGCTGTGGTGGTCCTGAAGACATTATTACAGAAGAAAATGGGATTTTAGTAGATGTTGGGAATGATGATCAATTATGTAATGCGATGAATTATTGTTTAGACAATCTGTCTTCCTACGAACCACAGAAAATGCATGAATATGTAAATAAAAAGTATGGGTTTGATAGTATAGGGGTGCAATTTCGAGATGTATATAATGAAGCTTTACAGACAAAAACCTGATCTTTTATTTTCATCCACATTGTCATAATAAGCTCTCTTTTTGGTATTTAACAAAAAAATGTATAATTATCGAATAATCTCTTTATAATCAGTGGACGGTTAAGCCTGGAGGAAAGAAGAATAGATAGATATTGTTTATTCCTTCTATTCATATTTTGATTAAATCGATATCTTGCCGAAATGTTTTTTCAGATATTATAATTATTGACTTATCAGTGATTATAAAGGGTTAAACATTAAATGATATTATGATAGAAAATTTTCAATTAATAAAATTCTGATTTTTCAGAAAAAATCTCACGTGAGTGCATAATAGAATTTATCTGATGATCAATATTTTAAGAATTGCATAAATTTGAAAATCTTAAGAAAACAAATAACTTGGTGAAAAACTTGGATCCTCTAGTCTCTATGGTTATGCCTGTATATAATGGAGAAAAATTTGTAGTGGAAACAATAAATAGTATTTTAAATCAAAGTTATTCAAATTTTGAGTTTATTATTGTTGACGATGGGTCAACTGACTCAACCTATGCTCTTATTTCATCTATTTCTGATTCACGAATAAAGATTATTAAAAATGAAGAAAATAAAGGCATTGCATATTCTTTCAATGTAGGTATAGCAAATTCAAAAGGAAAATATATCGCTCATATTGGAGCAGATGATCTTGCTCATAATGATCGATTTAAATACCAAGTTGACTTTTTAGAGAACAACCCAATGGTCGGGATATGTGGGACCCAGGCGACTTTTTTTGGAATAAAAAAAGGAGTTTCGAATATGCCATTAACTCATGATGAAATAGCTTCTTCAATAATTTTTCGATCCCCAATGATCCATGCAACAATAATGGGTAGATCTGAAATATTTCGAGAAAACCAATACTTTTCAACACCCACAGGCGAAGACTGGAATTTATGGTACCGCTTAATTCCCAAAACAAAATTTGCAAATCTTAAGCAAAATCTTGGATCAATCAGGTACCATTACGAATCCACGACACAAAAAAATTTGTCAAAAGGTCTGATTGTTGAAAGAGAATGGAGAAAAAAAATGTTATCTGATTTAGGAATTAAATTAAAAAACAATCATGAAACGATTTTTATTGAATGCTTTTCTAAATGTAATTTTCATAGATATTACATCTTCCCCTTCTTTTCATTAACATATATAGCCATAATTTTAATACAAGGTAATTTCATGAAAAAAATATATCCAAAAAGGGGATTTGCAATTACGATGATGAAAAGACTTGGACGTTGCTTAATAGAATGGGTCAGATATATTGGAGGATTTTTTAAAAAAGGATTATCCCATGTTGATAGCGTTTGATTCCCTCAAACAGATAAAAATCTGTAAAAATCCATCTTAATTTGAGGGATAATCAGAATTAAAATATTCATTTTTTTCAGATAGTTGAATACTTCGATACATTTTCCAATATTTTCCTTCTATTTCCAACAATTCATCATGGCTTCCTTCTTCTACTATCTTCCCCTTCTCAATTACAATAATTTTATCGGCGTTTCTTATTGTTGTCAATCGATGAGCAATCACAAGAGTCGTACACTCTTTCGAAACCTGATCAATTGCTTCCTGAACTGCTGCTTCAGAAATATTATCCAGTGCACTTGTTGCCTCATCAAGAATTAACAAATCTGGTCTTCTGATCATAGCCCGGGCTATTACTATCCGCTGTTTCTCCCCACCAGATAAGGTAACTCCCTGGTCCCCAACAATTGTATCGAATCCATCCGGAAAATTCATAATAAATTCATGAGCATGAGCAAGTTTTGAGGCTTCAATTAATTCCGTTTCAGAATAATCATGCCCAAAAAAAATATTCTCTCGAATTGTAGCATTAAATATAAAAGGATCCTGACTTACATATCCAATAATGTCCCGGTAAGAATTGATGTCATACTCTTTTAGATCTCTCCCGTTTAATATGATTTTTCCAGATGAGGGATCGTAGAGCCTCAACATCAGGTTAACGATTGTTGATTTTCCTGATCCTGAAGAACCCACAAGAGCTGTCATTTCTCCTCTTCGTATTTGGATAGATACATCTGTGAGAATTTTTGCATGACCATAGGAGAAATTTACATTTTCAAAAACAATATCTGATTCTATTTCGTTACATGTGATACTTCCATTTAATATTTTTTGATATCTTTCTTCTTGAAGGGTACCATACACTTTCATTAGGTGGGGGAGATAGTTTTTCAGCTCAAGTTTATACGTCCCCATATTCATCGCTTTTGGAAGAATTTTCATCATTCCTGCGGCAAAAGTTCCAAGGACCGGAATAACTAATATAAAATTGTCTGCATAAAACATGTACAGCAATAATACAATTACGCCAATTGTTATGTAGAAAAGAGAGTTGATAGCAATAATCGGGATCCTCTGAATAAACATGAATTCTGCAAAACGATCCCAATATACTTTCAAAGCATGAATATATTGTTCCTTCCAGTGTTCTGATGCATGAGTTGCCTTTATTGGTTTAATACCCGAAATATATTCATTGATTACTTTATTTTCGGATTGACCAGATGCAATCTGAAGATTTCCTAACTTTTCTGAAATATTCTTCCCGATAGAATTGATAATCAGATAAAAAATACCACCCCCAATTATCACAAGTAAAAGACCTCCGGGAGAAATAACAAAAAGCATTACGATTACAATGAAAGATGTCATTAAATCTGCACAGAGAGAAAGTAATCGATCGTATGAGTTTTGAACATAAAGGGGACTCTGGTTAAACAGGTTTATCAAATCACCCTGTTTCGAATCAACAAAAAATTTATAATCATTTGATTCTATTTTTGAAAAAATCGCCGTTTTCGTTTTAATAATAATTTCTCGTTGGAATATGAATGCTATTTTCCAATATCCAAGTTGAAGGCATAGAGAAGTAGCCGTTAATATGACAAATAGTAATCCAATATGGACGAAAGTTGATCCAATGGGAATGAGAGAACTCACACTCTCAATAATGCTATATAATGGTATTTTATCGGCCTGGATATTAAATCCTTCAGAAATCATCGGATAAAAGAGTGCAATACTTGCTGCATCTATTATTCCAATTATTACTGCAATTGTAAATAGAAAAATAAGATAATATTCATATCCCTGGACAAAAAAATGCAATTGGTGAATATATTCTTTTAATGTAACCATTGCTAAGAGTACCTATTATTTGTTAAGCAAAGTAAGTTGTGGAGAGATGATTTATTTTCTGTTTATTAATTGGTATCATCTCCCTGTCATCATTGAATTAATTAATATATTTTAACTTTGGGTACACTTATTGTCAGGTATTCGTCACGATATAAAACACTCGAAATCTCCGATATTTCTTATTTTAAGGCTGATTTGTACATTTGGATATATGGGAAATCTCTCTCCTATAAATCTAATTGCATAATTCTTATTTTTACCTAAAACTCATTTTAACCTCACTTCTCAAGGCCTGCTATTCTCACGATAATAGATCCATATAATATCATGGCCTGAAAAAGATAGTGGCATAGAACCCCTTTATAAAAACATGAATCAAACTCCTTTTTAAATTGCATACTGTCTCTCTTTTTAACAAAAAGTTTCAAAATGTCTTTTATTTTGAAAATAAATGTAAAATTTGGCCCGAAAAATATGGATTATATTACAATCTCTAACTCAACCCTTGAAGGGAATAATAATATGTGACTACAATTAAGTCATTTTGGAAGAAAAACGGTATCCTTCTTTAAAAAATAATCAAATATTATATCACGGCGCTAAATACCTTCTAATTGGTGTATAATTTTCTTGAAGTAAGTAGTAGTCACTGGATTCCAAACATGGTAGAAAGTATTACTGACCCTCTTTTGGATTAGAGGGAGTTATAAATTTTTATTTTCAGTTGAAAAGAAGGCCAATAATAAAATTTCTAGAGAGGCAATTATTTCCATCCAACTCTCATATGAAAGCCTGAACAGTGACCATTTCTTCACTACATTTTTGATTACCGGGCGTATATGAAACAAAATGGGTTCTCTCATGGCTCTTGAAGCGTCCCTAGATAAACCGGCAGATTTATATGGTGATATTCTATGTCCTTTTCAGGAGTATACCAATGAAGTTGAAAATCTTTCTGGTCGTGGTGCTTGGTATGATCATGATAATGGCAGGAGTGTCTGCCATGAATGAGATGAATGAATCAGAATCCGTTACCGGTTCTGAAGAAAACGCTTATCAGAATATATCTCTTTTCACAGAAGAAGCAAAAGATGCATTCAGTCCGATTGATGATAAAATCATGATGGTGGCAGAGGGAGCATATGATTACTTAGTTTCAGGAGACGGTGAGAGCAAACAGGTATTCTTTGATACGTATGCATCGCTTGAAGGGGACATGGCAGCATTTGAAGAGAAAGCCGATCTGAAATCTGAAGGCGCTGGTGAGTTCAAGGCTAGCTATGATGAATTAACCGGGGCGGTCATTACCATGGAAACGCTCGCGGAGAAGGTGTTTGACTCATATGAGATGAATGAGACGATCGATTCCAGAGATTTCGATGCTTTTGAGGCCGAAGTGGAACGGGCAATGACAGCTCAGGAGGCAGCATGGGATCTTGGATTCGACTCTGGGACGGGACTGATGAAACCAGGAACATACAGGGTTTTCCTTGCCGAATCACTCCATAAAGCAATCAAGGAATCCTATGCGTACCTGGTTTTGGGATCTGTGTCCGAGAAGGAAGAAGTTTTTGCTGCTTTTTCTGACTTTAATGAGACTGTTGCTGCAGCAGAAGAGCAGTACCCGGATGAATCCTTTGATGATCTAAAGAAGATCAAATCAGATCTCATGCAAAGTGTAGAGAGGATCTTTGCCACCTATGAGGTAAAGGGTGTAGTCGATGTTGATGAATTTGCAGATCTTAAGAGCCTTGTTGAATCATTCTATAGAATTACCTAATCGTGCAAACAACCAGAGAAGCAGGTTCCGGAAAAATTGAGGGGTATATGGTGCTCTTTCTTAATCATCCGGCGACTGCAATTCTTTAATTGATTCTTTTTTACATGGATCCGGGTCAGAAAGAATCTGTGGGTAATGCGTAGTTGCCGGAATTTTCAATGAAATTAACGGATTATATTTTGTTGATACCGTACATAACCGAGGATTTCCTCTGAATGATGACCCGGACTAGGTCTGCTCCAACTTCGATCATCAACGATTGTTCTATTCCGACGACTGCCTGAAAAGAGGCTTATTTATACCTTTATCAGGAAGATCTCTCTAGGTTTTTATTTTTTTACCGGATTTATCTGGTAGATGGTATTTGTGGGATCCTCAATTATCAAACAGTTTTGAATGGAGAATTTTTCTTATCTGATGATTTTTAATCTCTTCTTTTTATCGGGGCTTGTTCTCAACTCTTAAATACTTTCTTTGTGGGGTGTTTCTCGTTATTTCAAATCATGCCATCCGTAGATTTTTCATAATCATGTGCTATCTTCAGTTGACATTTCAATTATCATCTCCCCCTTCCCTTTGTTTGCAACATCCCCGTGGTATATCATCATACCCTCCTTCTCCTCTATCTTCTCAAATGATGGGAGCATATTATATACCCTTCCCCGGATTACTAACGTCCCTTTTGCCATATTCGCTCCGGGAATCCAGACATCTCCATCAATTATTAACGAGCCTCCCCGCATTTCGGCCCCGGCAAACATTCCTGCATTTCCATGCACATGAATCTCTCCTCCGGTCAGGTATTCTCCAAGATAGTCTCCAGCGTTTCCAAACACTTCTATCTTACCACCTCGCATACCTCTTTTTTCACCACGGTACCCGGATCCACAATAATCGCCGGCATTCCCATGACATACTATTGATCCGGCCCGCATCTCACGGCCAAGCCAGCCATCAGCATTCCCGTGAATCGCAATATTTCCACCTCGCATGAAATTACCGCAATGCATTCCGATATCACCTTCGATGGTGATCGTTCCGGAGGACATATACTCACCAACCCTTTTAACCCGGCTTGTATCTCCCCTTAAGACTACAACGATATTCTCCGGGGAGTTGACGTTCCCTTCCTTTCTGACAGTAAAAATATCTTCAAGACGGCGTTTTTTGTTACCTTCCCATACAAAAAGCTCCCGATTACCAATAAAATTCATTGGAATGATCATTTCAGCCTCTATGGGTATGAATGGCTTTGCCCTTGATTTCATGGTAAGGGTGACCTGCATCATTTGTCAACACCCGTCTTTATCGCGACACCCCGTTTGACATATTCATCCTGCACTAAGTAATTCTCAAGATCCACCGAGTAAAACCGTGAAAATTTTTCAACAAACCGGGGACTTTTCATGATATCCATGTCGTCAGGCAAATCAGAATGTACCCAGAATGTTCGATTTGCAACACCCCGAATAACCTCTCCATCCTTACTTACTACAATCCCGTCTTTTAATGTATACAAAGTCTGCTGAAATGCTCCAATAACCTCTTCATATTGTAGGGAAGGATCTGTTTGATCTGGTTTTAATGGATAAATTGCAATATCTGCAAGAGATCCTTCTCTGAAGTGCCCCTTTCCCTGCTCGATAAGACCAAGAGCTTTTGCCTGTCCTGAACGAGTCATTACCGCGATATCTTCATAGCTCAGCTCGCGATCGATGGTTCCGAGTGATGTTCGTTCAGTTGTCAGTTTATGAACCTGTCCAAGTTCTTTTTCCCGATATTTATTGGACATCAAAAGGCCAATTATCTCCGGATATTTAACAAATGGGGCCCCATTTGGATTATCTGTCGTGAGCATACACTGCCAGGGGTTTTTGATAAGAAGGGCAAGTTCAAGACCAATTGCCCACATGATACTGTTCACTAAACTCTTTCGGCTATAATAAACGGGAATAACTCCTGACCCGGTCTCAAGCTCAACATCATGATTGCTCCATTTGTTACGATGGAGGGTATAGAGCCGGAATTCCATCGGACCGTCGGCTGTCATCGTCATCGTGCGGCCAAACATGACCTGGCCCATATCAATAACAACCTGTGGTTTGATATTTACTGATCCAGCGATCTTTTCAGCTTCAGAACGAATGTCTCCCCAAGTATTCCCCCCATAGGAATGGAACTGAACATGGGTGAGATACAATGTCTGTCGGTCCGAATTCAGGTCAGATGGAATGTCAAGGGTCTGTAGTGTCGTTCGATAATTTCCCGGCATCCCAAGGTTATTGCAGTGGAGGTGAACCGAGTGGGGAAGGTGCAGGTATTCGCAGGCTTTTATCGTGACATCAATGATCTGTCTGGGGGTAATATCCCAGTTTGGAACCACCTCATCAATTCCTGAAAGATCATCACCAAATCCCCAAGCTTCAGTTCCTCCCGGATTCGTTAATTTAATACCAAAACCCTTGACTGCAGAAAGTGTCCATCCGATAACAGCCGCCGCTTGTCTGATATCATTGTCACCCACTGCTTCAAAAAGACTCCAATTTCCATCAAAAAGAGTATTTGCAAGCATATCCTGCATGGGAGTTGCAGCAAACTCCTCATGGGTGTGGCGGGCTTCCATAGGTGCCATTGCCCCTTCAAGGAGCGTTGTGTACCCCATTTTGCTGTACCGGTAACTGTTCCCATACGTAGTCGGTACAGTATATCCTGATGTAGGATACATAGGCCCACGTCGTGGAGTTCTTCCGGCCCTCATATCTTCAGGGCTCATATATCTGCCAAAATTCACTTTTGTTCCACAAACATGGGTATGTGAATCAATTCCACCCGGAAGAGTGAGATTTTTTCCAGCGTCAATGACCTGACTGGTTCCAGAGACTTTGTCGACAATCCGGCCATCACGGATGGGAATATCCATAATATCCCCATGGATTCCCTGAAGAGGATCAATAACAAAGGCATTTTTTATCAGGAGCTCACGCATTTCCTTTCAACTCCTTAATTCTGCTATATATCTGTTCTAATAGGGAGGTATCGGTTGGATAGCCGTTGTCAAGGAATTTCCGGGTTCTGATTGGAATGCCATCCATACGGTATGCTGTTCCTTCTGCATCAATGCCATTGACTGCTGATGGTATCTGGAGGGTACAAAGGTGGGTTGTTGCACTTGGATATGGATCAAAGAGAATGGTGGGTATCTTTGCAAGATGTTCTGAACACACACGAGGAAAATGAGCACCAGGATCACTTGCCATAATCAGGGCTGCATCAGCTTCTCCACGAGCCAGGATATCCACCGCGGTTGTCTCACCAGGATTATAAAATGCGATTCCTCGTGAATAATCTACAGCAAATGGATACCCACTTATCCAGGTGAAGACTTCGTTTGATCCGTATACATTTGAATGTCCTCGCATCGGGGATATGGTCCATTTCGTATGACGATTTAATTCATCAACAAATTCGATTGCATTCCGAATATTTTTGTATTTACCCCCGGTCATCGTAACACCGACCCCAAAGAAAAGGGCCCCAAATTTTGCTTGTTTACAGATATCTGCAACCCTGATAAGCTGACTTTTTGGAACCCCTGCAACCATATCCGGGATAATGTCTGCTCTTCCCCTGATTATTGTTCGAAGAGCTGAAAGGACGTGATAATCACCACCCTGTTCTAACTGGACATACTCAGTTGCGATCTCTGCGGTTGCAGTTTTCCTGACATCAACTACGATAACCTTACGTTCACGAAATGCGTTATGAAAAAAATATGCATCTGCGTAATTTGTATACCTGCTTAGATGCCTCGGGTGGGCCTCGATTGGATTGGAACCCCAATAAATTATGGTATCCGCCCGGTTCTTTACCTGTCCGAGTGTGCATCCCGGATGACCTACTTCTTGAATCGCCAGAATAGAGGGTCCATGACACACTGATGTTGTACTATCAACGACACCTCCGATAAGTTCCGCCAGATGAGCACCGATTGCCTGAGTTTCTGTCACACATCCGGACCATCCATACAGAAGGGGGCGATCTGCTTCTGATAGTATTTGTACAGCGTAATCGATTGCTTCTTCATAGGAGACATCTATCCATTGATCCCCTTTTCGCATAATCGGCCCTTTTAGGCGGTTTCCTGCATCATCTAAAAATTTGTGGGCACCTAATGTACAGGCATTCTCAACGCCGGATATTTTTCTGTCGGTCAATTCTATGAGAATATCATCACAAAGACAACCACAATACGGGCAGACAACATGTCTTATATTATCTACCATATGGGACACCACCCAGTTTTCGCATTAGTTCACCAACACTTGGAATTTTGTCCCCGGTCCCCTCTATCTCTCCTTCTGCCTCTTTAAAATCAGGCATCCCTGTGCTATGAGTGGTTCCTCCGACAAGGTAATTTGCATATGGTCCGAGTGGTAGAAATCCGGTTCCTCTTTTTATAGTTTCATCAGAAATGGCCCGGAGTACAACTGATCCATCTGATACCGTAACCATGACCCGTTCACCATCATCGACCCCCATCTCCATCATATCAACAGGATTGAGTCGTATTGTGGATGCCTCCCGGTAATATTCTGATGAATTTTTCTGATCTACGTGAGAACCCTGCACAACAGTTCTGCCAGTATTTATTCGGATTTTCATGACTCCTCCTCAATCTGGAGAGGTTCAAGAACCCGTGCTACGAGAATTGATCGGGTAGGGCATTGCTCTTCACAGGTCTTGCATCCGGTACATTTGTCCTCATGAAACACCGTGTTGATCCCTTTGTATACCCTCATAATGACCTCATCTGAGGTGCTTGTCCCTTTGGCGGCAAGTTGGGGATCTATCTCTTTGTTGACCGGGCAAGCAACTGTGCAACTTCCACAACCCATGCAGGTAACCGGATTTACCGTGATGTGGAACTGGAACTGCATGTATGTGCCATCCTGAGCATTTTTTGTATGAACCCGTCCAGCATCAAGAACCAGTTCCGGGCAAATCTCAACACACAGGCCACACCTGATGCAATGCCCAAGGTGTATCACTGGTTTCCATTCTCCAGGCTTCTCAGTTCTGACAATTTCTATTGCTCCAGGAGCCGGGCACACCATCATACATTGAAAACAATGCGTACACTCTCTTCCAGTCAGATGGGGAAATTCCCTGAAATGGGGTGGAGTTGTCAGAGGGGCGGTTTTCGCGAGGAAAAATGTTTTAATCCACTCCGGCCTGGCCATATGTTGAATATATGATAGGATGGATCTCATGGGTTACCTCTCAGTACAGGCAATACACGGGTCAGAGCTGATATATGCCGCAGTGACATCTGCAACCGATGTTACACCCGGAATCATGTATCGTGCACATGCTTCGATGTTCATAATAGACGGGGTCTGGATAGATATCTCCTGGATTCTTCCATGGGTGTCTGATTTTACCCGGTAGGTTAGTTCTCCCCGGGGTGCTTCACCCTGATGAGTGGTCTCTCCTCTTCCAATAGTACCTCCTCCCCGTATTTTTCCCTCTGGCAGGGTACGGATAACTGATCTAATCAGATCCACACTCTGTAATATTTCCTGGAAACGAAGCATAACCCTGGCATAGTTATCCCCTTCAGTCCGTACGAGAGGCGAGAAGTTCAGTCTCTGGTATGTCGGATGATCTGACCTGCAGTCGGTTGTAATACCACAGGCCCGTGCAGTGGGCCCGACTGCGTGGATGAGCTCTGCCTGCTCCCGTGTCATCACTCCGATTCCCTTACTTCGAAGTCCGATAAGCGGTCCGGATTCAAACATATTCATGTACCGGCGGGTTTCACGCTCAACATCATCCATGGCGTTCATAATCCGCGTAAGGTCTTCACTATCAGGGTCAAACCGTACTCCTCCCGGAATGATATATGCACAGGTAACCCTGGCACCGGTAAGATATTCGAGCATGTCCATGACCGTTTCACGGATATTGAGGAGATACATCCCGATGGTCTCATGTTCGATGGTATAACAGTACGAGAAGTTTGCAATGAGGTGACTTTGCATCCGGTCTAGCTCATTTGCCAACACCCGGAGGTATGCTGCCCGATCTGGAACCATGACTCCTGATATCTTCTCCATCGTCTCGATAAACACAAAGTTATGGATGACTGAACAGATTCCACACACCCGTTCAGCAAGGAACATGACTTCCTGCCAGGGTCTGCCGACCATTATCCGTTCTATTCCTTTCTTCATGTATCCAAGCTCTACTTCTGCTGCAAGGATCTGTTCGCCGAATGTCTCACACTTTATCCGGCATGGTTCCTTGAAGATGGGATGTACTGGTCCGAGCGGAATTGATACATCAACTGTTTTTCTCATCTCCGGATCTCCCAGTCTTTGAAAATCAGAGGAGCTACTGATAGGATTGCCTGAATGATCTCTGTAGGTCGTGGAGGACAGCCGGGAACCTCTGCAGCAATCGGGATATAACTCTTAGCAGGAGCTTTTGTGAGTGTCTGTGGCCTTGAAAAGACACATCCCGATATCGGGCAGTTTCCAATGGACACCGCTACCTTGGGTTCAGGGATTTTATCCCATACCATTTTCAATTTGTCTTCCCACTGGGGCGTCACACCTCCGATAACCAGAAGTACATCCGCTTCACGGGGATTATTATGGACATAGATACCGTATTGTTCAAGATCATAACGGGGAGACAGACATGCCAGGACTTCGATATCACACCCATTACAAGAACCAGTATCTACATAACAGACATGAATGGATCGTTGTCTGACAGCATTTTTTACTGACTGAAGCAATGTCATGATGAAATCTCCCCAAATAGTAATCTTCGAAGGATTACCCGAACGTTTTCAGGATCATCGGGGTTATCTGTGACTTCCCTGAGTGATTTGTCCAAATCCGCCTGGGATATAACGGGGATAAATCTGGTAAAAAGATCATACCCGATTTCTCGTCTGACACCTTCATTTCGATCTACCTGATTCATCCAGCTGTCAAATCTTGCTCCAAGAGATTCAAGCATCATCATATCAAGGTTTTCTATAAGGAGCCGTCGCATCTTCATAGGAGGGATTTCAAGCAGATCTGCACAGGCTGTGATCACTTTTTTATGATATGGACTTTTGAGAATAGCATATTTCATCTCATACAGGTCACGTTCGTATACTTCTGTCATACCAGTCCTCCGGATTTTAAAATCGCGTACAGCCCGAAAAGGAGAATACATATCCATATTGCGATCATTTCACCCGTATGAAGCATGTGATCTTCCTTTGTATATGGGAGAACTGCAAGAAAAGCCAGAAGGGCAATTCCAATAATTGCCTGCCACAAAACATGCCCCTGAATGAGTTCCATGGCAAATAGCAATCCATAAACAATTGCTCCTCCCAGGAGGGTTATCTGAATCCGGTTCATCCCATCACTCCTGTGAATATGATGTATATTGCAAGAATTCCTGTAATGACTGTTTGCAGGGCTACGGCATCAAATGGTGAGAGCATGGGAGTAAAAGCACAAACGAATGAGAGGGAGACAAGGAGAACCAGCATTGCGAGCAGCATCAGATACCAGGGAAGCCCTCCGATAAAGAGCAGAACGAACACTGATAGTAAAACAAATGTTTTGAGAGCATAGGCAACCTCTAGCCCTGCCCTCCAGACACCGAAGTGTTCAGTCCGGTTTCCTGAAACAATCTCCTTCGCTTCAATAATCGAAAATGGTCCGTAATGCATTTTTGATAGAATAACGATATAAAGAGCGATGGCGATAGGAAATGCCCCGATTAATAATGGCCCATGTGCCTGCTGGTATGCAATGATGTCACTGATCATAAGCGATCCGGTAACTACATAAATTCCAGCAATTGTTGCAAATAGGGGGATCTCTGATGCTGCCGACATGACTGATCGGATAGCCCCGAATTTACCATATGGGGATCCAGATGAGAGTCCAAGCCCATGTTCAGTAATTTTGTGAAGCATAAATACAGCAAAGAGGAGAAGAAGGCTCCCACCACTAAATACAATATAGAATGCCCCGGTCCAGATTGCGATGGATACTGCCACTATGAAAACGAACATTGGCATACTCGCTGTTTTCGGTATCCATGTCTGTTTAAACGAAAATTTTAGAGTGTGTAATATTTCCTGCCAAACCGGCGGTCCGGGTCGTCCCTGTATTCTGGCGATTACTTTCCGATGTATGCCATGAAAGAGAAGGCCGATAAAAACTGCTGGAATTATCAGTGTTATCATGTTAATACCCGGTAAAGGGGATATCCCCATCTGTATTCGATGCATTCCACCAGAGAAAGAGTGCCAGGATGAAGAGCGGAAAGGTAAGTACAATTATTACAACTGCAAGCCATCCCGGTTCAATTCCGATAGAAACGGCATATGATGCAAGTCCAAGAATTATTGCCGTGATGATTGTTACTATCAGATATGACTCTTTTTTCATTATTACACCGTCAGAATAATTTCGATGACCCGAAGGAAGATGAGCAGTGAACTAACATGGATCATAAGAACGTACGGAGCTCCTGGAGCTCGTGTAATTTCTGCTTTTGCAATGTAAAAGGGAGCCATCCCTTCTCCCATTACACCAAGAACCAAAAACATTTTTGCAGCCAGGGGAACCATCCCCATACCGGCAAGCTCCCAAATAGACAGTGTTCCACAGGTTCCAAGGGCTGTTGCTGCACCACCAAAGAGAAATGTTGTAGCAACCATGGCCACTATCCCATAATTATACGCAGCATTCAGGACATACCGGTTATTGACTCCGGCAACGATTCCAATATTGGTAATACCGATTAGTGCGGTAAAGAGAGAAAAATTAAAAAGATCGCCGGAACTTACTGCACCAAGAGTAGCAAGACCACAGGCAATTGCCATGAACCTTTGGAACCTGAGGTTCTCTGGGTTTATTTCTTTTGTATAGATAGCATCGGTTCCAAATACGATATCAGTCTGTCTTTCTGGTCGTGCAATTATGGCGATGATGATAAAAGCTGTCGCAAACAAAAACAATGTCGTGGTATACAGACTGAAATAGTTGACTATGTCTCCAAACTCCAGGACAAAGAGTTCCTCTCCTTCGATAGGCAGATCAAACATTTCGTCCCTCCCGCATGGTGCCGATAAGTGCCATTTTGGTGGTTACTTTTACGAGGATCGCTCCTCCGGAGAGCATCACGGCAATCATCCATGCCTGTGGCAGTATCATGAAAATAAAGAATGCCACAATCCAGAGTGCCCATGCGTACCCGGATATCGTCTCAAGCAGCACAAACCGTTCTTCATATCCCTTGCAGAGGAAGTAGAATACAAGCCCTATTCCTGCAACTGCACCACCTGAAAAACCTGAAAGGATTATTCCATACACTACCAGGGCAAAGGTAATAATGGGTGGTGCTGTCCGCATGACCTCAATCCGGATTGGTTGAAATGTCGGAAGAGGGAGTTTCTCTTTCCGGATATACAACTCAGTGAGCATCAACAGTTCAGATATACCGACTACAAGCCCCGGGAGGATCAGGGCTTCTGCAAGATCAGTTGCAACAAGGCAGATGAGAACAAGACCTGTGGTTTCTATCAGGTCCACAACCAGAATTTTATGGATATCATCCCGTTCGAAGAAAAGAGCAATGAATGATATGGCAACACAACTCAGGGTGCCTAATAAACCGATCTGATAAAAATCCATCAGTCTTTCCTCCTGAAAAGAAATGATGCAATGGCAAATGCAGTAAAAAGAATGCTCGTCTCTACCACGGTATCAAGGCCCCGTGTGTTATAGAGGATTTCATCAAGGATTCCTCCTGGATGTGCAACAATTGTTGTTCCGAGGAAATGCGTATTATTTGCCAGGAACCAGGAGAAAGGTGTCAGGTATGTTGTCACGTACCCGGCTGTAGGGGAGTTATCCGGGTACTGTGATTTAATATCGACTCTGGTAAACGGAATTCCTCCCCGGTCATAGGGATCAAGTGTTGAATCCCGGTTAATTGTTTTTGAATAGATCTGGTCCTCATGATAACTTAACATCGGAACCATAATTACCCCGCATATGGCAACTACAATGCCTAATGCAGCGTACACTGCAACGAGGTTTTCATAGGTGGACATCCAGTTCGAGAATATCCGAAAGCCACGTCCTATCCACCGTATCATTCTTTTGCCCTCCTTTCAATCAACAACACGAGAACAAAGGTAGTCAGGGTTGATACTGCGATGAATGTCAATAATGCCAGCGTTTCATCAAATGACAATGCAACGAGGAGCAGTCCGAATGCCGGAATCTCCAGGTTGATAAGACGGGTCAGGTACTCCCGGTCACGGGGAAAGGCACTTACCCACGTTCCGATGATGAGCAGAATCAGACCTATAAAAAACTCAGGGCTCATTCAGCCCCCTTTTTACAGAGCTGAAGAACGAAAATTGTTGAAAGTGGTATTATCACTGCAAGGGCTGCTGCCACATCCACATACCCACGTGCAACAATGAGGGGCATTATACCTCCTCCAATAATTCCGATTGCGATAAGTTTTGCATAGGGATCCCGTGCGAATCCTGCATATATCCCTCCGATTAGGATAATGATACAAAATAATAGGATCAACAGGATGTTCATTCCTCTACCCCTCCGGCCCATGTGCTTGCTATAGCATTTGATTCAAATGTTGAGCCGACGAAGTAGGCTGCAGCGGCAATAATTCCAAGCGGGTGAGGAATAAGAAGGGCCATTATCCCTGCAATTGCAAAACTAAATACATTCAGGAATGGCAGTTTTCGCATGACATCCTGTTCAAGAATAATTCTGATGACTGCATAGAGAGCAATCAGCCCACAGATTAATGCAGCAAGTTCTGCACTTTCAGATGGGGGGCTAATCTGTGAGGTAGAAAATGGCCCGGAAACCATGTTGAGCAGTTCTTCTGATCCACTGATGCTCATCTCCGGATCCTCCATAATGCTCCAAGAAGCCTGCTTGCGTGTTTATGTGAAATCCCCTGAATTGTCAGAATAGCGATGACCATCCCGGCGATAAAATATTCTGCGGGTATTCCGCCAAGGGTTCCAAGATATACCATAAAAGTAGCAAAAAAACATCCTGTTGTTCCGGCATAACCTGGATCATAGCAGATCCGGTTGCCGATATATACCAGGATAGTTGCCATCAAACCACCTGGAATTCCTAAACAGTACACTCCACAAGCAGCCAGGAGAGTACCTGCAGATGCATCAGGGGAGGATACGATATTTCCCATCATAGTTCCTCCTCTGATGTCACCTCCAGCTTTTTCGACTGCCGTTGCAATTGCTTTAGCTCCGACAACCCCCCCTTCACGGGGCAGTGCCCAAATTATATCAATAGTGATAAAGAGAACCCAGCAGCAGAGGGCCGCAAAGGCAATCTGAAGGAACGAAGTAATCATGCCGGTTATGTAACGTACGCTTCGTCCGGGTAGAGATTAAAGGTTGTGATCTGTGATGATATACCCGTATGAGGAAAAAATGGGCAGGAATTACAGGTATGTTCTGCGAGTTGAGTCATTATTTTCCTCATATGAGGAAAATTTAGTATTCTGGGCATGACGAATATGTTTCTTTCAGAGCTTTCCAAAGCTCACTTTTCCATATCTTTCCAGTCTTCGGATTATAGATTGCTGACCATGAGTCCATTAGAATATCTTCTCTGCCCGTTTCCATGAGGACATAAAATTCTGCCATATATGCCTCATATTCTCGTTCAATAGTGCATCCAAAGGTCTTTTCATCACTAGTGAGGTGCTGTACTGCATGTGTCAGTTCGTGTGCGAGGGTCCCACTGACTTCTTCCCAGGATTTTCTTTTCCAATAATCCCAGGCTATGTATACCTTCCCGGGTTCCTTTTTTTCATGAACATAAACATACTGCCCATTTGAATCAATCTCTTCAGTGAGTACAAGCTCAATTCCATAATCTGTTACAAGCCCTGCTAGATCTTCGAGGAGGTCATTATTTGAATAGGCAAGTATCTCCCATGCTTGCATGAGATCAGGATCAATTAAGTCTTCCAGGTTTCTGGAGGGCTCAGTAGTTACCTCTTCTTCTGGTTGCAAAACTTCAATTTCTGCAGATCTTGCAAGTTGATCATTAATTAAAAGCTGGAGTGTATAAGTTCCCGAATCTAGGACCCTGTCATCTTCCCAGGAAATGGTTCGATGGGTAATCCCTTCTTCTCCTTCATCCCATTCTTCTTCTGTTGAATAAAACCATTCACCATTATAGAGCCATAGAACATCGACAGTTATCCCATCTTCCATAAACATGTAAGGGAAAATTGCACTGATCTTGGTCGTTCCATATTGGTATTCTGATACAGGACCAATTGGAACACTCTCATCAGTGACATCTTCGGAGAATGAAATTTGTCCAAAAGCTGCAAAACTTGGGGATTGCTCATCTGCGAAACAACACTCAGATAGAATAAACAGGATTAAAATGATTGCCAGAATGTGAAATTTTTCCATGAGAAATCGTGAGATTTTAATCCTTTTGTTCTTTTTTGTACTCACTCTTCTGGTGGATTCCATAATGCTTTATAAGGAAAAGACGAACTTTATCAGTATTAATAAAGTGTTTGTCAACTTCATTGATTAGTTCATCGATAGCTTTTACTTGCTCCTGTATTTTTATTTTAAATTCCCCGTCCTGCATTTCGTTTAAGATAGAAATTGCTGTGAGGGGATTTCTGATCTGATCATTAATTGCCGCCAGGTTTACAAGATTATCTTCAATCTGAATTATTGCCTTTATTTCTCTTTTTCGCATCTCTTTTAGTTCAGTGACATCCCGGAATAATGCCATAACCATAATATCGTCGCCTGACAAGACAGCACTACACTGTGCTTCTGTTTCAATAATAGTGCCATCTTTTCTCTCTAAATCCCATTCGATTTTAGAAATCTCACCTTGTATGACCTTATTCATAATCCGTGTACAAGCAGTGCTTGATACAGAACCATCCTGCTGGATAGGTGGAGATAATTCGTAAATCTCTTTCCCAATCACTTCTTTGAGATTTCTACCCACAAGATTAGTTGCAGCATTATTACAACTCTCAATTGTTGTCCCCTTTAGTATGAAGATAGCCTCATGGGCAGATTCAAAGAGTCTTCGATAATTTTGTTCAGCCCTCCATCTCTTGCTGAGTTCATCCATCAGTTCTTCTTCTCTCTTCTTCAAACTGGCAATTGTTTGTTTGAGGCTGGTTACAAGCTGGGTAATCGCTTTTTCAATGACCAGAAATTCTGAAGAACCTGATTCTCGTATTTTGTGGTCAAGATCTCCATCTGCGATATATTGAATATCCTCCACAATCCGGTTAATTGGTTTGGAAAGATACCGTGAACCTGCAATTGCGACTCCGGATGCAACAAACCCGGTGAGCAGTAAAAATCCACCCAAAATGATTGTCAGTGCAACTTTTTTCTGATCCCGGTTCTCTGTTGAGTATTCAGTCCGTGCAACCAGGAACATTTCAGAAGCTGATGGAGAGTCAGTATCATTTATTGCGAGATGCGTGTATCGAACAATGTTTCCACTTTCTATATCCGTTTCCTCAGAATTTTTTCTTTCTGAGAATGTACGGATGATCTGCTGAAGTGTATTGGTTGTCGGATTTTTGGGTGTGTTGTCTGATGTAAATCTAGATACAACTTCATATTTAGAATTGTACAACTCAAGGGAGATTATATCCGGATTTAGTTGAGGAAGGTTATGGATCAGTTCCTTATACGATGCCCCTGATGCCTTTGGAAGGAGATACTGAAAATTCCTGCTCACTTCTAATAAATACCGCCCATCAGGAGTTCCCATATATGCGAATTTCCGATATGGTGCATTTTGCGCATAGCCTTTCACCATCCGGTCAGGAACAAAAGTGCCATTTGTCCTGATTTGACTCACAAGTTCATAAAATGAAGGCCAGATTTTAAAGTCAAGTCCTATATCATTTTTGAAAGTGCTTTTCAGGACAATTCCATTTTCGTCGACAAGATAAAAGTCCCAACTGTCTCCAAGCTCTCTCTCAGCCTGTTGTTTTAATAGTTCAAGATCAAGATCAGTAATATTTCCGCCGGATTTTAGGTATGCATCCTGATATAATTCCATCGCCTTTTCGAGTGAGGGGATATATTGTAGTTCATAGAGGGATATCCCACGGTCGATCCATATTATTGATTGCATCAGGATCTGATCAGTCAGGTTCTGACGATTATGGAATTCATCATCAATTATATCTAATGAACCGGCATACCAGAGAAAAACAAGGGCTATCAATGAAAAAAGGAGTAAAATTAGAATCAGACCTGCAAGTCTTCGTGAAAAAGTAGAAAAAATCAATGATTGTTACTCCTGTATGGATTATTCTTAGAATTGGAGTTGGGGATTGAATTACTTAATAACTCCTCTGAAAAGAATCTGAACATAAAGATATACTATGGAGCGCTTTGTTCTATTTTCTTTATTGATTAATTATTCTCCACGGATTATATCACCTTATTTAAAAAAAAGTGATTACCTATAGGATCGTATATTGTCCGGAGGTATCATCTTCTGAATGAAAATCCTTCATATAGCCGGGTGGTCAGGCTCTGGGAAAACAACATATATTCTTCAGCTCTGTTCACACCTTGTTTTACTTGGGAGAACAGCGACTATCAAACATATTGGAAGTCATCACAGTAAACTACCGGTTGGAAAGGACACAACACTGCACTTTCAGTCTGGAGCTGATCCTGCAATTGGGATTGATGAAGAAAAAACATCTGCTTGTTTTCACAGTGTAAACCTTGACGACGCCCTGAATTTTCTTTCCGATGCAGGTGTTCAATATGCAGTTATTGAAGGTTTTAAGAGCAGACCATTTCAAAAGATTCTTATTGGAGATTTGGATTGTTCGTTCCTGTTAAAAAGTCCAGAGATTCCACAGGTTTTATCCGTTCTCGATCAGTTTGATGATTGGTATACACTCCCCGGTCTTGTAAATGAGATGCGAGTTCAGCACCCTGATGATAATATCCTGACATGGTCAGGATATACAACAGATTATAAAAATACTGTTGATTTTTGTGCAGAGGTTGAAAAAGATTTTTTAGCTAAATCACATATCACTAGTATTCGGATTCGCGTTCAAAAATGGTCTGATTCCGACAATTTTCCGGTGTATGTGGCATTATCTGCAAAAGATCCACTTATTGCTGTACAATATTTGTCTGACGCCATGCAGAGAATTTCTCCTTATGTGATGCAATCAATGCAGGATAATCGTTCTGAAAAAGATCCACGTATATGATGATATGATTCGTAAACATTTATCTTCAGATGGAGAAAACCGGATTTCAGAATTGATTGCCTTGATGGCTCAACCACCATCACATGATCCTGAAATGATTAAAAAGGTCACATGTGATCTGGTTAGAGTTGTTGCCTCTGCGTTAATGAGATTGCGGGAAAATAATCCCCGGTTTGGGGAATCTGAGTGCTCAATCTTGGGTGAAGCGTCAACTGTTCCAATGGGAAGAAAAGAGGCGAATGCATTTCTTTGTGCCTGTTTCCTTGAGATAAGATCCGGGAATACTGATATATGGGATAATGTTGAGTTTTTTGCCGAAGAGGTTCTGGACGATCCTGAAAATCTCTGGCAATCCATTCTTGATCATACTGAAGAGGGGTGGAATGAACGTTTTTTTGATTATAATCTCCATCCGGATGAGAAGGTACATGCCCGGATTTATCATATCGCAAATTTAATCGTTAGGTTTTATGCAGGCGATGGTCGGCAGATCTGGATGGGGTATGAGCAGGATCCTGAGTCAGTATACAAACGACTATTGATGCTCCAAATTCCTCGTTCAATTGCCTGTCTCATTGTTGGGATATTAAAGGACAAGGGGTATATTCAGGGCCCATTTGATATCGTTGGGGATATTGTTGATTCCCGGGTCCTGGGCCGGATGATATGTGGTGATGGAAGCAGCATCACTCCTATGAAGGCCCGTCGTCTTGCCAGGATGATTGCACCAGTTGATCCGTGGGTATTAGATCGTCCTCTTTATCTGATAGGTTCTTCCTGGTGTGGACCCGGACCAAAATGCAGGGCATGTCCAGTGAGAGATGTATGCGTTTTTTCAATTTTTGAGGAACGTGGCATCCGACCTGATCCTATCTTTCGAGATCATCTTTTTGGAAAAAAATCAGTTCAAAAGACCTTAAAAAAATGGCAGGATCCTGATATGGATCACAGTCTTGATCGTCAATAATAGAGAAATCTTCATTTTTTTGATTTTGATTTTTGACATTGAATGAAAATCTGTTTTTTAGCTGATAGCTTTATTGCGAATCATATCCATTATCATCTATGGCAATCCGGATCGATACACCACAAAAAATCCGGTTTTTAAAGTTTATTTATTCACAAAAAGATGGGGTAAAGTCCGGAGATATTGCAGGGAAATTTGGGATCCGGACATCTACTGTCACCCGTTCTCTGCATGAACTTGGGGAGGCCGGGTATATCAGGTATGATCCCTATCAGAAAGTGGTACTTACTACCGAAGGGGAGAATATAACTCGTTTTATTCAGAGGAGACATCGGATTCTTTCTCTGATGTTAAATAGAGCGGGCCTTTCTGAGCATGATGCATGTGAACAGGCCGAAAAAATCGAGCATCTGGTACCAAAAGAGCATGTTGATCAGATATGCCGGTCACTTGGACATCCAAGGAAAGCCGCTTGTGGTATTATTGAGCGTGATCCGGCCTGTTGTGGAGATTTTATATGAAAAAAGTAAGCTTAAAGCTAAAATCAAGTCTTTCTCCTGTATCAACAATGGTGAGAGATCCTAATAACTCTCTAAAAATTTTTATTTCTCTTTTGATTGTTACGATTTTTATAATTCTATCCGGGGGCTGTCTTGGAACTGACCTCCAAAATGGACCACAATCAGATTTCATTATTGCCTGCACCATTCCACCCCAGGAAGAATTTATTCGGGCGATCACCGGTAATGAGGAGGTGTCGGTACTAGTTATGGTTCCACAAAGTGCAAGCCCACACACATTTGAACCAACACCATCACAAATTGCAGCACTGGAAAAAGCTGATCTCTATCTGTCATTGGGATCTGGAATAGAATTTGAAAACAGATGGCTATCCAGAATTCAAAACCAGTACCCAAAACTTCCAATTGTGAATACATCAAAAAATGTTCATTTCTTACCTGCATCTCATGATAGCCATGATGCTCAAGATATGACTGATTTGATACATGAGAACGGGAATACAGAGCGTAATGATCCTCATGTCTGGGTATCTTTACGAAATGCGGCTCTTATCATAAACGAATCTTGTGGTGCCATCTCTGGAATTAGGCCTGAAATGAAGAATTCGTTTGAAATAAACAGGGATGTATATCTGCGTAAGTTATCTGATTTGGATAATACAATACTTCAGTCTCTGAAAGATCGATCTTCACAGACCATTTTGGTCTATCATCCGGCATTTGGATATTTATGTAGGGATTATAATCTTACTCAACTTGCTGTCGAAGAAAACGGGCAAGAGCCATCAGCACAAAAACTTGCTGAAATCGTTACCCGAGCAAAAGAAGAGGGTATTGAATATGTTTTTACTGAACCAGAAAGCTCAACCCGGGAAGCTGAGACCCTTGCACGGGAAATCAATGGAACCATAATACTTATAAGTCCCCTGGCATCAGATTATCTTGAAAATATGCATCGTGTTGCTCAAAAAATTTCAGGTACCTTATGAGACAGGACCCGATTATCGAAGTCAGAAATATATGCATTTCTAATGGGAAACAATGCATACTTGATTCAGTTTCCCTTTCTGTATTCAAAGGGGATTTTTTCGCTATTATCGGGCCAAATGGTGCTGGAAAAACAACTCTTCTCCGTGCTATGCTCGGTCTCATCCCTTATGAATCAGGTGAAATTTTTCTGTTTGGAAAACCTGCAGATAAAACTACCCGGGCACGGATAGGTTATGTGCCACAGCATCATCCTTTTGACTTTTCCTTCCCCATTACCGTACATGAAATGGTAATGACCGGAAGACTTGGAAAAAAACCTGGTTTTATAAAAAGGTACTCTCGTGAGGATTATAATGCTGCATCACAGGCACTTTCACGTATTTCTGCTGAAAATCTAAAAAATCGTCCGATCCATGATCTTTCAGGCGGAGAGAGACAACGGATCCTGATAGCTCGTGCACTTGCCGGAGAACCGGAAATACTCATTCTTGATGAACCGACGGTATTTGTAGACACACCGACTGAAGAACATTTTTATAATCTTCTTACCGCACTTTCTCAAGAAATCACAATTCTTATGATAACTCATGATATCGGGGTTGTATCAAGACATGTAAACAGGGTGGCCTGTCTGAACAGACGCCTGTACCAACATGAGAGTGATCAGATATCATCTGACATGATCTCGAAAACATATGGTTGTCCTGTTGATCTTATCACCCATGGGGATATTCCTCACCGGGTACTAGAAAAGCACGGTGATGAATCATGATAGAGGCACTCGGGTTTGAATTTTTTCGTTCTGCTTTGGTAGCAGGACTCCTTGCATCCGTTATCTGTGGTATTATTGGCAGTTACGTTGTTGTCAAACACATGATTTCAGTTGCAGGAGGAATTTCACATGCAGCATTCGGTGGAATTGGGCTTGGATATCTGATAGGCATCGATCCACTCGTGGGAGCTTTTTGGTTCACACTAGGAATAGCATCTCTTATATGGGTACTTGTAGAACGAGCAAAAGAGCATATTGATACTCTTATTGGGGCATTTTGGGCTGGGGGTATGGCTTTTGGTATATTGTGCCTCTCCCTGACACCTGGATACACCCCTGATTTGTTCAGTTATCTCTTTGGTAATATCCTGCTTGTTCCACCTGAACATTTAACCATAATCGCAGTACTTGGGTGTCTGGTTTTTTTTCTGTTCCTCGTGTTATATCCGGTAATGCAGGCAGTTGCCTTTGATTCAGAATATGCACAGATATCTGGTCTTCCAACCAGGTGGCTTCACTTGTTAATTCTTGTCCTTATTGCAATCTCTGTTGTTGTTTTGATCCAGGTGGTTGGCATTATTCTTGTTATTGCTCTTCTGACTCTTCCGGCAGCAATAGCGCGTCCATTTTCTAAAACCCTGAAAGGAATGATGATCCTGGCAACATGTACCAGTATGGTTCTTACCACTACAGGCATCATGCTCTCATGGTTGTATGATGTGCCATCTGGTTCAACAATAATTCTCCTTGGAGTGGCTTTTTATCTCCTTGTTTCATTTGGAAGGAGTATTCTGATCAGAAGGAATTCAATCAGCTTGAATTTTACTTGATTTTTAAAAACGTCAGGCATGTATAATAATCCCTGTCCCTTATTGAGTATTTTGAGACGAATTTGGATATAAAAACAGTATTTCTACAATATTCTGTATTGTATCCTATAACTCGTAATACTGTGATGACCAGATTATCTGGCAGAACTTGCCCGGGTGTTTTTTATGGGGCATTTTTTGATGAAACGGTTGATCGGTTGTGTATCATATGATGTATATATTTTCCACGCAGGATCTGAAGGTCATCACAGTAATACTATTCTCTATTGGGTAACAAAATATATGAAAATTTTCTCTATAGTTCATTGAGAGAAAAAAGGGGTTACTGAAGTATCAGGTTTTTGTTGTATTTCAGTACATCCGGAATAGAATTTACTCCTTCCACTGACTTTGGGAAATTGGTAAAAATGACCCTGTTCGAATAAATTGCCATGTCCTCTAGTGCTTCTGCAATTCCTTTAGCCATCTCCCCGGATTGCATATTTTCAATAACGTAGATCTTTCCGCCACCTGGCAGGAGGTCAAGTGCATAAAGTTTCTGCGGGTCAGCTTTTAAGGCATCAACAATCTTTGCAGGGGTCTTATTTCCACCGAGTGCAAACTCCGGGGCAAATACATCGATAACGTTTATTCCAAGCCAGTTCTCAACCGAATCTCTCTGCCAGGCAATGGCAACGGCATACTTCTTTGCAAGCAGACCCTTTTCTTCATCGGTCAGGTTTCCAGCCGCCATAATCTTCTCTTTGTATGCCTGTGCACGTTCCTCAAATGCGTTGGCTTTGGTTGTATCTGCTGCTTTCAGCCATCCAAGGACGGTATCGGCGAGTTCCACGGCGGTATCAGGAGTATTCCAGACTGTATCGGGTTTTAATACCTTCCAGGTGGTCTTTCCATATCCATTGGAATCACGGAATTTTTCAATCGCCTGCATGGTAGCAATATCCATGCTTGCATTATGTGCCAAAAACAGGTCTGCTTTCTCAAGATTTTCAGCATTCTTCTGAATCAGGCCGGGCAGAATATCTCCCTGCAGGTGCGGGCAGACGGTTGGATCAGCGATGTACACCACATTTACATCCTCTCCTCCAATCTCCTGCACCGGATCCCAAAGAACACTTGTCGTTGTAACAACGTTCAGGGCCATTGCCCCTGGAATAAGAGCAATGATGATCCCCAGAATAAGTAATAATCCTGAATACTTCATAATTATTACTTCTGCAGTTTTCGTATTAATGCTTGTGAAATATTATTTTTCTTTTTGGTGATATTGCTACAGCAAAAATAAAAACACCGCTAAAAATAACTGCTGTTAATGGCCCAACTGGAAGAGAATATACAATCCCACATACTGCGCCAGCCACACTGATTATTATTGCAATAAGTGGTGCAATGATGAACATATTCTGCATAGTATTACAGAACTGGTAGGCAATCGCTGCAGGTGTTACCAGCCAGACATACAGGAGTAATCCACCGACAATTGGAATACTAAGAGCTACCATAACAGAAATGAGAAACAGGATTCCGTAGTATACTGGTTTCACTTTTATACCTGCAATTTCTGCAAGACGTTTGTGAAAAACAATTGCCGTTACCTCTTTGTAAAATGCGAAAAGAAAAATGACGATTATCAAAGACATGAGTGCCAGGGCATAGATCTCCTCCCGATAGAGGGAGATGACATTCCCATAAAGCAGTGAACTTGCATCAAATCCTTTACCGGTTCCCTGCATGAGTGCAATAAAAAAAATCGCTACAGCCATCATAGTCCCAAAGAGCACCCCGAGGGTAGTATCGGTATGCATCCTGGTCCGGTCACTGAGTGGTCCCATCAGAAAAGCGGTAAGAATGCTTACAATAACTGCCGATGGAAGTACAGCATACCCAAAAAATGCCCCGACTGAACCTCCTGCAAAAGCAGCATGAGACATAGTAAATCCGATGGATGAGATGTTCATCTGGGTGATCAGAACACTTAAAAGAGCACAGCCCAGGGAGGCAAACAGCATCGCCTCCACTGCATGGCACATAACATTATTTGGGATAAGAAATTCCAGCATCAGGCTGCCACCGAAGCAGATCGAACCAGGTTTCCTACTTCAGATGGATGTGAGAGCTGATTAAGGATGATTTCCCCATGTTGCATGACAACGACCCTGATCTCCCGGTCAGGCAGGGCATCAAATGCATGAGAGACGATCAGGACCGGAATGCCTCCATCCGCAATCTGACAGAGGAGTTTGCTGACCTCTTCCCTGGTTATCATGTCAAGGTTGCTGAACGGCTCGTCAAGCAGGAGGACTTCCGGCTCTTTTGCAAGGTTTTGTGCAATAAGCACCTTTTGCTGCTGACCTCCGGAGAGTTTACCAATCTGGTTCTTCTGCATGAGAGTAAGGCCCAGCTGGTGAATGGCCGACGTGACCTTGTCCATGTCCCTACTGGAATGACGTTTCAGCCATCCGATCTTTCCAAACCGCCCCATGAGAACAACTTCCTCAACGGTGAAGGGAGTATATGGGTGAAAATCAAAATTCTGGATGACATATCCGATCTTCTTTCGTGCAGCACACCCGTCCTTCACAACATCATGACCGCAGACCTGAACACTCCCATCAACGATGGGAAGCAGTCCTGCAATGGTCTCTAACAAGGTCGTTTTTCCCGCACCGTTTGGTCCTCCAATCACCACAAATTCACCATGTTTGATTTCGAGCGTGACGTCTTTAATAACTGGTAGGTCTGCGCCCTCATAGGTCGTCCAGACATTCTCTAATTGAATGATATCGTCTGTTCCCCTGGTCATGAGAGTACCTCAACCGAGAAGAGCTGGTCATCAGGGAGGGTATACAAGTCAGCAGCATATTTCTCGATCTCAAGCTCATAATCCGGTGTATCCTGGGGTAACTGTTTTAATCCAAGTGGTTTCAGACGAATTTTTGCACCGTCAGATGAGAACTCGCTGTATACGACATCAGATTTCACGATCTCGATATTGCCTTTTCCAAGGGTGCACCCGCTTCCAAGCTGAATGCCATCAGCAAGGCATGACTGTGGGGTAGTGCCTGAACAGTACACACTGGCTTTGATAGCAAAAGGATTGTCACCTAGGTTTTGCAACGCATATCTCCCCATCCGATATCCGATAACAATAAACGGGCCCAGATGTCCATGAAATCTGGCGAGTTCCGTAACAGGGTATTCACGGGGGAGTTCCATATAGTGGCAGTGCTCATGCCATTTCATTATTATCTATCTTGTTTTGTAACACAAATAATATACTCATGTTAACAATTGAGAAGAACGATCACTTTGTAATAATATACACAAAATTTTCTCTAAAATTAGATATATGGTATCAAGAAGGAAAAACCTGTATGAATTGGGTGAACAGGAGATGAATCTAGTACTTATGCAAATCAAAATTAAATTTTATTGATAGTATTCTTCCAGATTCAGGGCAATAATATTTTACTCCTCCCGTTTGTCCCTTTCTCTATAGATATCCGAACAGGAATCCTCTCTTTGAGTGCTGAAACGTGAGAAATCACTCCGATGAGTTTTCCCTCCTGTTCAAGACCAGATAACGTTGAAAGAGCGGTTTCAAGAGCATCATCGTCAAGCGTTCCAAATCCTTCATCTAGGAAGAGTGAATCAACTCTGACATTCTGACTTGCCATATGTGAAAGCCCAAGAGCCAGGGCAAGACTGACCATGAATATCTCCCCGCCGGATAGGTTCTTAACAGACCGTATCACACCGCCTTGCCAGGTATCGATCACCTGCATGTCAAGGGGGAGATCCTTGTCCTGGACAAGGATGTACCGGTCGGTAATACGTTTTAAGTGTTGGTTCGCATGGCTGAGAAGGATGCAGAACGTGAGTCCCTGGGCAAATACCCTGAATTTTTTCCCATCTGCTGAGCCAATAAGGTCATAGAGTCGGTGCCATTTATCCACCTCACGCTGATGGGCATCCCGGATGGCAATCCTCTCACTCTGCTCCCTCACCATCTCTTCATGCCGGATAAGTTTCTCCTGGTTTTTTCCTATATCTTCCTTGAACTGGTCCTTTTGTTTTTGAAATAAGTCGAGTACTTCTTTCAGTTCCTGGACCGGTTTGGTTGTGAGGTTTTTCTTTTGCTCTTCCTCATACCTGGTTTGTGCAGACGTTTTCCGTTCACCGATTCTGGTCTCTTCTGTTCTGATATCTTCCCATACCTTTTCAAGCCGGAGGATCTCTTCCTGTTTCATCAGAGCAGCTGTATAGGTCTCTTCGTCTGCAAACCCTGCCTGCCGAATGAGTGTGAGAAATTCTTCAAGACATGAACGGATGTCATGGTGAGCTCCTGAAATTCGTTTCTCAAGGTCTGAAAGAAGGTCTTCAAGTGACTGGATCCGGGTAAGGAGATCATTTTTCTCCTTCTGTCTGGTCTCGAAGATCTCGCTGGCATTTTTAACCGCTTCGGTCAGGCGTTTCTCTTCACTCTCTGTATCCTTCTCTCCAAACCGGTCCTTTCGCTCGTTTTTCAGAGTCTGCAAAGTAGATTCCTTCTCCCTGATCTCTCCGAACTTTCTGGATACTTCATCTATTTTTTCAGATATCTTCCCCTGGATGCCGCTTATGTCTTTATCTACTGCCCGAAGCTGCTCTTCACAGGCCTTTATCCGATCTTCCTGTTCCTGGAATTTTTTCTGGCGATTTTTCAGGGTAAGGAGGTAGGCTACAAAGTTGGTTTCCCGATTGATGGAGCAGCCGAGATCGGCAAGGGTTGGTTTTAGTTCATCAAAACAGGTCTTAATTTTTAATTCACCTGATTTGATACGTTCCTGGTATTGCTCAACTTTGCTTTTCCTTGTTGTAACCTCAAACTCCTTTTCTCTGCATTCTTTCTCAAGGGAGGTCAGGGTTTTTTGGCCGTTAGTAAAAAGGGGAGCTGCTTTTTTGATCTTCTCCTCGTGTTCTTCTGCAGTACGGATTGTTATCTCCAAGGCTCCCAGTTCTGATGCAGTGGCATTTTTATAAGATATAAGGGTTGCATCATCAATTTCAGGATCAATGCCCAGGGCGTCAGTTCCATCTCTCCATGCCTGGTTCAGTTCATTCAGTTTCGCTTCACAGTCGGTGATATCCTCAGTGCATCTTCTGAGTTCACCCTCTTTTTCAGCAGTTGTTGCCGTAAGGGTGTTCAGTTTCCTGGTGAGATCCTTGATTATCTTCTCTTCTTCGACGAAATCACTGATGATATCGTCAGGCTTTATATCCTGTTCTGTTACAAACGGATGATGAACGGAGCCACAGAGTGGACAGGGCTCCCCGTCTGTGAGCTGGTTTCGCTCTTCGGTCAGATCCCTGACTTTCGCAGCAAGGAATGCGGCCGTCCGTTTTGTTGCAAGAAGATCTTCATGATGTTTAAGATCTGATTCTTTGCGTTCTTTTTCATATCCGGATGTCTGCAGGTAATGGATGAGGTCGTCCTGTTTCTGGGTTAATGCTTCTTTTTTTGCATAGATGTCCTTTATCCCGGCCAATATCTCACTCAACCGGTTCAGATGTTCTATTCTGACCTTTTTCCTATCACGACTCTGTCGCAGATCTGACAGAGTGGTGCCGGAGAGGAGTCTTTCGAGATCTTCCTCTCTGTTTTTTTGCTGCTCCTCCAGTTCCTGCACTGACTTTTGAAGAATCTCCCGTTTCTTATGGAAAACTGCCAGTTCCAGTTCCTTTACCTGAATCAGTCTTTTCTGTTCGGTGCAATCTGCTTCATCCTTCTGATGTACCTTCAGTTCTTCACGGATCTGATGAATCTTTTCTTCTATTCCTGAATAGATATCCCTGATTATTGCATCCCTGGCGTTTTGATCAATATACCTGGCAGCATCGTTCTTTTCATTCTGAATTTCCTGCTGTCTCTTCTGTGCCAGTTCCTGCTCACTTTTATACTTTGCAAGGAGGTTTTGAAGCCCGGTTAATTCTTCTTTCCTTTTGAGAACTTCAGCATTTTTCTCATGTATATCCTTATCGAGTATTCGGATACTCTGAATGAGTCTATTTCCTTCATTCCGTTCCCGTTCCGCCTGTTCTATTGCGGTTTTTGCAATAAGAACTGAATTCTCAAGATCCGGAAGAGTAGTACGGAGGGAATCTCTCATACTGATTGTCTGTTTCTGCTGCCCGGTATCCTTTTGAAGTGTCTCGCGTTTCAGTATAAGGGGAGCATATAATCCCTGGAATGATGCCGCTATCTGTCCTGCAACAAGAGTCTGTCTGGAAGGTTCAAATGCAGCCTTTTTCTCTCCAAGGTGCTGTGCATCAATTTCAAGGCCATCAATTTCAGACTGGAGTTTTTCAACCGTCTCTCTCCACCGGATGGCTTCAGTGGTCCTGGCGATCTCCCCGTCCTTTCCGGTCGCAGCCCTCCGGAGTTCCTCTATCTGCTGCTCTATGTTCTCTTTCTCTTCGGGGGAGAGGACTGCTATGAGATCACATTCCCGGCTTATCTGGTCAAGTTTTTCCCGCTCACTGGTATATCGCTCATAAGTCTTTTGTGACAACTTAGAATAGATGGCTGTTCCGGTGATCTGCTCAAGTATGGGTGCCCGTTCATCTGCCCCGGCCTGAAGGAAAGCGGCAAATCCTCCCTGGGCAAGAAGGATGGACCTGGTAAATTGGTCATAGTCCATCCCGGTTACTTCTTCTACTATCTCCTGGACCTGGTTTATCTTTGATGCCAGAATTTCTTTGGTATCGGCCCTGCTGATCTCATGCTGTGGGGGCTGCAGCTCTCCGTCCGGTTTATTTCTTGCCCTTCGCTGGTTCCAGTGACAGATAAATCTCCCTTTTTGTGATTCAAAGACGACTTCAGCTGAGCATTCACCGGTATGCCTGGTCATAATATGGTTGCTTGACTTGGTGACTTTCCCAAGCCGGGGAGTTCTGCCATAGAGTGCCAGAGAGATGGCATCTAGAACGGTTGTTTTCCCTGATCCGGTCGGGCCGGTGATCACAAAAATTCCTGAAGAGGTGAATGCGGGATTCGTGAAATCAATATCCCAGGTTCCGGCAAGAGAATTCAGGTTGGAAAATTTCAATTTCAGGATCTTCATCTCTGTTACTCCGAATTATTGTCCTCTTCCTGCAGTTCTGTGTAGATCTCACGGAATGATTCAAGAAGTTCCTGACGGTCCTTACCGGAAATTTCTGCAGCATCAAGTCGTCTTTTAAATACCTCTTCAGGAGAGAGCCCGGCAAGCGACTCTTCATCACTGCCCGGTTGCAATGCCTGTGCAGATACCCGCTGAGCTTTCACCCTCAAAACTTCAATGGGCGATCCCTGAATGGTGGTTCGGATCCTCTCAGATGCATCCGGAATGATACGGGGATCTTCAAGAATTACTTCAACAAGGGCCGGGGAGTACTCCATCTTCAGTCTGCACAGTTCCTCTATTACCTCATCGAACGTTCCGGATATTCTGTCCATTCTTTGAAATGCCGGGACTGCGATCTCTTTCACCGACATATTTCGTGAATCCTGAACATCAAGCATAAGGACTGATTTCGTCTGTCCTGCCTCCCCAAATCCCATGGGCAAAGGTGCACCACTATATCGCATCCGGTCATTTCCACAGACTCTCTGGGGGAGGTGAAGGTGGCCAAGTGCCAGGTAATCGATGCAGGAGGGAAATGCATCAGTCCCGACACAGGCGAGCGTTCCCAGGTACAGGTCACGACATCCGTCATCCTCCCTGGTTATACCTCCTGCAGCAAACAAATGGCCGGTTGCAATAATCGGGATGGAATTATCGATCTCCTCCCGCATTGTTTCTGCACATGAACCAATTGCATGGTATCGGGCTTTTATCCCTGCAACCAGGTTTGCCGCCTTCTCTCCGGCACTCTCCCCCGCCTGCATGGTTCGCACGTCCCGGTCACGAAGGTACGGGACCGGACAGATGATGAGTTCAGGCATTCCGTCCCGGTCTTTTAGTATGGTAACAAGTTCCTCAGGGTAATCCGGAACATGGCCGACGATGGTGATATTCAGGTATTTACAGAGTTCTCGTGGTGCTGCAATAAGGGAGGGTGAGTCATGGTTTCCAGCGGTAATGACGATATGCCTGCAGGAGGATCCGGCAGCCCGTGCAAGGAACTGGTAATATTGTTCCAGGGAACGGTTCGGCGGGGTGGTTGTATCGAATATATCCCCTGCAACGATGAGGATATCAACTCCTTCCTGGTTGATGAGGGATAACAGCCATGAGAGGAATTGTTCGTGTTCATCGTACCGTTTGTGCCCGCAGATCTGGTTTCCCAGGTGCCAGTCCGAGGTATGGAGGATCTTCATATTCTATTCACCTGGCCTTACACTCAATATGACGATTTCTTCGGTACACATCTCTCAAAATAGTTGGAGAAGAGGTAATAAGTAATATTGGAATTTGTGTGTTTTTATGCTTTTTAATAAGATAAAGTCAATAATTGACTTATTTTTGTTGGTTTTTTTAGGTAAGGGTAATTATCTCTGGAAAGAAGAAATTATTTATCTGTAATGGAATTTCCCAATTGCTCTGGAAACTTCAGTTATTATTTTATTCAGATCTTCAATAACCGTAACAATCTGACTAGTTCCTGCAGAACTTTGTTCTGCTGCGGATGCTGCAGATATTGCTTCGGTTGCGATTTCACCGACCAGATTATTTACTTCATGAGCACTTGCTGTAATCTCTTCAACAGATGCTGCCTGCTGTTCGGTGGTCTTTGAAACATCCTCCATGTTCCGGGCAATTTGGCCTACAGATTCAACGATCTGGTTAAAAATCTGTAAAGTTTCAAGGACAGCGCTATTTCCTTGTGATACTGCCACATCTGCCTGGTCCATGGCTTTTGAGGCTTCATCAGACTTTTTCTGCAGGCTGGTAATCATCTCGGCAATGTTTTCTGCAGATCGCCGGGACTCAAGTGCCAGGGCTTTGACTTCACTCGCAACTACGGCAAATCCTCTCCCTGCTTCACCGGCACGTGCTGCTTCAATGGCAGCATTCAGGGCAAGAAGGTTGGTCTGGCTTGCAATGTCAGTAATGACATTCACAATCTTTCCTATCTGTGCCATTTCGCCTTTAATTTCTATGATGATCCGCTCTACCTCACCGGATGATGCCATTATCCCTTTCATTCCATTTTCTGCATTGTGGGCAAGTTCAACCCCTTTCTTGGAGAGTTCATCGGTGTCATGGGTGACTTTACTGACTGATTCGGTGCTTGATGCAACTTCTTCCACATTTGCCGAGAGATCCATCATGGCCCGGAGAACCTGATCAATGTTTTCTTTTCCCCGTTCACTCTGGTTGCCAACGTCTGCAGCATTCTTAGCAACCATCGCTGATCCTTCTGCAACGTCCTTTACTCCGGCATTTGCTTCTTCGGCACGGCTCGTAAGTTCTTCCATCTCCCGGTCTATCTCGTTTAGTACTGCAGAGACCTGAACCCCGATATTCATCAATGCATTCTTTAAGATCAGGAAATCTCCCTGGACACTGATATTCGGTGGTTCAGCCGAAAAATTTCCTTTTGCATATTCACCGGAAAGGGCGATTGATGCTGATATTGGGTTTTGAACAGATTCCATTACGCGGTTTAGACCACTTATGATATCCCTATATGTTCCTGCAAACTGCTCTGCATCTCCCCTTATTTTTAGATCACCTGCAACAATGGCCTGGATAAAATATTCCATCTCTTCGGTGACTTTCACAAGATTATCACCCGCCCCTTTCAGATTATTCTGAATGGTAGTAAACTGATCATGTGCATTTTTCGTATATTCATCAGGTTCTCCTGTTCTAAGATCAAATTCAAGGTTACCTTCAGCTAAATTCTCCAGATTTTTTGAGAGACGAATCACTTCTGTCTGGAGATAATCTGCCAGATGTTTTTGAGCAGTCAAGTCAACGCAGGTGATAAGAACTGATGCTACGTCACTATTTTCATCTAAAATGGGGATAGAATAGATTCGGATATGTTTTTTCCCAGAAGGAAAATCAATGAGTGATTCACTTATCGCTTCTTTTTTAGTGGTTACGCATTCTTTGGATGATGTTCCCTCTATTTTTAAAATTTTAAAGTCTCCAAGATTCATCTTGAACAGTTGATCTTTTGAATATCCTGAAAGCGTAAAAAAAGCCAGGTTTGAGCCTTCAATGGTAAGATCTGGTTTAAGGATGAGAAACGGAATTGGATTGTTATCAATTATCTGATTCGTTTTCAATCTTTCCCGTTCTTCAGCAGTAATATCTGTATACACCCCTAAAGCAGAGGTAACCCGCTGATTGGAATCAAGAATGGGGATTGTGTACGCATTCAGGATTTTATATCCGGTTGGGAATTCTACCTCAAT